>NZ_CP029693.1:606250-909375 GCF_003228315.1 Pseudomonas putida
GGAGGGCTGAACTACACTCTTTCGGGGTGAGTCACGCTCATTTCGGAGGACATCATGAAAAGGTTGCCGCTCGTCGGCCTTTGCCTCGTTGTGTCGGTTTTCAGTGTCCAGGGATGGGCGCAATCGGTGGTACCGCTCAAGGGGCAGAGTTCGCAACAGACTCAGGCCGATATCGCCGAGTGCAACAACATCGCCGCCAGCCAGACGGCTTCGACGTCCACCACGCCTTCGGGCGGGCGGGTCAAGGGCGCGATGGCCGGCGCCGCTGCCGGAGCAACCGCCGCCCAGATACGCGGCAATCAGCACGAAGAAATTTATGATCGCGTGGACAGCGACAGGCAGCAAAACTATCGCCAGAACCAGGCCAAACAAACCGCTGCGGCAGGCGCCGTGGTCGGCGGGGCACGCCAGCGCCAGGAACGCCGGGCGCAAAACAAGACCAATTCCGCCAACACGGCGACGGCCTACACAAGCTGCCTGCAGGGCAAGGGTTATCAGGTCAATCCCTGAACGCACACACACATCCTGTGGGAGCAAGGCTTGCCCGCGATGGCGTCCGTGAGAGCGCCATCGCGGGCAAGCCTTGCTCCTACAGGAGACGGTGTGATTTTTGAACTCGGCGCTGCTCGAGCACATGCACCATCACGCACGCATACAAGGTCACCGCAATAAACAACGCCATGCGCACCGCAAACGCGGTGTACACGTCCTTGCCGGCTTCACTGTCCTGCACCGACTGCCCCAGCAGAATGATCAGGGTGATCAAGGTGTTCATCCAGAAGCCGGGGCTCCAGCGGCCGGGGCTAAGACCGTAGAGCTTGCGCGCCAGGATCAGGCCGAACAGCAGCATCCACAGAAAGAACATCCACAGGTGCACGAACAGGCTCAGTGCGCTCCAGAACAGGATCGCCAGCAGCCCGCCGAGCAACGTCGAGCCCAGCAGTTCGCGGCCGGCGCTGCGGGCCGAAGTCGTCGAGCTCTGTTGCCCCAGATTGACCGCCTTGAGCACGATCGGCAGGTAGCTGGCCGGGTCGATCAGCGCCAGCAGGAACGCCGGGATCACGATCAGGGTCGCGCGTAACGCCACCCGGTGGACTTCGTTTTCCGGCAAGGGTGGGGCGGCAGGTGGGGAAGGGGCGTTGGTCGGTTCCGGGAACAACCCGTGACTGACCACGCCCACCATGATCGCCAACAGCAGCCCGGCGACCAGTGCCTTGATGACCGTCAACGCCAGGTCGAAGTCGGCAAATCCCGCCGACGAAATCATGGTCAGGCCGATCACCAGCAAGGTCACGATCAGGGCATTGCCGCCCCTCAAGCCAAAGCCGAACACCGCGAACAGGCAAAGCCCGATCAACAGCACGCCACTGAACCCGTAATAACGCAGCAGTGGAATCAGCAGCAGGCCGATGCCGGTGGTGAGCATCGCCACCAACCCGAGCACGATGGCTGCCTTGAACGACAACGGGCGGTTGAGGGACACCAGCAGCATCGCGCACAACACCGGTGCCAGAAACGGAATCGGCAACGCCAGGCCATAACTGGCGGCCAGGCACAGCGCGGTGCCGGTGGCCAGGCGTGCTGCACGCTGGACCCGTGGCGAGCGCTCAGTAGGCATACGAAAGCCAGCTCATCAGGCCGAGGAAGATCCGCCCCAGCGGATTGAGCACATTGCCCTCCGAAGGAAAGGCCATCACCTCGGCCTGGCCGCCCGCACGGATGGAGCGGTTGTCCTTGAGCATGGCCAAGGACTCGGCGGAAAACTCGATGATCACCGGGAAGCGCTGCGCCGGACGCAGCCAGTCGCGGCTGTTCTGCACCGTGGGCAATGTGCCAGGGGCGGCCGGCTGGCCGACGCTGACCCCGTAACCGAGACTGCGCACTCGCCCCTGGAAGACTTCGCCGGGCAACGCATCGAGCACGATCGACACCGGTGTGTCGGGTTTGACCAGGCCCAGATTGTTCTCGGTCATGTCGGCACTGATCCACACATCATGGATCGCGATCAGGGTCATGACCGGGTTGCCGGCGGCGGCGAACTGGCCGACATCGTTGCGCAAATCGGTAATCAGTCCCGCCGAGCGAGCCCGCACCTGGGTGTTGGACAGGTCCAGTTCGGCCTTTGACAGGGCGGTGGCAGCGCTGCGCAGTTTGGCGTTGTCCTCCTCGCTGCCGCCTTCGGTTTCACGGGCGCGCTGCACTTCTGCACGGGCCGCGGCGACCTTGCTGACAGCGGCTTCGTGGTTGGCCCGCGACACTTCCAGCAGGCGTACGGAGATGGTGCCGGGGTCTTCGCGGTACAAGCCTTCCAGTCGCTGATTGTCCTGGCGGGCCTTGAGTTCATTGGCCTGAGCCGCCCGCAGGTTGGCCTGCGCCGAGGCGATGCCGGCGGTGCTGGCGCCGATCTGTCGGCGGGTCGATTCAAGGTCGGCGCGGGCGCGGTCGACAGCAATCTGGTAGGGCTGCGGATCGATCTCGAAGATCACTTCCCCGGCCTTGACGTCCTGGTTGTTGCGCACGTTGACACGGATCACCCGGCCGGCCACTTCCGCCGCCACCGGAATCACGAAGGCACCTACCCGCGCCTGCTGCGTGTAGGGCGTGAAACGATCGGCGAGGAAATACCAGGTCAGACTGAGGACGATCAGCAGCAACACCCATTTCACCCCGCTTTTTGTCGGGTCGGTGGCGGGTTGTGCTGGCGGCGGGGCGTCGGAGGAGGGAGGCGCGGCGTCAGTCATGGTGGGTTACCGGGTTGGGATAGGAGGCGGCGGGTTGGGGCTCGGACAGCAGGTTGCCCCAGTCGGTGCGTTGTTCCATTTGCCGGCGCGTGGCCGGATCGATTTTGGCCTGGGCGCTGTACCATCCACCGCCAAGGGCCTTGTACAAGGCGATCACGTTGCTCACCGCGTCGTTGCGGCTGACCAGATAGCTGTCCTGGGTATCGAGCAGGGCGCGCTGGGCATCCAGCACCCGCTGAAAGTCCGAATAACCTTCGCGATACAGCGCGTTGGCCAGTTCCAGCGAGCGCTTCGCCGCGCCTTCGGCCTCGCGCAGGATGCGCTCGCGCTGCAAGGCCTGGGTCAGGCCGTTGGCGGCGTCGTCCGCCTCGCGCGCGGCCTGGCGTACCTTGTCGCGATAGGCTTCGATCAGCTGTTGCAGGCGCGCATCCTGCACTCGCACGTTGTTGCTGATGCGCCCGTAATCGAACACGTTCCAGCGCAGGCTCGGGCCGCCGATCAGGTCGAGGCTGCGCGAGCTGCCGCTCAAGGTATCGGCGGACCAGACAATACTGCCGAGCAGGCTCAGCGAGGGGTAGAAATCGGTTTCGGCGACGCCCACCAGCGCCGACTGCGCGGCGACGTTCAACTCGGCGGCGCGCACGTCGGGGCGGCGCAAGAGCAGTTGCGCCGGCACATCCTGCAGCACGGCGCGGTCCACCAGCGGAATCAAGCTGTTGTTCTCCACCACCAGCGGCAGCTCGCCCGGCGGCTGGCCGATGAGCACCGCCAGGGCATTGCGCAAACGCACCAGTTGATCCTGCAGGACCGGGATGCTGCTCAAGGTGCCCAGGTATTGGGTCTTGGCTTGTTGCAGATCGAGTTCGGCGGTCTGGCCACTCTTGAACAGCTTTTCGGTGATCTCGTAATTGCGCTCCTGCTGGCGCGCGTTTTCCTCGGCGACCCGCAGGCGGGCCTGGGTGGTGCGCAGGGCAAAGTAACTGTCGGCCACCTGCGCACGTAGCAGAACCAGGGCGTCGTCGTAGTTGGCCTCGGCGGCGAAATAGCTGGCATCGGAGGCCTCGATGGCACGGCTGAAGCGGCCCCAGAAATCCAGTTCCCAGCCCACATCGAAACCGGCACTGTGCTGCCAGAAACGGCTGTCGACCGGGTTGCGCCCACCGTACTGATCACGGTGGACATACACGCTGTCGGCGCTGATCTGTTGCAGTTGCGGGTAACGGCCACTTTCGGCGATGCCCAACTGCGCACGCGCTTCCATGACCCGCAGGCCGACAATTCTCAGGCTGGAGTTATTCGCGTCGGCTTCGGCGATCAATTGGTTCAGAGTCGGGTCGGCAAAAATCTCCCACCACTGGCGAATGTCCGGTTGCAGCGCCCGCTGGCTGGCGTGGTCGAGGTTGGGCGTATTCCAGTGATCGACCCAGGGCTCGGCGGGTGATTGGAAGTCGGGACCCAACCGAACACAGCCGCCTAGGGCAAGGGCGGCACACAACAAAAATCGGTTCAGACCTGGACGCATCGTGCGCTTCCGACCAAGGAATATCACAGCAGCATAGACCCCCTGTAGGAGCGAGCCTGCTCGCGATGGTCGTGAACGATGACGAGAGGGACCTGATGCCCCGCGGTGTTCTCTGGTTCATCGCGAGCAGGCTCGCTCCTACAGGATTGATTGAACGGTCAAACGAATAAAAAACGCCGCCAATGTTTTAAAAACGACCTGTTTGCGCTGAACGCGCATCTTCATCAGTTTTCTGTTGAACGAGTGTTCAGCTTGGATTATGTTCTTTTCACCTTCTCTCCCGGCTGGTTGCGGGCTTGCGTTTCTTCATTTTGAACGAGGCACTGGCATGCGGTTTTCACCCTTTGTTGAGCGGATCTCAGGTCAAGGTGTAGCGGCCTGGGATATTCACTACGCGGCTTTCGATGCGCGACGACGCGGTGAGGATGTGATCATTCTCAGTGTCGGCGACCCGGATTTTCCCACGCCCGACTTCATCACCGATGCCGCCATCGAAGCGCTGCGCGAAGGTGACACCCACTACACCGAAATCGCCGGCCGCAAGGCGCTTCGCGAGGCCATCGCCGGGCGTTACGCCAAACTGTTCGGGCGCGAGCTGCAAGCCGAAAACGTCATCACCGTGGCCGGGGCGCAGAACGCCTTGTTCACCGCTTCGATGTGCCTGCTCAGTGCCGGCGACGAGGTGATCGCCCTTGACCCGATGTACGTGACCTACGAGGCCACCCTCAAGGCTTCGGGCGCCACGCTGGTGCGGGTGCCGTGTTCGGCGGACGATGACTTCCGCCTCGACGCCGCGGTGCTGGCCAAGGCGATCACCCCACGGACCAAGGCGATATTCCTCTCCAACCCGAACAACCCCACGGGCGTGGTGCTCAACCGCGAAGAGTTGCAAACCATCGCCGACCTGGCCATTGCCCATGACCTGTGGGTGGTGGTGGACGAAGTCTATGAAAGCCTGACCTTCGAACGTGAGCACTTGAGCCTGGCGGCGCTACCCGGCATGGCCGAGCGCTGCGTGGTGATCGGCAGCCTGTCCAAGTCCCACGCCATGACCGGCTGGCGCATCGGCTGGATCATCGCCGACCCGGCGTTGGTCGCCCATGCCGAAAACCTGGTGTTGAGCATGCTCTACGGCTTGCCGGGGTTCTGCATGGAGGCCGCGCTCAAGGCGGTGCTGGCCCACGATGAAGTCAGCCACGGCATGCGCGACATTTATAGGCGCCGTCGCGACCTGGTGGTGGCGGGGCTGGCGGGCTGCGAGCCGATTACCGTACTCAAGCCCGATGCCGGCATGTTTGTCCTGCTGGATGTACGCGGCACCGGCCTGACCTCGCTGGAGTTCGCCTGGCGGCTGCTGCGCGAGGCGAAGGTGTCAGTGCTCGATGCCGCTGCCTTCGGTGAACCGGCCCAGGGTTTTGTGCGCCTGTCCTTCACCTCTGGCGAAGAGCGCCTGACCGAAGCCTGCAAGCGTATTCGCGATTTTCTCCTGGTGCTCAAGGATGAAGCGCCCAAGCCTGCGATCGCCCGCGTGACCAGTGAACCGATCGTCCAGCCAGCGACGGTGCGGACCATGATCGAGGTGGAAAAACTGCACAAGCGCTTCGGCAATATCGAAGTGCTCAAGGGCGTGTCGCTGACCGCCCGCGAAGGCGACGTGATTTCGCTGATCGGCGCCAGCGGCTCGGGTAAAAGTACCTTGCTGCGCTGCATCAACATGCTCGAAGTGCCGGACCAGGGACGCATTCTGGTGGACGGCGAAAGCATTCACCTGAACCACACCCGTCCTGGCGCACCGCTGGTGTCGGATGCCAAGCAACTGGTACGGATCCGCTCGAGCCTGGGCATGGTGTTCCAGAACTTCAATCTCTGGCCCCATCGCACGGTGCTGGAAAACCTCATCGAAGCGCCGACCCAGGTCCTGCGCGAGAGCAAGGCCGAGGCCACCGAACGCGCCGAAGCGCTGCTCGAACGTGTGGGGCTGGCGGCCAAGCGCAACGAATACCCGGCGTTTCTCTCCGGGGGGCAGCAGCAACGCGTGGCTATTGCCCGGGCCCTGGCCATGCGGCCCAAGGTCATGCTGTTCGATGAACCCACCTCGGCACTCGACCCGGAACTGGTCGGGGAAGTGCTGCGGGTGATCCGCTCGCTCGCCGAAGAAGGCCGGACCATGATCCTGGTGACCCATGAAATGGCCTTCGCACGCGATGTCTCTTCCAAAGTCGCCTTCTTGCATCAAGGCCTGATCGAGGAAACCGGTACGCCGGACGATGTGTTCGTACACCCACGCAGCGAGCGTTGCCGACAGTTCGTCAACGCTCATCAGACTCGCTAAAAACAACAAAAGACGGGGCAACAACCATGGGAAATCGACGTTTGGCAACCTGGATCACCGGCGTGGCGGCAGTGATGCTGGCCGGTATGAGTGCAGCGCAAGCCCAGCCGATCCGCTTCGCGGTCGCGGCCGAACCCTATCCGCCGTACACCGAGAAACAGGCCAACGGTGAGTGGAAAGGCTTTGAAGTGGACCTGATCCACAAGCTGTGCAGCGAAATGAAAGCCGAGTGCGAGATCAAGGAAGTGGCGTGGGACGGGATCATTCCGTCGTTGCTGGCGAAAAAGATCGACGTGATTTTCTCCTCGATGTCGGTGACCGAGGAGCGTGAAAAACAGATCGCCTTCAGCAAGGCCTACTACGACTCGGCGGTTGCGGTGGTTGCGCCGAAGGGCACCACCCTCAGCAAATTCCCGGATGACCTGAAGGGCAAGACCATTGGTGTTCAGAACTCGACGGTAAGCGCCAGCTACCTGAAGGCCTACGGCGAAAAAATTGCCGATGTGAAGTATTACGACACCCAGGATTCGGTCAACGCGGACCTGATTGCCGGCCGCATCGACATGCAAATGGCTGATGGCACTGCCATGGCCGCCTTCGTCAAGACGCCGGATGCCAAGGACCTGGCGTATATCACCAACGTGCCGTACGACCCTCTGTTCGGCAAGGGCGTGGGCGCCGGCATTCGCAAGGAAGACACCGCACTCAAGGCCAAGCTCGACAAGGCCATCACCGAACTGCTGGCCAGCAAAGACTACGACGACCTGTCCCAGAGCTACTTCGGTATCAACGTGAAACCGGCGTTCTAAACACAAACAAAGATCCCTGTAGGAGCAAGGCTTGCCCGCGATGGCGTTCTCGTGGGCCCCATCGCGGGCAAGCCTTGCTCCCACAGGGGGACGGGTTGAATTGAAGGTCGGAGACTGAAATGCCAACAATGTTCGAGATGATCGGTTTCAGCGAACAGGGATGGGGCACTGCGTTGCTCAAGGGTCTGGCGATGACCCTGCAGATATCGGCCGGGGCTTTTGTGGTCGGCTTGATCGTCGGACTGATCCTGGCCTGCCTCAAACTCAGCGCGCCCAAACCGATTGCGGCTCTGGCCCGGGGCTACACCACACTGTTTCGCGCCGTGCCCGAACTGTTGATGATCCTGCTGCTGTTCTACGTCGGTTCCATGCTGTTGAACCGGTTGATGGAGTCGATGGGCTATGACGCGGTCAACGTCAGCGGACCACTGGCGGCGATCCTCGTGCTGGGGCTGGTGCAGGGCGCCTATGCCTCGGAGATCTTCCGCGCGGCGATCCAGGCCATTCCCTTTGGCCAGATCGAAGCGGGCAAAGCCTTCGGCCTGCACGGCTTCGGCCTGTTCCGGCGGGTCACGCTGCCGATCATGGCGCCGTATGCGATGGCGGGGATGGCCAACCTGTGGATCAACCTGATCAAGGACAGCGCGCTGATCAGCGTGGTCGGCACCAACGAGCTGCTGTACACCGCCAAGCAGGCCGCGGGGTCGACGCGTCAATACCTGCTGTTCTACCTCACGGCGGCGGCGCTGTATTACGCGGTGACGCTGGCATCCAACTACTTGTCGGGACGGCTGGAGCGACGCATTCGTCGCTGGATGCCTGTTGTTGACTGAATTGAACCGGCCGAATGCACAGCTGAGAGAACAAAAATGATTCCAGCGTGGATAGTTGAATACGCGTCGCTGCTGGTGCGAGGGCTGCAAACGACCATCGCCATCCTGCTGATTTCCAGCGTGTTGGGGTTCGTCATGGCGATCCTCGTGGCACTGGCGCGGATTTCCAAAAACAAGCTGATCGCCAAGGTCAGCCTGCTCTTCACCAGCGTGACGCGCGGTACGCCGCTGCTGATCCAGATCTACATCTTCTACTACGGCCTGGGCAGTCTCTTTGCGCAGTTTCCGTTGATACGCGGCAGTTTCCTCTGGCCTTACATGCGCGACGGCTACTGGTACATCGTCTTCGCCCTGGTGGTGTCGGTGGGGGCTTACGTCGGCGAAGTGATTCGCGGTGGCCTGCTGGCGGTGCCCAAGGGTGAAATGGAAGCCGCTTCGGCCTTCGGCATGACCCCACGCCAGTCGCTGTTGCGGGTGCGTTTGCCCCGGGCGCTGCGCCTGCTGTTGCCGACCCTGGCCGGGGAGACGGTGATGTTGCTCAAGTCCACGGCACTGGCTTCGACCATCGCGGTCATCGACCTGCTGGGCGCGGCCAACGTGGTGCGGGCGCAGACCCTGCAAGTGTACGAGCCACTGCTGCTGGTGGCCGGGGTCTACGTGTGCCTGACCTTCCTGATCGAGGCGCTGTTTGCCTTTGCCGAACGCCGGGGCACCCCGGTGCGCAGGTCCGCCTGATGAACCAGCCACGGGTTGACCGCTCCCTGCAAGGCATTGGCCTGTGCGTGTTCGGCTACGCCTTTTTGTCCTTGCAGGACGCGGGCATCAAGTGGCTGGTGGACGGCTATTCGGTGTTCACCATTCTGTTCTGGCGTGCCGTGGTGGTGGCGGGCGCCTGTTTGCTGGCCGGGCGCACCGCGCTGGTCCAGCGGGCGTGGCGCTCCCCCAGCCGGCGCTTGCTGGTGGTGCGCGGCCTGCTGTCGATTGCCGCCTGGCTGCTGTATTACACGGCGGCCCGGGACCTGACCCTGGCGGAAATGACCACCCTCTATTTCTCGGCGCCGATCATGGTCACGGTGCTGGCGACGACGATTCTCAAGGAGCAGGTCAACCGCTGGCAGTGGTTCGCGTTGATTCTCGGCTTTATCGGCGTGGTGATTGCCTGTCGTCCCAACAACATGGCCGATCCGGTGCCGATTGTCCTGACGCTGCTGGCGGCGGTGTTCTGGGCCTTTACCTACATCCAGCTGCGCCAGGTGGATGACCAGACCTCGGTGCTGGAGCAGATGCTGATTACCAATGTGGTGTTCGTGATCTGCATGGCCGTGGCGTTGCCCTGGACCCACACCCCGACGCCGCTGCCGGCCTGGCTGGGCATGCTCGCCGCTGGCTTGATGGGGGGAGCGGGGCAGTTCTTGCTGTTCGCCAGTTTCCAGCGTGCCACGGCGACGGTGCTGGCGCCGTTCGAATACACCGGGCTGATCTGGGCGTTCCTGCTGTCGAGCGTGGTGTGGGGCACGCTGATGGATGTGTCGCTGATGATCGGTGCCGGGCTGATTGCGGTCAGTGGCACCCTGGCGATGATTTTCGGACGGCACGCCTCACAGGACGTCGTCGGTGTCGAATGCTCCGTTTCGCAGTCCCTTTATCCAGCAGCGACAGATGTGCAGCCCGTTGGCCGGGCTGAAGGTCTCGGCGTTGAGGCTCCACTCGATCCAGAGGCCGTCGAGCATCGCCGATAGGCCGATGGCGGCCAGGCGCGTGTCGTGGATCTTGAAACCCTCGCTGGTGGCCAGGTCATCGAGCAACTGGCACAGCAGGTCGATGTAGGCGCCGTAGCTTTTTTCGTGGGACTGGCTGACGTGTTCGGAGTGGCGGATCAGGCTCCAGAACACCACCCAGGCTCCGAGCAATTGCGGGTCCATGACCCGGGGTGAAAAAGACCCGACAAGGAACGCATCCATCTTTTGCGCCGGGGTGCCGGCCTGCTCGATTTCATGGCGCAGAGCGGTGGTCAGCTCGATGGCGAGCTTCTGGTAGGTGTCGGCGATCAGCGCGTCGATGCTGCCGAAATGATGATTGAGCAGGCCTACCGACACACCGGCTTCGGTGGCGATGCGGCGCACGGAAAGGCCGGCGTGACCGTCGCGCACCAGGCAGCGCAAGGCCGCGGCCACCAGTGATTCACGGCGTTCATCGGCTTCGGCGCGGCGGTTTTTCGGTGGGGTGGTGGTCACGGGGAATTCCTGATGATCGCTCATGTTGGCGAGCTTAGTTGAACACCCGTTCAATCACCAGTCTCGTTCACGACGACGCTTTTGACACACAGACAGGAGGGCAATGGCATGGCGCAGGATGTCTCGTTCAACGTTCACAACAATAACGGCGATGCGGTTCAGGTCGGTGCCTGGCGTTACACCGGCAGCGGCAACGGGCCGACCGTGCATCTGCAGGCGGGAGTGCATGCCGATGAAATCGCCGGGATGCTGGTGCTGCACCTGCTGATGCAACGCCTGCAGGTGGCCGAGCAGCAAGGGCGGATCAAGGGCAGTGTCACCGTGGTGCCCCAGGCCAATCCGCTGGGTATCGGTCAGTTTCGCCAGGGCCGGATTCTGGGCCGTCACCACGACGCCACCGGGCACAACTTCAACCGTGGCTTCGACCAGTCGGCCGCCAAGGCGCAACCTTCGACCGTCGTCGAACACTGGCAAAAGCAATTGGTGCAACTGGCCGCGACCGCCGATGTGATGCTCGATTTGCATACCGATGACGAGGCACTGCCTTACCTCTACGTGCACCGCAGCTTCTGGCCCCGTGGCCGCGATCTGGCGGTGGCGATGAAGATGGACGTGGCGATCATCTGGGATGAGGGCGGGGACGGCTCCTTCGAGGAAACCATCATTGCCCCGTGGCTGCGTGAAGGCAGCGCCGACCGACACATGGCCGCGACCCTGGAGTTGCGCGGGCAGGGCGACGTCAATGATCGTTTCGCCGAGCAGGATGCCGAAGGCCTCTATGCGTGGCTGTGCGGCTACGGGGTGATTGATGATTCGCCGGCGCCCGCGGACTGGCCTGTGGAGGCGGTTGAAATGGGTCACATGGAAACCATCCTGGCGCCGCAGCCCGGAGTGCTGATCTTCGAGAGGGAATTGGGCGATCTTGTAGAAGAAGGCCAGCGCTTCGCACGAATCCTGCGCCGCCCCGGCGATCCGTCTTCGGAAGTGGTGCTCCATGCCGAACAGACCGGGCGCCTGGTCACGCGCTACCGGGATCGCCTGATCGGCCAGGGCATGGGCGTGGCGAAGTTTACCGGTACCCGGCAGTCGCGAAACTGGAGTGGTGGGTTGCTGGACCCGAACTAGGGCAGGGCGCTAAAGAAATCACTTAGGCGCAGGGTGATCGCTCGAATACCGCCGCGCAACCCGTTGCCATAGGCTGCCGGCTATCTAAATTGGCCGGAGTACGCCATGCGGTTATTCGAGTTGATCACCTTCACGGTAAAGGTTCGTACTGTCGCGCAAGCGCTGGCGCGGATTGAAACGGCACTGGCCGAGCCCGAGGTTGGCGGCACCCTGATGGGTTGCTGGGCCTCGGAAATCGGCCAGTTGAACCAGATTGCCCTGTTGCGCGGCTTTGCCGACGAAGGCGCGCGGCAAGCGGAGCGGGAGCGCTTTTTGCTCGATGGCCGTGCTTTTGGTATCAACGAATTCATCACCGATCTGCGGATCGAAAACTACAGCCTGTTTCCGTTCCTCAAGCCTCTGAGTCCCGGTAAGCACGGGCCCTGTTACGAACTGCGGGTCTACGACCTGATCAGCGCCGGCCTGCAACCGACCCTCGATGGCTGGGCCAAGGCGATCGAGGCGCGCACCGCCGAACAGTATTCACCGGTGTACGCCGCGTTTTATGCCACCGACGGCGCCTTGCCGCGTTACCTGCACATCTGGCCCTGGGCCAACCTGGAGCAGCGCCTGCAAGTACGCACCCAGGCGGTGGCGGATGGCGTGTGGCCTCCGGAAAATTCCGGCCCGCAGCTGCGCGACATGCGTTCGTCGATCTACCTGCCTGCGGCGTTTTCGCCATTGGCGTAACTCATCTTCCGTGTGTTGATCGTTCCCACGCTCTGCGTGGGAACGATCAAAAGCCCGCGTCATCGTTGACGACCATCGCGAGCATGCTCGCTCCTACAGGGGGGCGAGTGTGCTGGCGATGGTTTGTGGTGGGGCAACAAAAGGCGCCGGCTCCGGGCCGGTGAGAATCACCCGGAAAGTCTCCACCAGCGGCCGCAGGGTGACCCGGTGCCAGGCCACCCACAGCGGCATGGTGAAGGTCAGCCAGGGCAGTTCGCGGAACACCACTCCTGGATGGGCTGCCTGATTCAGGCTTTTCTGGGTCATGGCCACACCCAGTCCGGCCGCCACCAGCCCCAGGGCGGTGTAGGGTTCGGCAGCCTCCAGGCGGATCTGCGGGGTGAACCCTGCGCGGATGCACGCCGCGACGAAATCGGCGTGGTGATTCTCGCCCTGACTGTACTTCACACCGATCCAGTCCAGATCCTGCACGTGCGTCGGCAACAGGCGCTCGGTGCCCGCCAGCGGGTGATTGGCCGGCAATGCCAGCAGCATCGGGTCTTCCAGCAGCTGGAAATGCGTCAGCTCCGGGTCATCGTTACCCGGTGGCTCGCTGACCAGTGCCACATCCAGGCTGCGCTGGCGCAAGCCTTCGAGCTGATCCGCCGAGCTCAAGTGGTGCAGGGCAATGTGTACGCCGGGACGTATCTCGCGCACTTCCCGCAGGGCCGCCGGCAGCACATTGGCGTGCATGGCGTTTTCGATATAGCCGATACACAGCCCGCCTTCCTCACCGCGACCCAGGCGCTTGCCCAGCGACTCCAGGCGATTGGCGTGGGTGAGCAGGGCGCGGGCTTCGGTGAGGAAGGTCCGTCCGTCGGTGGTCAGGCGGATACGCTGCTGGCTGCGCTCGAACAGCACCAGGCCGAGGCGCTCTTCAAGCTGGGCGATCTGCCGACTCAAGGGTGACTGGGAAATGTGCAACCGTTCGGCGGCGCGGCCCACATGTTCCTCTTCGGCGGTGACGATGAAATAGCGCAGCTGGCGTAGATCGATCATGGTGATGCTCGCGAGGTCTCAAGTGTGGCTTATTGTGTCTTGGACGGTCTGTGTTGCGCAATCTAGGATCTGCTCAACGGTCGCCACCGGCGATCACTCGACAGATCCAGAGGATTGAAAAATGAGCTTGAAAGACAAATTGCCAGGCGTGTTGGGTTTCGGTACCGCTCCACTGGGCAACATGTTCCGCGACATTCCTGAAACCGAGGCGCTGGCCACCGTTGATGCGGCCTGGGACGCCGGGGTGCGTTACTTCGACACTGCACCGTTCTACGGTGCCGGTCTTTCGGAGATCCGCCTGGGCAACGCGCTGCAAAAATACAAGCGCGACGACTACGTGCTGAGCACCAAGGTCGGTCGGGTGATCCTCGACGAGCTGGACAACAGCGCCCGTGACCTGGGTGAAAAAAGCGGTGTGTTCGAACACGGGTTGCGTAACAAGATCGTCAACGACTACAGCGCTGACGCGACTGAGCGCTCCATCGAAGACAGCCTCAAGCGCCTGAAGACCGATCGACTGGACATCGTCTGGATCCACGACATCGCCCAGGACTTCTATGGCGACCAGTGGCTGCAATACTTCGAACAGGCCCGCACCGGTGCCTTCAAGGTCCTGGACCGTCTGCGCGACGAGGGCGTGATCAAGGCCTGGGGCCTGGGCGTCAACCGCGTCGAGCCGATCGAGCTGACCCTGGATCTGGAAGAAGCCCGTCCTGATGGCATGCTGCTCGCCGGTCGCTACACCTTGCTCGACCACGAACGTGCGCTGCAACGCGTGATGGCCCAGGCCAAGTCGCAGAACGTCGAGATCGTGGTGGGCGGCCCGTACAGCTCAGGGATCCTGGCCGGTGGCGCGCACTTCGAATACCAGAAGGCCAGCCCGCAGATCATCCAGAAGGTCGAGCACATCAAGCGCATTGCAAAGGCCCATGGCGTCGATATCAAGGCCGCCGCGCTGCAATTCTCCCTGGCCAACCCGGCGGTGGCCGCGGTGATTCCAGGCGCCAGCCGTCCGGAGCGAATCGCCGAAGACGTGGCCGCGCTCAAGGCGGTGATCCCGGCGGCATTCTGGGCTGAACTGCGCAGCGCCGGGCTGATCGCGGCCAACGCGCCGGTCCCGGCATAACGACGCGTCCCCTGTAGGAGCGAGCCTGCTCGCGATGGCGGCCGGACAGTCGACAATGATGTTGACTGCCAAGACCTCATCGCGAGCAGGCTCGCTCCTACAGGGGCATTACGACAGTCTTGGCCTCCAGAAACGACTCCAGCCCGGCCACCCCGAACTCCCGGCCAATCCGCGATTGCTTAACCCCGCCAAACGGCGCCAATAACTCCGGGTTGATCCGATTGATCATCACGGTGCCTGCTTCCAGCCGCGAAGCGATGTGGCTGGCACGTTGCAGATTGCTCGAGAACACATAGGCGTACAGCCCATACTCCGTGCCATTGGCGATCTCGATGGCCTGTTCTTCGCTGTCATAGGTCATGATCGACAGCACCGGCCCGAAAATCTCTTCTCGGGCAATGTCCATGTCCTCGCTGACATCGGCGAAAACCGTGGGCCTTGCGAAATACCCCTGTTCCAGCCCGGCCGGGCGGCCCTCACCACCGACAATCAACCTGGCGCCCTGGGCCATACCGCGCTGAATGTAATGCTGAACGCGTTGGTATTGGGCGAGGCTGGCCAGCGGTCCGATGGTGGTCTGCGGATCATTGGGATCACCGACGCGCAAGGTGGCGGCAAACTCTTGCACGGCGCCGATGACCTCATCCAGGCGCATTCGCGGCACCAGCAGCCGTGTGCCGGCAATGCACGCCTGGCCGTTGTTCATGAAGGCGGCATTCATCGCCAGTGCAATGGCGGTGGACAGGTCCGCATCATCCAGCACGATCGACGCCGACTTGCCGCTCAGGGCCAGGCTCACGCGTTTCATGCTTTGCACGCCGGCGCGGGCGATCAGCTTGCCGGTGGCCGTAGAGCCGGTGAAGGAAATCCTGGCGATGTCGGGATGGGTGCTCAATTCATCTCCGACATCCTGGCCCCGTCCCAACAGCATGTTGAAGATGCCGTCCGGCAAGCCCGCGCTATGCAGCGCCTGGGCGATGACCCGGGACTGCAAGGGGCTCAGCTCACTGGGTTTGATCACCGAGGTACAACCGGCGGCGATGGCCGAGGCCAGCTTGCTGCAAATCGTCCCGGCCACGCTGTTCCAGGGCGCGATCAATGCCGCGACACCCACCGGCTACATCACGACCTGCGCCGTACCGACTGTGCGAATCAGCGGGTAGTCCTCCAGTGTTTGCACCGCATTGGCAAAACACTGGGAGGCATACTGGCTGACCCATTGGGTACGGGCGAACACGCCGCCGTACTCCTCGATGGCCGAATCGCGGATCTGCCCGGCACTGCTCAATACGGCAGTCTGAAGTTGCCTGAGCATCTCGATGCGTTCGGTCTTGCTGGTCCGGGCGAAGGTGCGTTGTGCGCGGCGGGCGGCGTGGATTGCCAACCGTGCGTCATCGCGGTTGGCCAGGGTGGCCGTACCTATCACGGCTTCGGTCGCCGGATTGATGATCTGTATGACTTCCGTGCCCCGTACCGGCACGAACTTGCCGTCGATGTATGCCTCGCTGATGTCCCACATGATTCGCCCCGGATCGTCGTACTGATGAGGGGCCAATCTATCGATTTGTCATCGTGCCGATAATCCGTTCAAATGCGGATGAATTATCAAGGTAATCGGGACAATGTATAAATCCGGCCTGATCGAACTGGAAGTGGTGCTGGCCGTCGCCCGGCGGCGGGGTTTCCGTGCAGCGGCCACCGACCTGGACATGTCCACCACGGCGGTCAGCAATGCCGTCGCTGGCCTGGAAGCGCGGTTGGGTACGCGGCTGTTTCATCGGACCACCCGCAGCGTCTCCCTTACGGAGGCCGGGCAACGCTTCGTCGAGCAGATAGAACCTGCCGTCGCCCATATCCAGCACGCGATGCAAAACCTGCACGCAGATCAGTCCGTTCTTACAGGCACGTTGCGCATCAACAGTTCGCTGGGTGCGGCGCTCATGGTTTTCCAACCGATCCTGCTCAAGTTCCTGCGGCGCCATCCGGGCATGACGGTGGATATCACCACCGAAGGAAAGAGTGTCGACATCATCGCCGAAGGCTTCGACGCGGGGCTGCGCCAGGGGACGCGGGTGCCACGGGACATGATCCGCGTGCCCATCACCCGGGACATTCCGATGGCCGTGGTGGGCTCGCCCGGCTATTTTTCCTCGCATCCCCGGCCGCTGATTCCCGAAGACCTGCTCAATCACGCCTGCATACGGGCACGTCTTCCTGGCGGTGTGGCATCGCCCTGGTCGTTCATTCGTGAAAATCAACCCTTTACGGTCGAGGTGCAGGGGCCCTTGGTGCTGGACACGCCTTTGCTGATGGTCGAAGCGGCCCGGCAGGGTGCAGGCCTGGCACAGTTGCCAGAGTTTTATGTTCAGGACGAGCTGGCTGAAGGACGTCTGGTGAAGGTCCTGGAGCCTTGGACGCCTGCCGCTGCGGGCCTCTCGCTGTACTACTCCGGCCATCGCCACATACCCGCCGCCTTGCGGGCACTGATCGAGCTGATCCACGAACAAGGCAGCTGACTTCATTGCCGGCGGCGCCATGGATCGCACATTGCGCAGCGGTCATTTCAGTTTCTGAAATAGTGGATTGCAATCCGTGCGGATTCTGCTGCGGGGACTTCGGGAGGAAGATAGCGCTCACGTTGTAACTCCCCAGTCACTGGCGCAAGGAGACACCCGATGGATGACGTCACGAAAGCGCAACCCTCGCCCTGGCATGAAGGCGAGTTGACCTTGCAGCGTTCAGTCGGCGCGGTGGAGATGATGGTCGGTGTCGGCCAGCGACAGATGTCGCGCACGTGGATGCCGGACCAGCATCGCGAGTTCTATGCGCAACTTCCCTTTGTGATACTCGGTGCCGTGGATCGCCAGGGCGATGTGTGGGCCACGATCCGTACGGGGCAACCCGGTTTCATGCATTCCCCCGAGCCGGAACGCCTGCACATCCAACTCGAGCCCCAGCCCAATGACCCGGCGCAAGCGGGCATGCAGGAGGGCGATGCGATCGGCATGCTGGGTATCGAACTGCATACCCGTCGGCGCAATCGCATGAATGGCAACGTGCTGCACCAACTGGACAACGGCATCGAGATTGCCGTGACCCAGGCCTATGGCAATTGCCCGCGCTACATCAATCTTCGCCAGTACGAATTCGTTGACCAGATCGAAGACGTCGCGCGTGAGTTGACCGCGACCGATCCGCTGGTACGGCGCCTGACCACAACGGCCGATTCCTTTTATGTCGCGACTTACGTCGAGCGCGATGGCCAGAACCAGGTCGATGCTTCCCATCGCGGTGGCAAGCCGGGTTTTGTGCGCATCGAGGAAGACGGCGCGCTGACCATTCCGGATTTCTCCGGCAACCTGTTTTTCAACACCCTGGGCAACATCCTGCTCAATCCCCGCGCCGGGTTGCTGTTCATCGACTTCCAGAACGGTGATCTGCTGCAAATGAGCGGGACCGCCGAGGTGCTGCTGGACGATCCGGAAATTGCTGCGTTCCAGGGCGCCGAGCGGCTGTGGCGCTTCAGGCCGCAACGCATTGTTCACCGCCAGGCGGCGATCCCGTTGCGCTGGGTGGACAAGCCTGAAGGGGATTCGCCCAACTCAATGATGACCGGCAGCTGGGAGCAGGCCGCGGAGCGTTTGCAGGCCGAAGCCCTGCGTACCCACTGGCGCGCGTTGCGGGTGGCACGCATCGTCGATGAAAGCCGCAGCATTCGCTCGTTCTATCTGGAGCCCGGCGATGGCGTCGGCCTGTCCGGGTTCGAGCCGGGGCAACATCTGCCCATACGCATTCAGCTGGAAGGGCAAAAGGCTCCGTCGATTCGCACCTACAGCGTTTCCAGCGCACCTTCGGATCAATTCCTGCGGATCAGCGTCAAGCGTGACGGTCTGGTGTCATCGCATCTGCATGAGCGGGTTCAGGTCGGCGACTGGATCGAAGGGCGGGCGCCGCAAGGGCATTTCACCGTAAACGCCTCCGAACGCCGTCCCCTGGTGCTGCTCGCGGCGGGCGTTGGCGTGACGCCGCTGTTGTCGATGCTGCGGGAGGTGGTGTACGAGGGCAAACGCGTCAATCGCATGCGCCCGACCTGGGTGGTGCAAAGCAGTCGCTCGGTGGACGACCTGGCCTTTCGCAAGGAAGTCGACGAGCTGGTGGCGCTGGCCGGGGACAAGGTCAAGGTGCTGCGGGTGGTCAGCCAACCACCTCTCGATGGCGGCGGCGACGGCTATGACGTGGCAGGGCGGATCGATGTCGAGCTGCTCAAGACCCTGCTGCCGCTCAATGACTACGACTTCTACCTGTGCGGGCCGGGGAGTTTTACCCAGGCGCTGTACGACGGCCTGCGCAAAATACGCATTCCCGACGACCGCATTCACGCGGAGACCTTCGGCCCGTCCACGCTGGTCCGTGACGCCGAAGTCAGCGTGCCGGCGGCGCAGCAGGTGCCGGTGTCGACTGAATCGGTGAAGGTGCTGTTTTCCACCTCAGGCAAGGAAGCACGCTGGGAACCTGGCACCGGGACACTGCTGGAACTGGCGGAAGCCCGAGGACTGAGCCCGGAATTCAGCTGTCGCGGCGGCTCCTGCGGCACCTGCAAAACCCGCATGAGCAGCGGTCAGGTGCATTACCTGAACACCCCGGAACCGGGACTGGCCGCTGATGAGGTGCTGATCTGCTGCGCCGTGCCGGCGCAGGGCAGCGAGCCGTTGGTGCTGGATATCTGAATCAGGTGTATACGAAACCCTGTAGGAGCGAGCCTGCTCGCGATGGTGGCCAACGATAACGCTGAGAGCCTGACACCCCGTGGCGCTCTCGGCCCCATCGCGAGCAGGCTCGCTCCTACAGTTGTTGATTGATGCTGTGCAGGCGAACTACACCAACGCACTTCTGCGCTTGAGCTCGCTGTTGAGAATGAAGTCATTCTCCGAATAGTCCACCGGGCAGTCGATCAGGTGCACCCCCGGTTCACCAATGCAGCGTTCCAGCAGCGGCAGGAAACCTTCGGCGCTGTCCACCCGATGGCCCTTGGCGCCATAGGCTTCGGCGTATTTGACGAAGTCCGGGTTGCCGTAGTCCAGGCCGAAATCGGTGAAGCCCATGTTCGCCTGCTTCCAGCGGATCATGCCGTAGCCGTCGTCACGCAGAATGATCACCGTCAGGTTCATCTTCAGGCGTACGGCGGTTTCCATTTCCTGGCTGTTCATCATGAAACCGCCATCACCACACACCGCGACCACCGGGCGATCGGGGTAGACCAGGTTCGCCGCCATCGCCGAGGGCAGGCCTGCGCCCATGGTCGCCAGGGCGTTGTCCAGCAGCACGGTGTTGGGTTTGTGCGCCTTGTAGTTGCGGGCGAACCAGATTTTGTAGATGCCGTTGTCCAGCGCCACGATGCCATCGGAGGGCAGGGCGCGACGCACGTCGGCGACGAAGCGCTGCGGGTAGATCGGGAAGCGGTTGTCGTCCGCGCCTTCGATGACCTGCGCTTCGTTGGCCTCGCGGATCGCCATCAGGCGGCTGAAGTCCCAGTGCGGCTGGACTTGCAGCGCTTCACCGATCTGCCACACCGCGTTGGCGATGTCGCCCACCACTTCGATCTGCGGGAAATACACCGGGTCGACTTCCGCCGAACGGAAGTTGATGTGGATCACTTCAGTGCCGCCACGCACCATGAAGAACGGCGGCTTCTCGATCACGTCGTGACCGATGTTGACGATCAGGTCGGCCGCTTCGACCGCGCGATGCACGAAGTCACCGGCGGAGAGGGCGGCATTGCCGAGAAAGCGCGGGTGGCGCTCATCCACCACGCCCTTGCCCATTTGCGTGGTGACAAACGGAATGCCGGTGTTGTCGATCAGTTGCTTGAGCACCTTGCAGGTCATCTTGCGGTTGGCGCCGGCACCGATCACCAGGATCGGGCTGCGGGCGGCCTTGAGTTTTTCCACCGCGCCCTGGATGGACTTGTGCTCGGCCAGCGGGCGACGGACCAGGCTGGGCGGGATCGGCATGCTTTCGGTCTGTTCGGCGGCGATGTCCTCAGGCAGCTCCAGGTGCACGGCGCCGGGCTTTTCCTCCAGAGACAGGCGGAAGGCTTCGCGAACGCGGGACGGAATGTTGTCGGCGGAGGCCAGTTGATGGGTGTACTTGGTCAGCGGCTGCATCATGCCGACCACATCGAGGATCTGGAAGCGGCCCTGCTTGGACTTCTTGATCGGCTTTTGCCCGGTGATCATCAGCATCGGCATGCCACCCAGATAGGCGTAGGCACCGGCGGTGACCAGGTTGGTCGCGCCGGGGCCCAGGGTCGACAGGCTGACGCCGGTCTTGCCCGTCAGCCTGCCGTAAGTGGCGGCCATGAAACCGGCGGACTGTTCGTGGCGGGTCAGCACGAGCCTGATCGGGGATTTGCGCAGGGATTCCAGCAGGTCAAGGTTCTCTTCGCCGGGAATTCCGAACACGAACTCCACGCCTTCGTTTTCCAGACATTGCACAACGACATCGGCAGCCTTGGCCATTTTGTTTAGTACCTCGGGTTGGGGAGTCGGGCAGTGGGCCGGGGAAAGGCCGGCAGAACCCACTGGTAAACCTGATGACAAACACCGTCTTCGATACCGCAGCGCCCAGTATCGCCTCATTGCCATTAGGCGCATTACCGTTGGTCTGGCCGAGGCGTTCGCAGGCACGCTTGAATCGGGCGACAAGGACGGGGCGGCGGGCGCTGGCTATCCTTCAAGGTCAGATATTCCGAGGGTTTCTCTGGCTTGATTTTGACGTCAGCCGGCGGTTGGTCATTGCGCCGCGCTGGAGGTGCTCGATGCTTTCCATGCTCACTGAAAGCCCGTTGATCGGCGCCCTGGTGTTGATCCTGATCGATACGGTGATGTGGCGTGTGATCAGTTCCAGGCGGCACAACTGGAAGGTGCTGACGCGGTTGATCATTTTCGTTCTGTACAGCTTGCTACTGTTCAACGAAGGCCTGAGCCCGCTGGAACCGGTGCCCGCTGGCGATAACGTGCCGTTGCAGATGGCGGCGACGGTTCTGGAGATCGGTTGGTGGCTGTTCGGCGCGCGCACCCTGACAGTGATCATCGGCGCGGTGATGATGCAGCGTGTCGGCCATACCGGGCGTTTGATCCAGGACTTGCTCGGCGCCGGTTTGTTCCTGATTGCGGTTATCGCCGCCCTGGCGTACGTGCTCAATCTGCCGGTCAAGGGCGTGCTGGCGACGTCCGGTGCCCTGGCGATCATTGTCGGCCTGGCCCTGCAAAGTACCCTCAGCGATGTGTTTTCCGGGATCGTCCTCAACACCACTAAGCCCTATCAGATCGATGACTGGATCGCCATCGACGGTACCGAAGGCCGGGTCACCGACATCGACTGGCGTGCCACCTTCCTGCAAACCTCCCAGGGCAGCATGATCGTCATCCCCAACTCGATGGCGGCCAAGGCCAAGATCACCAACTTCAGTCGCCCCAGCGACATGTTCGGGGTTTCCATCAGTTTGCTGATCAGTCCCCATGTGCGTCCCAACCGGGTGTTCGATGCCCTGGAGCGGGCGGCTCAGGGCTGTCGCATTCTGCTGACCAAACCCGCGCCCAAGGTCACGATCAAGAGCACCGGCAGCGGCGGCGTGGAATATGAAGTCAGCGGTTTCGTGATTTCCATGGATCAGAAGCGCGCCGTGCGCAATCAGTTGTTCGATCTGGCGTACCGGCATTTGCTGGCGGCCGGCATCAATTGGCTGTCGACGGTGGAAACCACCGAACCGGTGCGCCATTCACGGGCACGGGCGTTGCTCGACCACTCCAGCATCTTTTCCACGACCTTGAGTGATGAAGAGAAGGACAAGGTCAGCCAGAACATGACCCGGCAAGCCTTCCAGCCGGGGGAAATGATCCTGCCGGGCGGGGAGATCAGCGAGATCCTCTACATCATCGAGTCCGGCGTGGTGACGGTGGCCCTGAGCCGTGGAGGCGTCAAGTTCGAAGCCGGACGCATGGGGCCGGGGGAGGTGATCGGCGAAGCCGGGATTGTCTCGGGCAAGGCACTGCCGGCGGATTTCGCCGCCCTGACGTTCTGCTATCTATACCGGATCGAAAAAGAATACTTCCGGCCCTGCGTGGAAGCCCGCCATGACATCAGCGAGGCAATGAAGGCGTTGATGGACTTCCGCCTGCAAATCTCCCAGACATTGCTGCAGGAGGAACCGAAGGCTATCGAGAAAAAAGGCTTCCTGCAGTGGCTGCGCAACCGGGTGTGATGGCTCTGGATTCGAACCCTTGGGCGCATCCGGCTGTCTGGAATAAACAACGATCGAAATCCCTTTTGAACGAGGAGTCCGACCATGTCCCATCCCGTGCTCAAGCCCGGCGCCGTGGCCGTCATCACCGGAGGTGCCGCCGGCATCGGGCTGGCCGCCGCCAAGCGCTTCGCCGCCCTCGGCATGCGCGTGTGCATTGCCGATCTGGGGGCGCAAAAACTGCTGGATGCCGCCGAGCAGATTGCCCAACTGACCCGTGCCGGTGCCGAAGATGTATTGGCCATCGAGGCTGATGTCAGTCGCGACGCCGACTTGGGCAACTTGCGCAAAGCGGTGTTGGAGCGTTTTGGCGCAGTTGACCTGCTGATGAGCAATGCCGGGATCCAGCCGCCGACCACGGCGCTCGACAGCGCCAACTGGCAGCAGATGATCGAGGTCAATCTGTGGGGCGTCATTCGCAGCACACAGACGTTCGTTCCGGGAATGGTCGAGCAGGGGCGGTCGGGGCTGGTGATCATCACCGGCTCAAAGCAGGGCATCACCACGCCTCCCGGCAACCCGGCCTACAACGTGTCCAAGGCCGGGGTGAAAGTGTTCAGCGAGTCCCTGCAACATCAGTTGCGCAACACCCCGGGTTGCGCCATCAACGCCCATTTGCTGATCCCGGGCTTTGTCTTCACCGAACTCGCGGCCGGAGGGCGCAAGGACAAACCGGCCGGGGCCTGGACCTCGGAGCAGACCGTCGACTTCATGCTGGAGCGTCTGCAGGCCGGCGATTTCTACATCCTCTGCCCGGACAATGATGTGCCCCGGGCACTGGATGAACGCCGAATCTTGTGGGCCGCGGGCGATATCGTGGAAAACCGCCCGCCGCTGTCACGCTGGCATGCCGATTACGGCGGCGCGTTCGAAGCGTTCGTTAAACGCCGATGAACCGCGTCCCACTGTAGGAGCGAGCCTGCTCGCGATGGACGTAAACGAAAACGCTGGCTGCCTGAATGAACGCGTCGCCCGGAGGTTTTTCGCGAGCAGGCTCGCTCCTACAGGGAATACGTCTTCCCGCCAGAAATAAAATGATTGAAAAAAGATCTCATAAGCTATAAAGGAGGAGGGACACCGGCACTTTGCTAGCAATTAGAAAAAGAGTACCGCCAGTTTCTGGCTCATGGAGCGCTGATGAGTTTTCGTCAATTGACCGGTTCGCCGCGGCAATCGAACGACTGCGACCTGGTCGCATCTCAACTGATAGGGAATTCGGAGACTGCCGCGGTGGCATACGCCGGCAACGACGACATGATCGAACAGCTGCTCGATTCCGCGCGGAACTGGCCCCATACCACGGCATGGGCCGTTTATCGCGCCGGCGAGCAAATGTATCTGGTCGGGCAGGGCGATCCACAGGGGCAATGGCCCGCCAGCGTTTCCAATGAAGAATTCGACGCCTTTTGCCGCACCCGGCGCTTGCAACGCTGGCCGACCGGCAAAGGCGAAAGTGTGCTCGGCTGGCTGCTGGCGCCGCTCGACAATGACGCGCAGCCGGCGCTGGCCGAGTTTGCCCAGCGCCTGGGCATTCAGGTGCAGACCAACACCCTGGCCCGCGCACAGATCACCCAGCGTGTGCTGTATGAAATTACCTATCTGGCCAGTTCGACCCGCGACCGTTCAGTGTTCCTGGTCGGTGTGCATCAGTTGCTGGCCAGCCTGATCGACGCCGAGAACTTCTACCTCGCGCTCTACGACCCGCATACCCACAAGATCGACTACCCGTATTACGTCGACAAAATCGACGTCGATGCCCTGGAGTCCTCGAACTACGAATACCTCGATCCCAAGCGCCTGTCGTTGACCGGCCAGGTGCTGACGTCCGGCCAGCCGCTGCTGATCGATTCGGCCGGGATTCTGGCGGCGCAGGCCGAAGGCCGCTTCTATTGCGTGGGTGATCGTCCCGAGTTCTGGATGGGCGCGCCGTTGAAAAATGCTTCCGATGAAGTGTTTGGCATGCTCGCCATGCAGGTCTACGAGGTGTCTCGCACCTACAGCGCCGAAGACCGTGCGCTGTTTCTGGTGGTGGCCCGCCACGTAGCCATGGCCCTGGACCGGATTCTGCACCGCGAGGACCTGGAGCAGACGGTGATGCGGCGCACCCTGGAGTTGTCGGCGGTCAACGACGCCCTGCGCCAGGAAGTGGCCGAGCGCGAGCGTGCCGAGCACCTGCAGAGCGCGTTGTTCCAGATTGCCGAGCTGTCGAGCCAGCCAGGGGACATGACCGAGTTTTTCCAGACCCTGCATGGCATCGTCGGAGATCTGCTGTTCGCACAGAACTTCTATATCGCGATGTTCGACGACGCCACCGGCGAGGTGACCTTTCCCTATTACGTCGATGAGCGGCAGACCGTCTGCCCGACGGCGCGTCGTGGGCGCAGGGGCCTGACCGAGTACGTGATCCGCCAGCGCCGACCCTGTCTGGTTGACTACGATGAGGCTGATCGACTGAATGCCCAGGGTGAAATCGAAATCGACGAGGCGGTGCGGGCCTATTCCTGGCTCGGCATTCCGCTGTTCGATGGCGATGGGGTGCGCGGCGTCCTGGCGGTGCAGAGTTATACCTCGCAGGTGAGCTACAGCCAGCGTGACCAGGAACTGCTGACCTTCGTGTCACGGCATATCGATACGGCGTTGTCGCGCCGTACTGCCGCCGAAGCGATCCATGCCGCCAATCTCAAACTCGAAGCCCGGGTGCAGAACCGGACTCGCGAGCTGGACCATGCCAACGCCAAGTTGCAACACGAAAACTCCCACGATGCCCTGACCGGGCTGGCCAACCGTACGTACCTGCAACAGCGCCTCAACCTCGCCTGGTCGCACTTCGAAAGCGACGGCGGGCAACTGGCGGTGATGTTCATCGACCTGGATCGCTTCAAAATGGTCAACGACAGTTTCGGCCACCATTTCGGTGACCTGCTGTTGATGCACGCCGCCCATCGCTTGCGCAGTTGCCTGCGGGAAACCGACATGCTGGCCCGCCTGGGGGGCGATGAATTTTCAGTGTTGGCGCCCGAGGCTCCGATGGAGACGCTGATCGAAATCGGCGAACGGATCCTCGCGGCGTTCGACCTGCCGTTTTTCATCAATGGCCATCAGGTGTTTTCCTCCTGCAGCATCGGCATCGTCAGCGCCGACAGTCAGTTCCACAACGAGCCGGCAGACTTGCTGCGCGATGCCGATGCAGCGATGTACCGGGTCAAGAGCGCCGGGCGCGACAGTTATGCGGTGTTCAACCAGGAAGTGCGCCGCGAGGTGAACGATCAGGTCGAGCGGGAAGGGGCCTTGCGCAATGCGCTCAAGCGCACTGACGAGCTGCTGCCGTATTTCCAGCCGATCGTCAGTGTCGAAACCGGTGAACTGTTGGCCCTTGAAGCCTTGATCCGCTGGCATCAGCCGGGCGGTCGGGTGATTGCGCCGGGCGAGTTTTTGCCGGACGTCGAAGGCCTGCGCCTGATCGGTCGACTGGACCTGTACATGCTCACCCGCATCGCGGTGATCCTCGCCCAGCCCGAGCACGCCAACTGGCCGGCGGTGCACGTCAATTGCTCCAGCTACAGCATGGCTCGCCCGGAATTCGCCGGGGAGGTGCTGGCGCTGTTGGCGCGGCACGGGGTCGAGCCGTCGCGGATCTGCCTGGAATTGACCGAAGGCGCGCTGGTGGCCGAGCCCGCCATTGCCCGCCTGACCATGCAGCAGTTGGCCGACAACGGCATGTCGGTGGTGCTCGATGACTTCGGCGCGGGCTTCTCATCCCTGAGCTATGTGCACCAATACCGCTTCAGCGGCTTGAAGATCGACAAGTCGTTCATCCTCGAACTGACCAGCAGCCCGCGCAGTCGCGCCATCGTGCGGGCCATCGTGCGCATGGCCGAATCGCTGGACCTCAGTGTGGTGGCCGAAGGGGTCGAGAATGAAGAGACCCTGAACCTGCTGCGCGACATGGGCGCGGGGCAGGCCCAGGGTTACTACTTTGCCAAGCCGATGAGCCTGGAGGCGTTGCTGGCCAGCTCACTCCTGTGAACTGTAGGAGCGAGCATGCTCGCGATGGGCGTCAACGATAACGATGGGCACCTGATGCCCCTCGGTGTTCCTGACTCCATCGCGAGCAGGCTCGCTCCTACATGGGGCGGTGGGGTGCCAGGTGTCCCGCGTTATCGTTGGCGTCCATCGCGAGCAGGCTCGCTCCTACACAGGGCGGTGGGGTGTCAGGGGACCTGCGTCAGGGACGTCGGTTGGTCCGGGGCCTGGTCGGTCGGCACTTCCTTCCAGCTGTCATCCGGGTCGAACAGCTTCATCGACAACGCCACTTTTTCACCGTTGGGCCCCAGGTCTTTCTCGAACACCTGCCCGTCATGGCTGATCATGAAACTCATGACCCCGGTGTCATCGTATTTCGCCGGCCAGGCGATCAGCGCGAAGCCACGGCTCATCTTGTCGCCGATCAGGTAGCTGTAGGCGCCACCCGGTGCCGACGGGCCTTGTCCCTTGAGGATGCGGAAGTGGTAGCCATGCCAGTCTTCCAGGGTCGAGGCGTTGCCGAACAACGGGCCCAACGGACTGATCTGGCCGCTGTCGTCGTCCGCCCAATAGAGACCGTCATGTTCGCCGGGCGTGCTGAAGATTTTCTGCGCGTATTCCAGCGCACCGTCGCCGTCATGGTCCTGGGTCGCATATTCCATCTGGGCGTCGTGATAGGTCAGCACCGACTGCACCGTCGAGAGTTCGTTGCGGCCGATCCGGCGGGCACGGATTTCAACGGCGCCGGCCTTCATGTCGAAGCGCCAGCCGTTCTTGTCCTTGACCATCGGTATGGGCATCGTCCAGTTGTCAGGGCCGACCGCGAGGATGGCCTTGCGATCACTGGGTTTCTCGATCTGGTGTTGCTCGTGGTACTGCTTCAAAAACGCGTCCACATCCTCGCGCTGCACACCTTCACGGGGAACCACGTTGCGCCAGTCCTCGCCCAGCAACTCGGTCAGGCGCGCCTGATCGGCGTGCTCGGTACCCAGCGCCTTGACGAACGCTTCGGCGGCCTTTTCCGGAGTAGAGAACGCTTCCTGCGCCGTCGCGACGGCCGACCACAAAAGGCTTGCGGTGAGCGCCAGGGCAGGCGCCAGCAGGTTCATGAATACTTTGACTCGACGTGGATTGTTCACCGGCGACCTCCCCCCCTTCCCGAACGCATTGGCGCAGACGGCCTGCTGACCTGGTGACCGCCTCCGCGCATGCCGCTTGGGCGCTGGGCGGAAGCCTGGCTGGCCCGACCGCGCAGAGCTTGTGCATTGGATTGAGACGGTGAGCGCGCACCGGCGAAGGCATTGTTACGCGCACTGCCGGGGCTGGCGGCCGGTCGTTTCTGAAAGTTCTGACGCGCCTGAGTGGAGTCCTGCCTGCGTTGATTCACTTGAGCGTCCTGTCTCCTGGGCTGTTGGTTATCGCGAACGTGCCTCTCGCCACCCTGGTTTCTATTGGCTATCTGGTTTCTGTCGCCACCCTGGTTTCTGTTGGCGATCTGATTCCTGTCCAGGCCCTGGCCCCTGTCCGCCGTCCGGGGTCTGTCTGTGCCGCCTTGCAAGCGGTTGCGGTCGCCCATCCCGGACTGCGCCTGCCGCGCCTGTTGACGGGCCTCGCGGTTGGTAGTGGCGGGTCGTTCGAAACCACTGCGGTCCATGGCACCGCGGGCCTTTTCACGGGCCTGGGCGCGCTGGGCGTTGTCGCCGCGAAAGGCCTGGCGCTGCTCGGCACCGTTGAGTTGGCGGCCGAATTGCTGACGGCTGCGGTTGTCGCGGTAGGGCACGCCATCGCGGTGCGCGGCGTTGTGCTGCCAGCGGTTACTGTTGATCTGGTTGTTGCGGTTGATGTTGTTGTAGCGATTGACGTCGATGTCGACGTCGTTGTTACCCCAATCGCAGTCACCCCACAATGAGCCGATGATCGCAACGCCCGTGCCGAACGCCAGCCCGGCCATCAAGGCCTGCCCGGGGTAATAGGCCGGTGGCGGCGGATAATAGACGGGAGGCGAGGCCGGGTAGGCCCAGGTGCCGTAGGTGGTGGTCGGGTTGTAGGTGGGCACGTACACCACCTGTGGATCGGCCGGCTGGATAACGATGGTGGAAGAGCTGCTGGCCGGCGCGGGGGCCGGGGCTGAAGACGAGGATGTACTGGATTCGGGAGCCGGTGCTGCCGGCGTTATGTTCTGCACCGTGACGTTCTGGTACTGGTTGCTCTGCAGGTTGCCCGCGGCCTGGGCCTGACGCCGCAAGCGCTGGACGCTGGCCATCACATCGTCGGGCTGGGCCAGGAAGGCATCACCCAGGCGCTGCACCCAGACCGGGTCCTGACCCAGGGTCGCCAGCACCTGCGGAAAGGCGACCAGCGACTGGACACTCGGGTCCCAGGGCTGATTCGCCACCTTCTTGACGGCGTCATCGCCCGTGGCTTTCGGATTGGCCTTGGACCAGGTGACGGCTTCGGCGACTTCCCCGGGATAGGTGCTGGCCATCAACAGTTGGGCCAGCAGCGGATCCGGATAAAGCGCAATGGGCGCCGTCATCTGATCGAGCTGCTCCTGGTTGAACACCGGGTCTTTGGCCTGCGCCGCAGCGGGTGCCGCGTCGGTTGCGGCAGGGGTAGATGCCGGTACCGGGGCAGGGGCGGCGGGTGCCGTATCCCCGGCCTGCGCCAGGCAGGTAACACCATTCATCAACACTACGACCGACAACGCGTAGAACAATGGAATGCGCATCGTGCTCTCCATATCTTTCGATCAATTTCCACAGTTCGGTGCACAACCCGAATGCCCACCTTCAGTACTTGATATCCCTGGCTTTTTGACGGCCTTCACGCCGGGTCTCTCGTTTATCCTGCCGGCATTTCGGGTTGCTCTTGGCGTCGGCCGCTCGACAATCCTGATTGGTCTGGCGCGCATCCTGACGGGTTTCCTGCCGGGTATCGCGCGCGGCGCGGCGCTTTTCGGAGCGATCGGTGGCGGCCCAGGTTGCACCGTTCACCAACAGCAGAAAAATCATCGCCAGCCAAACCGGCATCCTTGGCATTTTCATGATTCGATCTCCCATGAACCCGGTATTTCAGTACAGCTGATTTTCCGATTGTCTGCCGGGTAAACACCGGCCATTCATCCCTATTGCACAGCAATGGATCTATTGCGGGCGCAGCAAATGAGCATTGTGGTCGATGAGGGTTTGCAGGATTTCCACCGAGCCATTGATGGCGAACTGAGCGCCCATGCACACCAGCAAAAAGCCCATCAGGCGCGAAATGGCTTCAATGCCCGACTGGCCCATGATTTTCATGATGAAACCGGAGCAACGCAGGCATATCCAGAGAATCAGCGCCGTCAGGAGAAAGATCAGCGGCGGGGCCACCAACAACACCCAGGGCGGGAAAAACGTATTGTTTTTGATGGTGGCGGCCGAGCTGATGATCATCGCAATGGTGCCGGGCCCGGCCGTACTGGGCATGGCCAGCGGGATAAAGGCAAACGTCGGCTCTTCGGCTGCGCTACCGGGGACGGAGGGTTGAGGTGGCGGCGGAAACAGCATCTTCAGGCCCATGATCACCAGAATCCCGCCTCCGGCCATGCGCAGGCCCGGTATTGAAATATTGAAGGCATCCATGACAAGCGCACCGATGTAGTAGGTGACCGCCATGATCAGAAAGACATAAAACGACGTCAGGAAAGCCTGGGTGTCCTTTTCCTTTTGACTCAGCCCCTTGCTCAGGGCGAGAAACAGCGCAACGGTGGTGGGAGGGTTGGTCAACGGCAGCAGTGCCAGCAACCCGAGCCCGATAGCATTGAACAGATCTGTCATATCGAGCCCGGGTCCTCTTTTTCAGGTCATGCGTTCTCTAGCGTGATGTCTGGACCTGCAGCACTTCGGTATAAACGGCGTCCACCGTCTGGCCCACCTTGAGTTTTTTCATGCGTTCCTGAAGTTGTGGATCCTCGACTTTCACGACCTTGAGCTTGCCCTCAGGCGGCATCAGCGTGACTTCGTGGGTTTTCAGGTCGACCTTGGTGATCTTCGAGGTGACCTTGACCTGGCGCACCGCTTCGCCGCCCGGGTTGGGGTTGTCCTTGGTCGAGCGCACGGTCATCGCTTCTTTGCTGACACTCGGCGCGCCGCCGACTTCGGTGTCCAGCACATACGCGACCGAGCGAATCACCTGGATATCGACTTTGTCGCCGACTTTGAGGTTGTGCAGGTTTTTCGCCTGGTCAGTGAGTTGCAGGGGGACCGGTTGTTTGTCGGGACCTTCGATGGTGACCTGATAGTTCGCCGGATCGACGGCCAGTACCTGCGACACGATATGCCCTTCAATGGCGCGACTGCCCAGCGGGATGTCGGCGGCGTGGGCCGTGAGGCAGGCAGTTGAGAACAGTGAGGCGAGGGCTACGGCAGATGCAAGGGAACGGATGGGTTTCATAAGCCTGCTTTTCCATGTGTAGGTTAGACCGCACGAATCCAGCTAAAGGCCCTGCAATTACTCGAAGTGCTCGATGTTGACCGTATCGCCTGACTTCATATTCAGCTGCGCGCGGATATCTTCGAACATCAGGTCATAGTGTTTGTGCATTGAGCCGATGTTGCTCATCGACTTGGGAATGCCGTACTTCTCGGCGATTTGCGTCACGTTCCTGGCGAAGTTGTAGGCCTCCTCCTTGGGCAGGAAAAACTTTTCGTCCATGTCCTTGCCCTGGATGCTGCCGTGCATACGAAACAGCATGCCTTTGCCTTGCTTGGGGTCCTGATTGATCTCGTAATTGAGGTGGATGTTGTAGCTGACATCTTTGTCGTTCAGCGCATGGCGCTCGATGTGCAGGTGACCTGGCTCGAACATGGCCATTTTCTTTTCCCCTTTGGATTGCCGTGTTCCGGGGCAGGGGATGAGCCTGCCCAGAACTTGGTTTTATCGGTAACTGATACCCGGTGTCGCAGTGCTCACGCGGGTGCCAGCCTTGCCTTGAACGATCGCTTCGATGTCCGACAGCGAACCGATCACGGCGACTCTTCCAGTATGGCGGGCGAATTCGCTGGCTGCCTGAACTTTGGGGCCCATGGAACCGGCGGCGAAGCCAAGGCGTTCGAGTTCGTCGGGGTGAGCCTGGGCGATGGCTTTCTGGGTCGGCTTGCCGTAGTCGATGAAGGCGGCGTTGACGTCAGTGGCGATCACCAGCAGATCGGCTTCCAGCTGTTCGGCCAAAAGCGCCGAGCACAGGTCCTTGTCGATCACCGCTTCCACGCCTTCGAGCTTGCCGGGCGAGGTGTACATGGTTGGAATACCGCCACCGCCGGCGCAGATCACAATGCTGCTTTTTTCCAGCAACCACTTGATCGGGCGGATCTCGAAAATGCGCTTGGGTTTGGGGCTGGCCACCACGCGGCGATATTTATCGCCATCGGGGGCAATCGCCCAGCCTTTTTCGGCGGCGAGTTTTTCAGCATCGGCCTTGGAATACACCGGGCCGATGGGTTTGGTCGGGTTCTTGAACGCCGGGTCGTTGGCATCGACTTCGACCTGGGTCAGCAAGGTGGCGAAGGGCACTTCGAAGTCCAGCAGGTTGCCCAGTTCCTGTTCGATGATGTAGCCGATCATGCCTTCGGTTTCGGCACCGAGCACGTCCAGCGGGTAAGGGGTTACCGAAGTGTAGGCCGCCGCTTGCAGCGACAGCAGGCCGACTTGAGGGCCATTGCCGTGGGCGATGACCAGTTGGTTGCCGGGATGGATCTTGGCGATCTGTTCGGTGGCGATCCGGATGTTGGCGCGCTGGTTGTCAGCGGTCATCGGTTCACCCCGGCGAAGCAGGGCGTTACCGCCCAGAGCAACGACGATACGCATGATGCAAGTCCTTTCAGAGTTCGGTGATCCTGTGGGAGCAAGGCTTGCCCGCGATGGCCGTTACGCGATCAGTCAGATCAACCTCGTCGTTCATCGCGGGCAAGCCTTGCTCCTACAGGTTTTTGTGGCGGCCGAGCTGACAGCGCTTACAGATCAGCCAATGTCGACACCAGAATCGCCTTGATGGTGTGCATGCGGTTTTCCGCTTGCTCGAAGGCGATGCAGGCTGGCGACTCGAACACGTCATCGGTCACTTCGATGCCGTTCTTCAGGTGTGGATATTGTTCGGCAATCTGTTTGCCGACCTTGGTATCGCTGTTATGGAAGGCCGGCAGGCAGTGCATGAACTTGGTGCGTGGGTTGCCGGTGGCTTTCATCATCTCGGCGTTGACCTGATACGGCAGCAGTTGCTGGATGCGCTCGGCCCAGGCTTCCACCGGTTCACCCATCGACACCCAGACGTCGGTGTGGATGAAGTCCACGCCCTTGACGGCCACTTTCGGGTCTTCGGTCAGGGTGATGCGGGCACCGCTTTCTTCCGCGTATTTTTTGCAGCGCGCCACCAGGTCGTCCGCTGGCAGCAGGGCTTTTGGCGCACAGATGCGCACGTCCATGCCGAGCTTGGCGCCGATCAGCAGCAGCGAGTTGCCCATGTTGTTGCGGGCATCGCCCAGGTAGGCATAGCTGATGTCGTGCAGCGGCTTGTCGGAGTGTTCGCGCATGGTCAGCACGTCGGCGATCATTTGCGTCGGGTGGTATTCATCGGTCAGGCCGTTGAACACAGGGACCCCGGCGAACTTGGCCAGTTCTTCGACGATTTCCTGCTTGAAGCCGCGATACTCGATGGCATCGTACATGCGCCCCAGTACGCGGGCGGTGTCCTTCATGCTTTCCTTGTGGCCGATCTGCGAGGAGTTGGGGTCGATGTAGGTGACGTTGGCACCCTGGTCATAGGCGGCCACTTCGAAGGCGCAACGGGTACGGGTCGAGGTCTTTTCGAAGATCAGCGCGATGTTGTTGCCCTTGAGGTGCTGCTGTTCGGTGCCGGTGTATTTGGCGCGTTTCAGGTCGCGCGACAGGTCCAGCAGGTAGCGCAATTCGCGAGTGGTGTGGTGTTCCAGGCTCAGCAGATTGCGGTTATGAATATTGAACGCCATTTCGGATCTCCTAAGGTTTTGGCCAGGCCGCGCCTCCCGTGGGACAGCGCGGCCACAGGTTGATGGGTTAGTAGTCGATCGGATCGCGGATGATCGGGCAGGTCATGCAGTGACCGCCGCCACGGCCGCGACCGAGTTCGCCGGCGCTGATGGTGATGACTTCAACACCCGCCTTGCGCAGCAGGGTGTTGGTGTAGGTGTTGCGGTCGTAGCCGATGACCACACCCGGTTCCACAGCCACCACGTTGTTACCGTCGTCCCACTGTTCACGTTCGGCGGCGAAGCTGTTGCCACCGGTCTGTACGACGCGCAGTTCCTTGAGGTTGAGGGCCTTGGCCACCACGTCGAGGAAGTGGCTTTCTTCGCGGCGGATGTCGATGCCGCCTGGCTTGCTTTCGTCCGGGCGCAGGGTAAAGCCGACGATCTGGTTCACCACTTCCGGGAAGATGGTCACCAGGTCGCGGTCGCAGAAACTGAACACGGTGTCCAGGTGCATCGCCGCGCGGGATTTGGGCAGGCCGGCGACCACGACTTTTTCCACGGCCTTGTTCTTGAACAGGTTGATTGCCAGTTGACCAATGGCCTGGCGGGACGAGCGTTCGCCCATGCCGATCAGGACCACACCGTTGCCGATCGGCATCACGTCGCCGCCTTCCAGGGTCGAAGCGCCGTGATCCTTGTCCGGGTCGCCGTACCAGATCTGGAAGTCGGCGTTGGTGAATTGCGGGTGGAATTTATAGATGGCGGTGGTCAGCAGGGTTTCCTGGCGGCGCGCCGGCCAGTACATGGGGTTGAGCGTCACGCCACCGTAGATCCAGCAGGTGGTGTCGCGGGTGAATTGGGTGTTGGGCAGTGGCGGCAACAGGAAGCTGGAGTTGCCGAGGAAGTCGCGGAACATCTGGATCGCTTTGCCGCCGAACGCATCCGGCAGGTCATCGCCCGACACGCCGCCAATCAGGAACTCGGCGATGTGGCGAGGTTCCAGGCTGCGCAGCCAGGAGTCCACTTCATTGATCAGGCCCACCCCGACGGTATCGGGGGTGATCTTGCGTGAAAGAATCCAGTCGAGTGCTTCGGGAATGGCGACGATGTCGGTCAGCAGATTGTGCATTTCAACCACATCGATTCCGCGTTCACGCATCTTGGTGACGAAATCGAAATGGTCGCGCTTGGCCTGGGCGACCCACAGCACATCGTCGAACAGCAATTCGTCGCAGTTGTTCGGGGTCAGCCGCTGATGGGCAAGGCCTGGGGAGCAAACCATGACTTTGCGCAGTTTGCCGGCTTCGGAATGAACGCCGTACTTAACTTTTTCCGTGGTCATTTCAGTGTTCCTCCAGATAAAAAGCAGTTGTTACAAGGTCAGGAAGCCGTCGTAGAGTCCGTAGGCCGCCACCAGGGCGCCTACGACCACTGCGGCGAAAATCAGCTTCTCGACGTGGGTGAATACCGGTTGTTTGAGTTCCAGCTTGGCCTTGGCGAACAGGATCACGCCGGGCGCATAGAGCAGGGCGGACAGCAGCAGGTATTTCATGCCGCCGGCATAGATCAGCCAGATCGCATAAATCAGCGCGATCGCTCCGATGAACAGGTCCTTGCTGCGCTCGGACGCCGCGTTCTCGTAGCTTTCGCCGCGCACCGCCAGCAACAGTGCATAGGCCGCCGACCACAGGTAGGGCACCAGGATCATCGAGGTGGCGAGGTAGATCAGCGACAGGTAGGTACTGGCCGAAAACAGCGTGATGATGAGGAACAGCTGGACCATCGCGTTGGTCAGCCACAAGGCGTTGACCGGCACGTGATTGGCGTTTTCCTTGCGCAGGAACTCCGGCATGGTGTGGTCCTTGGCGGCGGCGAACATGATTTCCGCACACAGCAATACCCACGAAAGCAGCGCACCGAGCAGGGAGATGATCAGGCCGACGCTGATCAGTACCGCGCCCCAGTCACCGACCACATGCTTGAGCACCGCGGCCATCGACGGGTTCTGCAGCTTGGCCAGTTCCGGTTGGGTCATGATCCCCAGTGACAGCACGTTGACCAGCACCAGGAACAGCAACACGGTGATGAAGCCGATCACGGTGGCTCGGCCGACGTCGCTGCGTTTCTCCGCCCGTGCCGAGAAAATGCTCGCGCCTTCGATGCCGATGAACACCCACACGGTGACCAGCATCATCTTGCGCACCTGGTTCATCACGCTGCCCAGATCCGGGTTTTTCACCCCCCAGATGTCGGCGGTGAAGATGTCCAGTTTGAAGGCGAAAATCGCGATCAATACAAACAGCAGCAGCGGTACGATTTTGGCAACCGTGGTCACCAGGTTGATGAATGCCGCTTCCTTGATCCCCCGCAGCACGAGGAAATGCACGGCCCAGAGCAAGACCGAAGCGCCAATGATGGCGGCCACCGTGTTGCCTTCGCCAAAGATCGGAAAGAAGTAACCCAGGGTGCTGAACAACAGCACGAAATAGCCGACGTTGCCCAGCCAGGCACTGATCCAGTAGCCCCAGGCTGACGAGAAACCCATGTAGTCACCGAAGCCGGCCTTGGCGTAGGCATAAACCCCGCCATCCAGGTCAGGCTTGCGATTGGCCAGGGTCTGGAACACGAAAGCCAGGGTCAGCATCCCGACCGCGGTGATGGCCCAGCCGATCAATACCGCGCCTACGTCCGCACTGGCAGCCATGTTCTGGGGCAGCGAGAAAATCCCCCCGCCGATCATTGAACCGACCACCAGTGCAACCAGTGCACCTAATCGCAACTTTCCGGGAGATTCAGACATTGGTTGACTCCATTGTGCGAGAAGAGAGAAAGCAGACTATTTCCATTCGCTGTTCAATCGACTGACCTGGATCAATGGCATGCGACTGCGGACTAAATGACTGGCTGTTAATATTTCGTGCAGTCATTCGATCACCGCAAAAGCCTTTTCCAGAGGCTTGGCTTTAATGTTGCAGATACAACTGAATGTTGACGTTAGTTCAGTTTTCTTTGTTGTAAAGAGTGGCTTTTTGCTTTTTGGATCCGCCACTGGAAAAGCAACCGTTCGAAGTAAATGAACTATTTAGTTATTGCGATTGGCTATAAGAATTTCAGTTGGCCATTAGCGCAAATGGGTTATTACGCTATCTTTCAGACTGCTTGTTACATTCACGCGACGGTTCCGCAACGTCAGTCTTACCGTGGGGGGAGACGCCAGTATGTCGCAGCCGACACAGAAGCTTCGCTTGGGGGCGCTGATAGCGCTGGTGGTCGGTTCAATGATTGGTGGCGGGATCTTTTCCCTGCCCCAGAACATGGCGGAACGGGCCGAAGCCGGTGCCGTTCTGATCGGTTGGGGGATTACGGCGGTGGGCATGTTGACCCTGGCGTTCGTGTTCCAGACCCTGGCCAATCGCAAGCCGGAGCTCAACTCCGGTGTCTATGCCTACGCCAAGGCCGGTTTCGGCGATTACATGGGCTTCTCGTCCGCTTGGGGCTACTGGATCAGTGCCTGGTTGGGCAACGTCGGTTATTTCGTTCTCTTGTTCAGCACCCTGGGTTATTTCTTTCCGGTCTTTGGCCAGGGCAACACCCCGGTGGCCATCGGTTGCGCCTCGGTTTTGTTGTGGTCGGTTCACTGGCTGGTCCTGCGCGGTATCAAGGAAGCAGCCTTCATCAATCAACTGACCACGGTTGCCAAGGTCGTGCCACTGATCATGTTCATCGTGATTGCCGCCGTGGCCTTCAAGGCCGATATCTTTACCCGCGATATCTGGGGACGCGCCAACCCCAGCTTCGGCAGCGTGATGGACCAGGTGCGCAACATGATGCTGGTGACTGTGTTCGTGTTCATCGGTATCGAGGGGGCCAGCGTCTACTCGGCCCGGGCGGAAAAACGTTCGGATGTCGGCCGGGCTACGGTCATCGGTTTTATCGGCGTGTTGGCGCTGCTGGTGATGGTGAATCTGTTGTCGCTGGGCATCATGAGCCAGCCGGAACTGGCCACGTTGCAGAACCCGTCGCTGGCGGCGGTGCTTGAGCATATTGTCGGCCCGTGGGGCGCCTTGCTGATCAGTGTCGGCCTGGCCATTTCACTGCTGGGCGCCTTGTTGTCGTGGGCCTTGCTGTGCGCGGAAATTCTCTTCGCCACGGCCAAGGACCGGACGATGCCTGAGTTCCTGACCCGGGAAAATGCCAATCACGTGCCGGTTAACGCGCTGTGGTTGACCAACATCATGATTCAGCTGTTTTTACTCATCACACTGTTTTCCGCCGGTACCTATACCAGCCTGATCTACCTCGCCTCCTCGATGATTCTGGTGCCGTACCTGTGGTCGGCGGCTTATGCGGTGCTGTTGAGCGGGCGCGGTGAAACCTACGAGCAGGCCTCGGGACAACGGACCAAGGATTTGCTGATCGGCGCCATCGCCCTGGGCTATGCGGTATGGCTGTTGTATGCCGGCGGGGTGAAGTATCTGCTGCTGTCGGCATTGCTCTATGCGCCCGGGGTGATCCTGTTCGCCAAGGCCAAGCGCGAGCAGGGCCAGCCGCTGTTCACAAACATCGAGAAGGGCATTTTCGCCTGCGTCATCGTTGGCGCGGGGTTGGCAGCCTATGGGCTGTATAGCGGTGTGCTGTCGCTGTAAGCGTCACGGGCGTTTCAAACTACACTGAAACGGGGCTGAAAAAGCGCCCGCGTCCAGCGAGGTTGGACCCATGCAAAGCACTGGCGATAAAAAGCGGGCACGCGTACTCGATCCGGTCGAGCGCGCCACGGAAGTGATTTTCGGCCTGCTGATGGCCATGACCTTCACTTCAACCATCAGCGTCGTCACCACCGACCAGGAAGCCGAGCGGGTGATGATGATCGCCGCGCTGGGCTGCAACCTGGCCTGGGGGTTGGCCGACGCGGCGATGTATTTGCTGCGGGTGGTGATCGAACGCAGTCGCAATCGCACCTTGCTTGCCAGCCTGCACAGTGATCCCGATGCGGTCGCCGGGCAGGCGCTGGTGGCCGACGCGCTGCCACCGCGTATCGCCACGGCGGCCGGCACCGAAGGGCTGGAAATGCTCCGACAGCGTTTGCTCCAGGCGCCGGCCAAGAGCCTGTCGCCACGCCTGGGCCTGGACGATTTCAAGGGCGCGTTCGGGGTTTTCCTGTTGGTGGTGTTCTCGACATTTCCCGTCGTGGTGCCGTTCATGCTGGTGGCGCAGACGGCCCTGGCCGTGCGCGTATCCAACCTGGTTGGCGTCGGGATGTTGTTTGTGGCCGGGTGGGTGCTGGCCCGTTACGCGGGCCTGAAACCCTGGCTGGGGGCGTTCGCCCTGGCTATCGCCGGCACCTTGCTTGTATCCGCAATCATCGCACTCGGTGGCTAACCCGCCACGTCCTCTGATCACCTGTCAGTCGTCCGCATTCGTGAGGTAATGAACATGGCAAAAGGCAAGAAAGACTCGAAGAAGCAGCCTGAAGAAGAGAAGAAATTGAGCAACAAGGACTATCTGGCCGAGTTGCGTCTGTTGCATGTCGAGCTGGTGAAGATGCAGGAATGGGTCAAGCAGGAGGGCATCAAGATCTGTGTGATCTTCGAGGGCCGTGACGGTGCGGGCAAGGGCGGCACGATCAAGGCGCTGACCGAACGGGTGAGCCCGCGGGTGTTTCGGGTGATGGCGCTGCCTGCGCCGACCGACCGGGAAAAGAGCCAGATGTATTTGCAGCGCTACCTGCCACACCTGCCGGCGGCCGGTGAAGTGGTGATCTTCGATCGCAGTTGGTACAACCGCGCGGGCGTCGAGCGGGTGATGGGATTTTGCACCGAAGAGCAGGCCGACAAATTCCTCAAGTCAGTCCCGTCGGTGGAGCGCGCGATTGTCGAGTCCGGGGTGATCCTGCTCAAGTACTGGCTGGAAGTGAGCGAAGAAGAACAGACCCGCAGGCTTGAAGCGCGGATCGAGGACGGGCGCAAGATCTGGAAACTGTCGCCCATGGACCTGAAGTCCTACAGCCGCTGGTACGACTATTCCCGTGCCCGTGACGAGATGTTCAAGGCCACCGACACCGAATACGGACCGTGGCTGGTGGCCAACTCCAATGACAAGCGACGGGCACGGCTGAACATCATCAGCGATCTGCTAAGCCGCATTCCCTACAAAAAAGTGCCGCGTGAAAAGGTGATCCTGCCCAAGCGTCAGAAGCCGGGGTCGTATCGTGAGCCGGATTATCCGTACCGGCATATCCCCGAGAAGTTCTGAACACCCTCTGACCTGTAGGAGCGAGCCTGCTCGCGATGAACCCCGGAACACCGCGGGGTGACAGGTGCCCAACGTCTTCGTTGGCGACCATCGCGAGCAGGCTCGCTCCTACAGGGCATCCGGGTCAGTTATGACCCGAAGCTGTCAGCTCATCCGCCTTGCCCACCCAACCCCCGCCCGTGGCCTTGTACAAATCGACCATCGAGGTAAACACCTGGCCCCGGGTGCGGGTGTAGTTGATTTCCGCGTCGAACAGGCTGCGCTCGGCGTCGAGCACTTCGATGTAGCTGGTGTAGCCGTTGTCATAACGCAGCCGCGCATAGTGGGCGTAGCTGCGCAGCGCTTCGACCTGACCGGCCTGGAAGTCCATCTGTTCGCGGCTCTTGCTGGAGGCGACCAGGGCGTTTTCCACATCGCCGAATGCCGACTGAATGGCTTTCTGATAGGTCAGCAGGGTTTGTTTCTGGAAGGCTTCGGCCTGTTTGACCTGCCCGGCAATTGCGCCGCCGGTGAAGATCGGCATGCTCCCCGCGACGCCATAGGACCAGGTGGCGGCGGGGCCGGTGAACAGGTCCGAAAGCTGGTTGCTGACCGAACCGAGCAGCCCGGTCAGGGAAATGGTCGGGAAGTACTGGGCCTTGGCCGCGCCGATCTGGGCATTGGCCGAGATCAGGTTCAGCTCGGCCTGGCGCAGATCGGGCCGGCGTTCCAGCAAGTCCGAAGGCAACCCGGCAGGCACCGTCGGCAGCGTCAGTTGCGCCAGGGTGCGTCCGCGCAGGATAGGGCCCGGGTTGCGCCCGAGCAGAATCGCCAGCAGGTTTTCCTGTTGCGCGACCAGAGGCTCGAATTGCGCTACAGAAGCGAGGGTCCGCTGGTACTCGGAGAGGTTCTGCGCCAGCTCCATTTCCGAAATGACCCCGGCATCGAAGCGCTTCTTGAAGATGTCATAGGAGTCACCGCGCACCTTGGCCGTGGTGCGGGCGATTTCCAGCTCCCGATCCAGATCGCGCAGGGTGATGTAACTGGTGGCCACCGACGACACCAGGCTGAGGATCACGCTGCGCCGTCCTTCTTCGGACGCCAGCAGGTCGGCGCGGGCCGATTCGTTGAGGCGCCGCAGTCGGCCCCAGATATCCATCTCCCAGTTCACGCTGAGCAGGGCCTGATAATTGTTGAACACCGGATCGACCGATGAATCCAGCGGCACCGGGCCGTTGTCCCGTGGCGAGCGAGTGCGCTGCCCCTGGGAATTGAGCCCGACCTGCGGGTAGTACAGGGAGCGGGTTTCAACATAACGTCCCTGGAATTCCTCGACCCGCGCAGCGGCGATCTTGATGTCCTTGTTCTCGAGCAGGGCGCTGCGGATCAGCTCGTTGAGCACCGGGTCCTGAAACTGTTCCCACCACAGCGTGTTCGACAGGTCCCTGGCTTCCTTGTCCGCATAGCGGTAGGCCGCCGGGGTATCAATGTTCGGCGCCTGATAATCGGGGCCAACCATGCAACCGGCCAGGCTCACCCCCAAACCCAGACTCAACCACAACGGGAAAGAGTTCTTGCGCATCTCAATCCCCCTCATGCTTGTTTTGCGCCGCCCCATCGGGGATTTGCGCGGATGGCGTCTGGACCACCTGTTGCTTGTCTTCCTTCTTCCCGGTCATGCGTTCGATCAGGTAGTAGAACATCGGAATGAAGAACACTGCGATCACCGTCGCTGCCAGCATCCCGCCGATCACCCCGGTGCCGATGGAGTGCCGGCTGTTCTCGGACGCGCCGACGGCGATCGCCAGCGGCACACAGCCGAGGATGAAGGCCAGCGAGGTCATCACGATCGGCCGCAAACGTTCCTTGGCGGCCGTCATGGCGGCGTCGTAGGCGGACATGCCGGATTCCCGGTTCAGTACCGCGAACTCGAAAATCAGAATGGCGTTCTTCGCCGCCAGAGCCACCAGCATGGTCAGGCCGATCTGGAAGTACACGTCATTGCTCAAACCTCGCAAAAGCACGGCGAGCAGGGCGCCGAACAGGGCAAACGGCACCGCCATCAATACGCCGACCGGCAGCGACCACTTCTCGTACTGCGCCGCGAGAATCAGGAACACCATCACCAGGCCGAAGATGAACACCTGGGAGGACGCGCCACCGCTCTTTTTCTCCTCGAACGCTTCACCACTCAAGGCCAGCGCATAGTCGTTGGTCATGATTTCGGCGCTGATTTCTTCCAGCGCCCCGAGCGCCTGTCCCGTGCTGTAGCCGGGGGCGGCGTTGGCGGTGAGCTTGACCGCCGGGAAGTTGTTGAAGCGGGTGAGCAGGTCGGGACCGGTGACGTAGCGGGTGGTCAACACGGCCTTGAGCGGCACCATGCCGAGGTTTTTGCTGCGCACGTAAATCTGTTGCAGGTCCTCGGCTTTCAGGCGGTAGGACGGCTCGGCCTGAAGGATCACCTGCCACAGTCGGCTGAACTTGTTGAACTGCGAAACGTACAGCGAACCGAACATGGTCTGCATGGCGCTGTAGACGTCTTCCACCGGCACCCCCAGTGACTCGGCCTTTTCCCGGTCGACATCGACCATCAACTGCCGCGAATGCACGTTGAAGGTCGACGTGACCGAACCCAGTTCCGGACGCTCCTTGGCCTTGGCCAGCAGGGTGGCGACCATTTCTGCCAGTTGGTCGACGTTGCCGTCGCCCTTGCTCTGCACCCACACCTCCATGCCGCCAGTGGTGCCCAGGCCCGGAATGGACGGCGGGTTGACCGGCAGAATGATGCCTTCCTGCACGGTGGAAAAGGCGCGGGCCGCTTTCTGGATCACCGCCGGGGCGCTTTGCTCCTTGATGGTGTCCGAGTTCTTGTAGCGCTCCTCGAAATCCTTGAAACCGACGAAAAACGCCGCGGCGTTGTTCTTGTTCTGGCCGTCCAGCAGGCTGTAGCCGCTGGCGATGGCTACGCCTTCGACCGACTCATCGTGCATGAAGAAGTCTGTGACCACGCTGCCCACCGAGTCGGTGCGGTCAAGGCTGGCGGCATCGGGCATGATCACCGCGCCCAGCAGATAACCCTGGTCCTCAGGCGGCAGGAAGGCGCTGGGTAATCGGCCTGCCATCAATATGATCAGCACGATCATCCCGGCAAAGACCAGCAAGCCCAGGGCAAACCGCTTGATCATGAACGCCACCGAACGCGAATAGCCCTCGGTCATGCGCTCGAAGCTGCGTTCGAACCAGCGGAAAAACGCGTTCTTCTCGCCGTGCTGCGGCTTGAGCAGCAACGCCGCCAGCGCCGGTGACAGAGTCAGGGCCACCAGGCCGGAAATCACCACGGAAATCGCGATAGTAATTGCGAACTGTTTATAGAGCTGGCCGGTGATCCCGCCCATGAACGCCACCGGGATGAACACCGCACACAGCACCAGCACGATGGCCACAACGGGGCCCGCCACTTCGTCCATCGCCCGCTTGGCGGCGTCCTTGGGGTTCATCTTGTGCACGTGCATGTTGCGCTCGACGTTCTCGATCACCACGATCGCGTCGTCCACCACGATGCCGATGGCCAGCACCATGCCGAACAGCGTCAGCATGTTCACGGAAAAGCCCAGGGCCGACATGCCGATGAAGGTACCGACAATCGACACGGGCACCGCAATCACCGGAATCAGCGTCGCGCGCAGGCTCTGCAGGAACAGGAACACCACGATGACCACCAGCACCAGGGCCTCGAAGAAGGTGTGAATCACCTCGGAAATCGACGCGCGGGTGAAGGCGGTGGTGTCCATCACGATCTTGTATTCGATGCCCTCGGGAAAGGTGGCCTTCATGTCGGCCAGGGTCTTGGTCACCGCCGCCGAAACGTCAAGGGCGTTGGCCCCGGGTTGTTGATAGACCGCAATCAGCGTCGCCGGCTTGCCCTGGTAGGTGCTGCGCAGCGAGTAGTCTTTCTGCCCGAGTTCCGCGCGGCCGACGTCCTTGAGCCGCACGATGGCCGCGCCCTCGTTGCTGGCACGCAGGATGATGTTTTCGAACTCGGAAGGCTCGGTCAGGCGGCCCTTGGTGGTCACCGCAAACGACTGCTCCACCGGCGATCCGGTCGGCGACTGGCCGACCCGGCCCACGGCGAATTGCTGGTTCTGGTTGGCCACGGCCTTCTGCACATCGGCGGCGGTGATGCCCAGCTGCGCCATCCGGTCGGGCTTGAGCCAGATCCGCATCGCGTAGTCCGGCGTGCCGAAGATACTGGCCTGGTTGGCACCGGGAATGCGCTTGAGCGCATCCAGCACATAGAGGTTGGCGTAGTTGGCGACGTAGGTGCTGTCGTAGCGATCGCCGGCGGAATACACCGCGAGCACCATCATGAAGGCCGAGGATTTTTTCTGTACCTGGATACCCTGGCTTTGCACCGCCGACGGCAGCTGCGGCAGCGCCAGGTTGACCCGGTTTTGCACGTCCACCTGGGCCAGCGACGGGTCGGTGCCGATCTCGAAGAACACGTTGAGGGTCATGTTGCCCGTCGCCGAGCTCGACGAGTTCATGTAGATCATGTTGTCGGCGCCGTTGACCTGCTGTTCGATGGGCGCCGCGACGTTGTTCGCCACCACCTGCGCGTCGGCGCCGGGGTAGGTGGCCGCCACGGTGATTTGCGGTGGCGTGATGTCCGGGTACTGGGCGACGGGCAGGGCGAGCATGGCCACCGCGCCGGCCAGGGTGATGATGATCGAGATAACCGAGGCGAAGATCGGACGATCAATACAGTAGTGAGAAATGCTCATGGGCTGGTCCCGCCCGGTGCGGCTTTCGAGCCTGCCTTGATGGTTTGCCCGCTTTCAGGGGCGACCGGCGCCTTGACGGTTGCCTCGTTGATTTTCAGCGGCCCGCCGGGCGTCACCCGAAGCGCGCCATCGACCACGATGCGCTCGCCGGCTTTCAGTCCTTTGCTGATGAACCAGTTATCGCCTTGCCATTCGCCGACCTCGACCACCCGTTGCTCGGGTTTGCCTTCGCCGTTGACCACCCAGACAAAGTGGCTTTTCGCCCCCTCGAGAACGGCCTTTTGCGGCACCAGAATCGCATTCGGCCGGCTCGCGCCCTTGGCCAGGGCGCGCACGAACTGGCCGGGGCGCAGCAGGCCGTTGGGGTTGGCGAGCACCGCGCGGACCAGGAAGGTGCCGGTGTCCTGACTGTAGGCCGGTGCGGTGAAATTCACCTTGCCGTGTTCGGGCACCACGGTGCCGTCAGCCAGTACCACTTCGACGACAAAGTCGCTGCGTGGCGGAAATTTCAGGCGTCCGGCGGCGATCTCGTCGCGGTATTTGAGGGTTTCGTTTTCCGAGAGACTGAAGTTGACGTAGATCGGGTCCATCTGGAACACCGAGGTCAGCAGTCCCGATTCACCCGGGGTGACGTAGCTGCCTTCCTGTTTCTTCGCGTCGCCGGAAAGGCCGTTGAGGGGCGAGGTAATGGTGGTGTAGCTCAGGTTCAGTTGCGCGGTGCGGACCTGGCCTTCGGCGGCGAGCACGGCGGCCTTGGTTTCACGCTCGGCGCCGACGGCATTGTCCAGGTCCATCTTGCTGACGGCGTTCTGTGCCGCCAGCGGCTTGACGCGGGCGAGGGTGGCCTTGGCCACTTCCCAGCGCGCCTGTTGCTGGGCCATTTGCCCCTGGGCCGAGGCCAGAGCGGCCTCGAAGGGTTTGCGGTCCATCTGGAACAGCACTTGCCCGGGTTTCACCAGGTCACCTTCGGTGTACTGGCGCTTGTCCAGGAAGCCGGCGACCCGGGCGCGGATTTCCACCTCCCGGGAGCTCTCGGTCTGGGCGACGAATTCGAACGTCACGGGTGTATCGCTCGAAGTGACCGTCATCACGGTCACCTCGGGAGGTTGGCGGGCCGGTGAAACCGGTTCTTTTCCGCACCCCGCCATGAGGGATGAAAGCCCTATCAGGGCAATAGCAGGCAAGCTCAAGCGCTGCCCGACAACGAATGATTTCACACCCATCCCCATGCTCCCTAAGGTCTCCCGATCAGAAGCGTAGTCACAAACCTTACACAGCGCGAACCGCGATGGAGCCTGTTTTTACGGGGCTAATGCAGTCCCCTGTAGGAGCGAGCCTGCTCGCGATAGCGGTGTGTCAGGCAGCAATGATGTCGACTGACCCACCGCTATCGCGAGCAGGCTCGCTCCTACAGGGGGCGGGCGCCGCGCGGAGGCTGCTGTCATCAAATGAAAAGCCATTGTCGTCTGATGAGAAGCGACTCGACAGGCGCCGTCCTACAGTCCAATCAGCGCAATTCGACGCACCCGACAATAATGCTGACTGGGGAACAAAATAATGGCTAAAGCCATACGCTTTTACGAAACCGGTGGTCCCGAAGTACTTCGCTATGAAGATGTCGAAGTCGGCGAACCCGGTCCGGGCCAGGTCCGTCTTCGCCACGTAGCCGTTGGCCTGAACTATGCCGACACCTACTTTCGCAACGGCACCTACCCGATCCCGATGCCCAATGGCATGGGCGTTGAAGCGTCCGGCGTGGTCCAGGCCATCGGCGAAGGCGTGACCAACGTGCAAGTGGGAGACCGTGTCACTTACACCGGTTTCCTCAATACCCTGGGTGCCTACAGCACCGAACGACTGATCCCGGCCGCGCCGCTGATCAAGCTGCCGGAAACCATCGGCTTCGAAACCGCTGCGGCCATGACCATGCGCGGCCTGACATCGTCGTACCTGATGCGTCGCATCTATGACTTCAAGGCAGGCGACAGCATCCTGCTGCACGCCGCCGCCGGCGGTGTCGGCCTGATCGTTTCGCAATGGGCCAAACTGCTGGGCCTGAATGTCATCGGCACGGTCTCCAGCGAAGCCAAGGGCGAAGTCGCCCTGGCCCATGGCTGCGATCACGTCATCAACTACAGCCACGAAGATGTCGCCCAGCGCGTACGCGAACTGACTGACGGCGTGGGCGTGAACGTGGTGTTCGACAGCGTCGGCAAAAACACCTTCATGGGCTCGCTGGATTCGCTCAAGCGTCGCGGCCTGATGGTGTGCGTCGGCACCGCATCCGGACCGATCCCGGCGTTCGATCCGGTGATGCTGGCCATGAAGGGCTCGCTGTACCTGACCCGCCCGGCACTGGCTGACTACATCGCGGACCCGGCGGAAAAGGCCGCATTGGCCGGCGAGTTGTTCGATCACGTCGGCAGCGGCCGCATCAAGATCGAAATCAACCAGCACTACGCCTTGCAGGATGCCGTCCAGGCCCACCGTGACCTGGAATCGCGCAAGACCACTGGCTCCTCGATTTTCGTCATTTAAGGGAGTTGCCTGCCATGAGAGTCGAACAATTGACCTGCAGCATCGGCGCGGAACTGATCGGCGTGAACCTCGCCGATGCGGTCCATGACGACGGTCTTTTCGCCGAAATTCGTGCTCAGTTGCTCAAGCACCGGGTGGTGTTCCTGCGCGACCAGGACATCAGCCGTGCCGAGCATGTGGCCTTCGCCCGACGTTTTGGTGAGCTGGAAGACCACCCGGTGGCCGGCAGCGATCCGGATCACCCGGGGCTGGTACGCATCTACAAGAACCCGGACCAGCCGATGGACCGCTACGAAAACGCCTGGCACACCGACGCCACCTGGCGCGAGGCGCCGCCGATGGGTTGCGTGCTGCGCTGCGTGGAGTGCCCGCCGGTGGGCGGCGACACCATGTGGGCCAACATGGTCGAGGCGTACGCGCGCTTGCCCGAAGACGTGAAAGTGAAGATCGCCGACCTGCGCGCCCGTCACAGCATCGAAGCGAGCTTCGGCGCCGCCATGCCGATCGAGAAACGCCTGGCGCTCAAGGCGATGTACCCGGACGCCGAACATCCGGTGGTGCGCACCCACCCGGAAACCGGCGAGAAGGTGCTGTTCGTCAACGCCTTCACCACCCACTTGAGCAACTACCACACCCCTGACCGGGTGCGCTTCGGCCAGGACGCCAATCCGGGCGCCAGCGAATTGCTGCGCTACCTGATCAGCCAGGCGTACATCCCGGAGTACCAGGTGCGCTGGCGCTGGAAACCCAACAGCATCGCCATCTGGGACAACCGCAGTACCCAGCATTACGCGGTCATGGACTACCCGCCGTGCCATCGCAAGATGGAGCGCGCCGGGATCATCGGTGACAAGACGTTCTGATTCGACACCTTCTGCATTCGCACTCGAAAACGTTTGCCCGGCACAACGCCGGGTGGACGGGACAATGATAAAAACTGGAGTACACCATGCAATTTTTTGACGATTCGTTGCACCCGGAAAACATGGAAAAAGTGGTCATCACCGTGGCCCCGTACGGCCCGGAATGGATGCCGGAAGACTTCCCGGAAGACATCCCGCTGACCATGGACGAACAAGTGCAGAAAGCGGTCGATTGCTATGAAGCCGGCGCGACTGTCCTGCACCTGCACGTACGTGAACTGGACGGCAAGGGTTCCAAGCGCCTGTCCAAGTTCAACGAGCTGATCGCCGGTGTGCGCGAAGCCGTGCCGGACATGATCATCCAGGTCGGCGGTTCGATTTCCTTCGCCCCTGAGAGCGAAGGTGAAGCGGCCAAGTGGCTGTCGGACGACACCCGCCACATGCTTGCCGAGCTGACGCCAAAACCGGACCAGGTCACGGTGGCGATCAACACCACCCAGATGAACATCATGGAGCTGCTGTATCCGGAGTACCTCAAGGGCACTTCCCTGGATAACCCGCTGGTCCATGCCGCCTACAGCGAAATGACCGTACCGGCGGGCCCTGCCTGGGTGGCCGAGCACCTCAAGCGCCTGATGGACAACAACATCCAGCCGCACTTCCAGCTGACCGGCATGCACGCCCTGGAAACCCTCGAGCGCCTGGTGCGTCGTGGCGTCTACATGGGTCCGCTGAACCTGACCTGGATCGGCATCGGCGGTGGTTTCGACGGCCCGAACCCGTTCAACTTCTTCAACTTCATCCACCGCGCGCCGGACGGCTGCACCCTGACGTCCGAGTCGTTGCTCAAGAACGTCATGCCGTTCAACACCATGTCCATGGCCATGGGCATGCACCCGCGCGTTGGCAACGAAGACACTATCATTGATCACAAGGGCGACCGTTTCGGCTCGGTCGATCAGATCAAGCAGACCGTGCGCATCGCCCACGAACTGGGTCGCGAAATCGCCACCGGCAAAGAAGCCCGTGAGATCTATCGCATCGGTGTGAAGTACAACAGCATCGAAGAAACCCTGTTGGCCAACGGCATGGCCCCCAACCGCAAGGCTGGGCAGAAGGGTGTGCCGCAGCGCGGCTGATCCCCGCTGCCAATGGATCGCCGCGAGAGGCCGTGACCTCTCGTGGCGATCTGAAAAACGCTCGATAACAACAATAAAACCAAGTTTCGAGGAGGCCCAATGGCCTTTCACTCAATCGCCGCAGACGATGACGACGGCGCCGTCGCTGTTGCGCGTCCGTATGCCTGGATCGTCTTTGCACTGACGTTCGGCCTGTTGATTTCCGATTACATGTCGCGTCAGGTGCTGAACGCAGTGTTCCCGCTGCTCAAGGGCGAGTGGGCACTGAGCGACGGCCAGCTCGGCTTGCTCAGCGGCATCGTCGCCTTGATGGTCGGGCTGCTGACGTTCCCGCTGTCGTTGCTGGCCGACCGGTTTGGCCGGGTCAAGAGCCTGGCGCTGATGGCCTTGCTCTGGAGCCTGGCGACCCTGGGTTGCGCGTTGGCCCAGGATTACCCGCAGATGTTCATCGCCCGGTTCATGGTCGGTGTTGGTGAAGCGGCCTACGGCAGTGTCGGCATTGCCGTGGTGATTTCGGTGTTTCCCAAGCACATGCGCGCCACCCTGGCCAGTGCCTTCATGGCCGGCGGGATGTTCGGCTCGGTGCTGGGCATGGCGCTGGGCGGTGCGATTGCCGCCAAGCTGGGCTGGCGCTGGTCGTTCGCCGGCATGTCGCTGTTCGGCCTGATGCTGGCGGTGTTGTACCCGATCATCGTCAAGGAGGCGCGCATCGCCCCCAAGCGTGTCGTGGACAAGGCGACGGCGGCGGTCAAGCGTCCGTTGCGCACCCTGTGGTCGAGCCCTTCGGTGATTGCCACTTATATAGGCAGCGGCCTGCAATTGTTTGTCGGCGGCACGGTGATCGTGTGGATGCCCAGCTACCTCAATCGTTACTACGAGATGGCCACGGACAAGGCCGGCGGTGTCGCGGCGATCATCGTGCTGTGCAGCGGCGCGGGAATGATCCTGTGCGGCATGCTCAGCGACCGGATGTGCCGCAACTCACCGGAGCGCAAGGTGTCCCTGGCCATCGCCTATTGCCTGGGCAGTTGCCTGCTGTTGTCGGCGGCCTTTGCCTTGCAACCGGGGCCGGTGCAACTGGTGCTGATTTGCCTGGGCATGCTGATCGCGGCCGGCACTACCGGGCCTGCCGGGGCCATGGTTGCCAACCTGACCCATTACTCGGTCCACGGCACGGCGTTCGCCACGCTGACCCTGGCCAACAACATGCTCGGCCTGGCGCCCGGACCGTTCCTGACCGGCAAGCTGTCCGACCTGATCGGCTTGCACACCGCCTTCCAGGTGGTGCCGCTGGTCAGCATCGCGGCCGCGGCGGTGTTCTTTTATGCCAAGTGTCATTACCACAAAGATATTGCCCGTCTTCAGGGTCAGAGCGTGCCTGACCCCGTCTGCAATGCCGGGCTAGAGGTGAAGTTGTGAGTCGTCGTTTACGTATTGATGTGTTTTTCGATTTCATTTGCCCCTGGTGCCTGATCGGCAAGCGTCAACTGGAGCATGCCCAGGTGCAGTTTCGCAGTCGTCATCCGGATGTGCAGATCACCACGATGTGGCATGGCGTGCAGTTGCTGCCACAGATACCGGTACAGGGTGAACCCTTCGCCGATTTCTACCGCAAGCGCCTGGGCAATGCCGATGCAGTGACCATGCGTCAGGCCCAGGTCCAGCAGGCGGCCGCGGCGGTGGGGTTGAACATCGACCTGAGCAACATCGCGACCATGCCCAACACCGCGGATGCTCATCGCTTGATGGCGCGGGTCAGCGAGCAGGGCAATGAGGTGCAACGCGATATTTTGCTCGAACGCCTGTTCGCCGCTTATTTCCAGAAGGGCGAGGACCTGGGTTGCCGTACGACCCTGCTGGCGATCGCTCGCTCCTGCGGCATCGATCCAGACGTGGTCGCCGACTGCCTGACGGGCGATGCCTCGCCCTTCGAAGGTTTCCCAGGCGGAACCGGTGGTGTGCCGAGCTTTCAGTTCGATCGCCGCATGACCGTGGTGGGGGCGCAACCGGCCCAGGCGCTTCTGGGGGCGATGAACGAAGCCCTCAAGGAACGTGAGCGCGAGCGGCAACCGGCATGACCCGGCGCATTCCCGTACCGGCCGGCAAGTTTCCGCCGGCCGGTGGCCGAGCGCTGTTCGAATTCGACGACAAGAGCCTGGCGCTGTTCAACGTCGACGGCGAGCTGTACGTCATCGATGACAGCTGTCCGCATCAGGGCGCCTCGCTGTGTGGCGGACGCCTGGATGGCAAGGTGATCCAGTGTTGCGCCCATGGTCTGCGTTTCGACCTGCGCAGCGGTTATCTGCTCAATTCCAACCTGGTGAAGGTTAACAACTACCCGGTCGAGATCATCGACGACCAGGCGTTTATCGTCATCGCTTCAGAGGAGACCGCGCCATGAGCGCCATTGCTCTCACCCGTATCCACAGTCGCACGCGCGAACTGGCGCCGGGATTTATCGTCAGCCTGATCGTGGCCGCCGCTGCGTCGTTTTTATCCGAGCACTACGGTGCGCCGGTCATGCTGTTTGCCTTGCTATTGGGCATGGCCCTGAATTTTCTCGCCGATGACGGTCGATGCAAGGCCGGTGTCGAGTTCACTGCCCGCACTGTGCTGCGCATTGGCGTGGCGTTGCTGGGCATGCGTATCACCCTTGAACAGATGGCCGCATTGGGCTGGAAGCCGATTGCGCTGGTGGTGATTCTGGTGGTGGTGACCATCGGCGTTTCGGTGATCGCCGCCAAGGCCCTGGGCTTCCAGCGCCTGTTCGGCATGCTCACCGGCGGCGCGACGGCCATCTGCGGCGCCTCGGCGGCATTGGCCTTGGCGGCGGCGCTGCCGAACCATCCGCAGAAAGAGCGCGCGACCTTGTTCACGGTGATCGGTGTGTCGGCGCTGTCGACCATGGCGATGATTGTCTATCCGATGATCGCCAACTGGCTGCACCTGTCGCCGCAACTGGCGGGGGTGTTTCTAGGGGCGACCATTCATGACGTGGCCCAGGTGGTCGGTGCGGGCTACAGCATGTCGACCGAGACCGGCGACACGGCCACGGTGGTCAAGTTGATGCGGGTGGCCATGTTGCTGCCGGTGATCGTCACCGCCGCCATGATCACCCGCATGCAGGGCGCCGACCCGACCGGCAAGCGGCCGCCGCTGTTGCCCTGGTTTGCCGTGGGTTTCCTGGTGCTGGCGTGCATCAACAGCACCGGCTGGGTGGTCCCGGCGGTGCAGGGCGCGGTCAATGACCTGTCGCGCTGGTGCCTGGTGATTTCCATCAGCGCCCTGGGCATGAAGACCCGGCTCAAGGAGCTGGCGTCAGTGGGTATCAAACCGATTTTGCTGATGGTGGGGGAGACCGTTTTCCTCGTCGTGCTGGTGCTGTTGTTGCTGCACTGGGGGGCTTGAGCCCGTTATCGCATTCACGAAGTGGCAGGCCACATCACGTTGACTCCTGACGGGGTGGGGCTTTCGGCTGGTGTTACAAACACTGGTCTTTCACGGCGACCGTACCAGCGGTCGCCGTTTTTTTTCGTTTGCAGTTTCGGTTTTTGATTGGGTACATATCCGTTTCTTTGGTGATGGCTGCTTATGGTTCCGCCCTGACGGCGGGTTACTTGGAAAAGCGCCAAGTAACCAAGCGCTTTTATCCCCTGACGTACGGCCCTTCGCTTAGGCTCAGGGTTCCCTCGCTCCGGTATTCATCCGGGGGCATCGCCTCCGGTTTGCTGCGCTGCACCTCCTCTCGATGTGTGCGACTGCGTCGCACGGCGCTACGCGCCTTACCCCCGGATGAACACCTCCGCTCGGCCTTCCGACGGGGCAGGTCAAAATCAAGATCAAAAGCCAAAGCAAAAGCAGATCGCGGTCCCCTGTAGGAGCGAGCCTGCTCGCGATGGACGACAGAACAACGCGGGGTGTCAGGCGGCCAGCGTTATCGTTGACGACCATCGCGAGCAGGCTCGCTCCTACAGGGGATTGGGGTACATCTGGAAGAAATGGGTCGGCTGTCAGGCCGCCATCGCTGCGATGCGGCGACCCGACAAGCCAGCTCCCACAGGGGGCGTTGTATGCCTGACCCGCTCTTCACCACTCAACAGGCCGAGCGTTAGCTCGCCTGCAAGCTTTTGATCTTGATTTTGATCTGCCCCATCGGAAGGCTGAGTGGAGGCATTTATCCGGGGGCAGGCGCGTAGCGCCGTGCGGCGAAGCCGCACACATCGAGAGGAGGTGCAGCGAAGCAAACCGGAGGCGATGCCCCCGGATGGATGCCGGAGCGAAGGAACCCCGAGCCTCAGCGAGGGGCCGTACGTCAGGGGATAGAGCGTTTGGTTACTTTGCGCTTTTCAAAGTAACCCGCCGTCAGGCGGAACCATAAGTGGCCGTTACCGCAGCAACGGATATGCGCACAACCTCAAGAACGCCTTCAGGACTCAGGCGCAGCAGCCGAACCCTTGGACTGCTTATGCGAAGCCCGCCAAGCCGCCGGGGGCATCCCGAACTGGCTGATGAACCAGCGGGTGAAGGAGCTGGCCATGGAATAACCGAGCATGTCGGCGATGCGGCTGAGGGAGTAGTTCGGGTTGTCCAGGTAACGCAGCACCAGGTCGCGGCGCACATCGTTGATCACGTCGTTGAAGGCACAGCCGTCGTCCTTGAGGCGACGTTGCAGGGTGCGCACGTTCATGCCCTGGCTTTGGGCGACCTGTTCGATGGTGGCGCGGCCCATGGGCAGCAGCAGGTAGATGGCCTTGCGCACCTCGAACAGCATCGAGGCGCCTTCGTTGCTCTGCAGCGAATCGAGATAGCTCTGGGCGTAGCGCGCCATGGCCGGGTCGGCGTTGGGGTTGGGCAAGTCGAGACTGGCATCGGAGCAGACGATGCCGTTGAACTCGCTGCCGAACTCCAGGTTGCAGTTGAACAGGCGCCGATGCATTTGCAGGTTCTCGGGGGCCTGGTGGGTGAAGTTGACGCTGTAGGGGTGCCAGTGAGAGCCGAGCAGGGCGGAGCACAGGCGAAACATCACCCCCAGGGCCAGCTCCGTTGCCTGGCGGCTGGGCATCGGCGTCTCGGTCACCACCTCCTCGCGAATGATCACCATCTTGCCGGCTTCCTCGATGAAGATCGCCAGCGAGTCGTTCATCAGGTGCCGGTAGTTGACCACCACTCGCAAGGCATCGCGCAGCGTGCGCTGATGACTGAGCAGCAGGCTGACCACGCCGAAGTCCGACAGCTGACGCGATTCGGCCATGCTCAGGCCGAAGTTCTGGCAGCCGCTGGCAGCGGCCGAGTCTTCCAGCAATCGCACGGCGGCATCGATGGGTATGCGGTGTTCGGGAGCTTGCAGCTGGGCCTTGCTCAGGCCTACGCCCGCCAATACATCACGCGGGTTGAACGACAGGTACTGAGTGACCTCCAGGTAGTTGGTCAAGACAGCGGCGCGTACAAGCTTGGTCATGCGAAGGTCTTTCCTGTACCAGTTGCGGTGGAAGCGAGCGTGGCGACTATAGCCAGCACATCAACAGTTGAACAGTTGCGAATTCGCCGACAACGGTCGTTCCGAGCGGCCGAAATTCACCGTTCCCTGACGTCTCGATCAACGCGCACCCATTGATTACAGCGGCCTGCAAGGCATCCGTGGGATTACATGACCAACGGTAGCACATCGCTGGCCACTCCCCGTTTGTCATCAAAAGAAAAGTGCATGACGTCCAATGAAAAGCGCCCGGGGTGGGTGCTCTTTAATGTCATACCTACAACAAAACGCTGACCACCGAGTCAGCCGAGTCACCGTGATAGCGAAGGTGTTGACGTGGACAAACTGCAAACTGCTGCAACCGTTCTGATCGTACCGGGTCTGCGCGAGCACGTTGCCGAACACTGGCAAACGCTGCTTGAAGCAAGACTCTGCAAAGTACGCAGTGTGCCACCGCTGGAAACCGACAAACTCGACTGCATGGCTCGCGTACGGGCAATCCAGCACGAGCTCGAGCAGATCGACGGGCCGGTGATTCTGGTGGCCCACAGTGCCGGTGTCCTGATGGTCGCCCATTGGGCGGCGCACTACAGCCGTCCGATCAAGGGCGCCTTGCTCGCCGCGCCGCCTGATCTCGATGCCGTCTGGCCTTCCAACTATCCCTCGTCCGAAACCCTGAAAACCCAGGGCTGGAATCCACTTCCAAATGGTCCGTTGCCGTTCCCCAGCATCGTGGCCGGCAGCACCAACGATCACCTTGCCAGTTTTTCCGCCGTGTCCCGCATGGCAGAAAACTGGGGCGCCGAATTGCTCGATCTGGGCGAAGTCGGTCATCTCAATCCGGCCGCAGGATTTGGCCCATGGCAGCAAGCCGAGGCACTCATCCTGCAGCTGGATAGCTAATACAGGAGCCGGTCTGGCAACACGCAACCGGCAATTGCCCTCACTCCTGAAACGCAGACCCGAAGAGGTTTGCGAGAGGGCGGCTGCGCTTAAAACAAATAGAAAAAGGCGGAGACAACGCAATGCACAACACCAAGAGTCACGGCTTCACCGCTCCACGCTACAGCCTGCTGGCGTCGGCCATTCTCGCCGCCATCGTGCCGACTGCCCATGGGGTAGAGATCGATACGGGGAATCCGGACTGGACGATGCGTGTGGACAACACCATCAAGTACAACTACGGCGTACGCACTGAAAGTGCCGACAAGCGCATGTTGGGAACGCCGAACAACAACGACGGCGATTACAACTTCCGCAAGGCCGGTACCAACATCACCAACCGTATCGACCTGTTGACCGAGATGGACGTGGTCTACCAGAACGCCATGGGCTTTCGCGTCAGCGCCGCCAGCTGGTACGACAAGGCCTACGAGAACACCGGTTCCAACTCCAACCCGTTCGTCAACGGCAATGGCTCGACTTCCGGCCTGGTTGCCAACGACCCGCGCCTGGCCGCCGTCACTAATGACAACGTTGGCAACGGCAGCCCGCACCTGAGCAACTACGCCCAGCGCTATTACACCGGGCCTTCGGGCGAAATCCTCGATGCCTTCGTGTTCTACAGCACCGAAGTGGGCGAAGAGTCGATGCTCAGCGTCAAGGCCGGCCAGCACAACGTCTATTGGGGTGAGACCATCCTCAACCCGGTGCACTCGATGAGCTACGGCCAGTCGGGCCTGGACCTGGCCAAGCTGGCAGCGTCGCCGGGCACCGAAGCCAAGGAGCTGTTCGTTCCGCGCAATCAGCTGTCGATGTCGTTCACCGTCAACCCGGAGTTGACCCTCGGGGCGCAATACTTTCTCGACTGGGACGCCGCCCGTCTTCCAGAAGCCGGAACTTACTACGGCGGCTCCGACCTGGTCGGTTTCGGCGCGCAGTCGTTCCTGCTGGGTAACACTAATGCTGTCGTGCCTGGCAGTCCTCTGGGTTGCGGCCTGGCGCCGTGCAATGCGTTGACCAACGTGCGTCGTGGCCATGACCTGACCCCGGACAAGAGCGGCGACTGGGGCCTGATGGCCAAGTGGTCGCCAGCCTGGCTGGACGGCACCCTCGGCGTTTACTACCGCGAAACCTCGGAGATCCTGCCGCAGGCCTGGCTGGACGCCCGTGGCATCAGCTCGGCCAACGCCAACGGCACCCGCCCGGCAGGCCAGGTCCCCGCGGTGGTCAACACGCTCAATTCCCTGAGCACCGCCACCTATCAACTGGCTTATGCCGACAACATCAAGATCTTCGGCCTGAGCCTGTCCAAGGACGTGGGCGGCGTGAGCGTGGGTTCGGACCTGAACATTCGCCACAACATGCCGCTGGCCAGTATCCCGGCGATCGTCAGCACCAACAGCCCGCTGGGTCTGGGCCAGGGCCTGGGCTTGTTGCCGCCTCGTACGGCAGCGACCGGCGTGGTCTATGACACCCCGCACAAGGGCGACAGCATGGCCGCCACCGGCGACACGCTGCACTGGACGATCAACGGCCTGATGACCCTGCCGAAAACCCCGGTTTTCGACCAGGCAACCGTGCTCACCGAGCTGTACTACAGCAACCTGCTCAAGCTCGACAGCAAAAATGAGGCGCTCTACAAGGGCAAGGATTCCTATCGCGGCATCGACGCGCCGACCCGGGACAACTGGGGCATCGCGGTCAACTTCACACCGACCTGGTACCAGGTGTTCCCCGGTGTCGATCTCAACGCACCGATGTCGGTCAACGTCGGTATCGATGGCGTGTCGCCAGTCTCCGGTGGCGGTGCCAAGGACACCGGCAACTATGCCGTCGGCCTGGGTGCCGTTGTGTACAACAAATACTTCGTCGACCTGAAGTACGTGGACTCCTTCGGCAAGACCGACAAATGCAACGTCAGCGGTGTGAGCACCGGCCCGACCGGCGGTGACGGCTCCACCCCGAACGCCTTCAGCGGCAACGAAAACTATGCCTGCTACGCCGGCGGCTACTCGTCCTTCTCCGGAGGCGGTGCCACGACCGAGGATCGCGGCGCCCTGTACCTGACGATGAAAACCACTTTTTGATTCACCACTGATTTGCTCGACGCAAGCAGGAGAATACAAAGATGAAATTTGCTTATACCGTTTTGGCCGCATCGCTCTCTCTCGTCCTGGCCGCCCAGGCACAGGCCGCCGTTTCCGCTCAGGAAGCCGCCAAGCTGGGCACCAGCCTGACCCAGGTAGGCGCGGAAAAGGCCGGCAACGCCGATGGCTCGATTCCGGCCTACAGCGGTGGCCTGACCACGCCACCGGCCAGCTTCAAGTCCGGTGACAGCATGCGTCCGAACCCGTTTGCCAGTGAAAAACCGCTGGTGGTGATCGACGGCAAGAACGTCGACAAGTACAAGAACCTGCTGACCGCCACCACGGTGGAACTGGCCAAGCGCTTCCCGACCTTCCGTGTCGACGTGTACCCGACGCACCGCACCGTTTCGCTGCCCCAGGCCATTCTCGACAACGGTGTGAAGAACGCCAGCGGCGCCAAGTCCCTGGAAGATGGCCTGGCCATCGACAACGTGCTGCCGGGCGTGCCGTTCCCGATCCCGCAATCGGGCAGCGAAGCGATGTGGAACTTCCTGCTGCGTTATCAGGGTGTGAACATCAGCTCCAAATACGACTCGTGGAACGTCGACTCCGCCGGTGTGCCAAGCCTGGCGATCACCGGGCAGGCGTTCATTTCCTACCCGATCTACGAGAACCTCTCGCAGCCGATCAGCAGCGCCGACGTCTACTACCAGATGAAGCTGGCCTACACCGGCCCTGCGCGCCGCGCCGGTGAAGCGGTGATGCTCAAGGACGCCGCCAACCCGCTGCAACAACCGCGTCGCGCCTGGCAGTACCTGCCTGGCCAGCGCCGGGTGAAGCTGGCACCGAACCTGGCCTACGACACGCCGAACCCGGGTACCGCCGGTGCGGGCACCTACGACGACGTGTTCGTGTTCAACGGTGCGTTGGATCGCTACGACTGGAAGCTGGTGGGCAAGCAGGAAATGATCGTGCCCTACAACACCTACAAGCTGACGTATGCGCAGGATCCGAAGTCGCTGACCACCGCCAACCACCTGTCTCCGGACTACGTGCGTTGGGAAAAACACCGCGTCTGGGTCGTCGAAGGCAACCTCAAGCCCGGTGCCCGTCACATCTACGCCAAGCGTCGCTTCTACCTCGACGAAGACAGCTGGACGGCTCTGGCTTCGGACCAATATGACGCCCGTGGTCAGCTCTACCGTGGCTCCTTCGCCTTCCTGAGCCAGAGCTATGACAAGCAGGTGCCGGATTCGACGCCGTTCATGATCTACGACCTGGTCGGCGGCTCCTACAACATCAACGGCGTGGTCGGCCCTTACGGCGGCATCAAGTACATCGACCCGCTCTCCAAGGCCCAGTGGTCCTCGGAATCCCTGGCAGGTGCCGGTATTCGCTAAGCCAACCTCACTGTAGGAGCGAGCCTGCTCGCGATGAACCCGAGAGCGACGCGGGCATCCAGAAAGCACGCGTAATCGTTAACGACCATCGCGAGCAGGCTCGCTCCCACAAGTGTGTGCTCCGACGCGATTTTCCGAAGAGGACGCGGTATGTGTTCGTATAAAAATAATTATTTGCAGCTGGCCTGTGGTGTGGTGTTGAGCGTGTTGCAAGGCGTCAGCTTCGCAGCCGATTACGTCGATGTACTGGACTTGCCCGCCCGGGTCAGTGCCTTGTCCGTCAACAGCCCGTTGTCCGGCATGACCCGCGCAGGTTCGCGGGTGATCAGCGTCGGCCAGCGCGGCCATATTCTGTTTTCCGATGATTCAGGGTTGCACTGGCAACAGGCCTCGGTGCCGGTCAGTGCCGACCTTACTGCCGTGAATTTCCCGACCGCGAGCCAAGGCTGGGCGGTGGGCAATGACGGCGTGGTGCTGCACAGCAGCGATGCCGGCGCGACCTGGCAAAAACAACTCGACGGTCGCCAGATCGGCAGCTTGCTGATCGAACATTACTCGGCTCTGGCCAAGGCAGAGCCGAACAACGAGCAATGGCCCCAGTTGGCCACGGAAGGCCAACGTTTAATGGATCAAGGCGCGGACAAACCGCTGCTCGACGTCTGGTTCGCCAATGAAAAAACCGGCTATGTGGTCGGCGTGTTCAATCTGATCCTGCGCACCGACGATGGCGGCCAGACCTGGACGCCGTTCCAGGACCGCACCGATAACCCGCAGGGTTTCCACCTCAATGCCATCGCCTCAACGGGTGATGCGCTGTACATCGCCGGCGAGCAGGGTCTGTTGCTCAAGTGGGACGACAGTGCGCAACGCTTCACTGCCGTAGAGACGCCGTATCAGGGCAGCTTCTTCGGTGTGCTCGGCAAGCCCGGCGAAGTGCTGGTCTACGGCCTGCGCGGCAACGTGCTGCGCAGCAGCGATGGCGGCCAGAGCTGGGCCGCCCTGGACAGCGGCCTGCACCTGAGCATCACCGCGGGGCTGATCGATGCCGCTGGTCACTACCGCCTGTTCACCCAGGGCGGGCAGATGCTGGTCAGCCAGGGGCAGGGCGCGCAGATGCACCTGGTGCAGCAGTCGGCTCCAGCGCCGGTCGCCGGTGCCACCCAGGCCGCCGACGGCCAGCTGGTGCTGGCGGGCAGCCGTGGCGCCCGCACACTGCCAGTCGCACCTGTCCCCAAAGCCGCCGCCATCGAACCCTAAGAGCGAGAACCCAGACATGGGCAATATCAAACAAGACGCCATGCCGGTGATCCGCGACCTGCGCGATTTCGACCAGCGCTCCGGCAACCTTCTGGAACGCCTGGTGTTCAACTTCCGCCCGCTGTTCATGCTGCTGATGGCGCTGACCACGGTGCTGCTGGGCTACATGGCGATCACCCGCCTGGAGCTGCGCCCCAGCTTCGAAAAAATGATTCCGCAGAGCCAGCCCTACATCCAGAACTTCCTGGAAAACCGCGCCTCGTTGCGCGGCCTGGGCAACTCGGTGCGGGTGGTGGTGGAGAACACCCATGGCGATATTTTCGACCCCGAATACCTGGACGTGCTCAAGCAGGTCAACGATCAACTATTCCTCACCGACGGCGTCGACCGCGCCTGGATGAAGTCGCTGTGGAGCCCGGGCGTGCGCTGGACCGAAGTCACCGAGGACGGTTTCCAGGGCGGTCCGGTGATGCCCGACACCTATTCGGGCAAGCCGGAGCAGATCGAGCAGTTGCGCCAGAACATCGCCCGCGCGGGTCTTGTGGGCAGCCTTGTGGCCAGCGACTTCAAGTCGAGCATGCTGGTGGTGCCGCTGCTGGACAAGGCCGCCGCCGGTGGCCAGCGCATCAACTACCACGCCTTTTCGCAGATGCTCGAAGAGCAGCTGCGCGACAAGATCGAATTCGCCGGTGACGCTTCGGCGCGCAAGTCAGGCGAGGAGGGCAAGGGTCCGTACAAGGTACGTGTGATCGGTTTCGCCAAGCTGATGGGCGACCTGATCGACGGCCTGATCCAGGTGATGATGTTCTTCGGCCTGGCCGTGGTCACCTCGCTGGTGATCATTTATGCCTACACCCGGTGCGTGCGCAGTACCTTGCTGGTGGTCGGCTGCTCGCTGATCGCGGTGGTCTGGCAACTGGGCATCGTCGCCTGGCTGGGCTACGCCATCGATCCGTATTCGGTGCTGGTGCCATTCCTGATCTTCGCCATCGGCGTGTCCCACGCGGCGCAGAAGATGAACGGCATCATGCAGGACATCGCCCGGGGCACCCACAAGCTGATCGCCGCGCGCTACACCTTCCGCCGCCTGTTCATTGCCGGGGTCACGGCGCTACTGGCCGACGCCGTGGGCTTTGCGGTGCTGATGCTGATCGACATCCCGGTGATCCAGGACCTGGCGATCACCGCCAGCATCGGCGTCGCGGTGTTGATCTTCACCTCGCTGCTGCTGATGCCGGTGGCGCTGTCCTACATCGGCGTCGGCGCCAAGGCCGCCGAGCGCGCGCTGAAAATCGACACCCGTGCCGAGAAGAGCAAAGGCTTCGGCCGCTTGTGGGACCTGCTCGACCGCTTCACCACCGCCAAATGGGCGACCGCCGCCGTGCTGGTAGCAACGCTGATGGGCGTCGGCGGTTTCGTGGTCAGCCAGCAGCTGAAGATCGGCGACCTGGAAAGCGGGGCGCCGGAGCTGCGCGCCGACTCGCGCTACAACCGCGACAACGCCTACATCACCAGTCACTACGCGCTGTCCAGCGACCTGTTCGCGGTGATGATCAAGACCGCGCCCGAAGGCTGTCTGAACTATAAGACCCTGATCCTCGCCGACCGCCTGGCCTGGGAGCTGCAGCAGTATCCGGGCGTGCAGGCCACCGCTTCGCTGGTCAACGCGGTACGGCAGATCACCGCCGGCACCTACGAAGGCAACCCCAAGCTCAACAGCATCCAGCGCAACCAGGACGTGCTCAACTACGCCGCCCAGCAAGCCTCGGTGAACTCGCCGGAGCTGTTCAACACCGACTGCTCGCTGATGCCGGTGATCACCTTCCTCAAGGACCACAAGGCCGAAACCCTCGACGCCGTGGTGGCGATCGCCGACAAGTTCGCCCGCGAGAACAGCACCCCGGATCGGCAGTTCCTGCTGGCCGCCGGCAGCGCCGGGATCGAGGCGGCGACCAACATCGTGGTGCGCGAAGCCAACCACACCATGCTGCTCTACGTGTACGCGGCAGTGACGCTGTTCTGCCTGATCACCTTCCGCAGCTGGCGGGCCACGCTGGTGGCGCTGCTGCCGCTGGTGCTGACTTCGATCCTCTGCGAGGCGCTGATGGTGGCGATGGGCATCGGCGTGAAGGTCGCGACCCTGCCGGTGATCGCCCTCGGCGTCGGCATCGGCGTGGACTACGCCTTGTATCTCTTGAGCGTGCAATTGCACTTCCAGCGCCAGGGTTTGCCGCTGTCCCAGGCCTATCGCAACGCCGTGTCCTTCACCGGGCGAGTAGTGGGGCTGGTGGGCATCACCCTGGCCGCCGGCGTGGTGTGCTGGGTCTGGTCGCCGATCAAGTTCCAGGCCGACATGGGCATCCTGCTGACCTTCATGTTCCTGTGGAACATGCTCGGTGCGCTGATCCTGATTCCGGCGCTGTCGTACTTCCTGCTGCGCGAAAAGGTGCCTGCCACTGGTGCCGTTGCAACCCCCGACAACATTGAAACCACTGAACGTCCGGGCGTACCTCATGCCCTGACCACTTCCGAGTAAGCCAACAATGTCTGACTACAAAGCACCCCTGCGCGACATGCGCTTCGTACTCAACGAGGTTTTCCAGGTATCGCGGCTATGGGCCAGCATGCCCGGCCTGGCCGAGGTGATCGACGAAGAAACCGCCGCCGCGATCCTCGAAGAGGCCGGCAAGATCACCGGTGAAGTCATCGCACCGTTGAACCGCCCCAGCGACGAACAGGGCTGCACCTGGAGCAAGGACACCGTCAACGCGCCAGAGGGCTTTGCCCAGGCGTACCAGGCATTTGCCGAGGGTGGTTGGGTCGGTGTCGGTGGCGACCCGCGATTCGGTGGGATGGGCATGCCCAAGGCCATCTCCGCGCAGGTGGAAGAAATGGTCAACGCGGCCAGCCTGTCGTTCGGCCTGTACCCGATGCTGACGGCAGGCGCCTGCCTGTCGATCAACGCTCACGCCAGTGAGGAACTGAAAGCCGCTTACCTGCCGAACATGTACGCCGGCACCTGGACCGGTTCCATGTGCCTGACCGAAGCCCACGCCGGCACCGACCTGGGCATGATTCGTACCCGCGCCGAACCCCAGGCCGACGGCAGCTACAAGGTCAGCGGCAGCAAGATCTTCATCACCGGTGGCGAGCAGGACCTGACCGAAAACATCATCCACCTGGTGCTGGCGCGCTTGCCGGATGCACCGGCCGGACCCAAGGGCATCTCGCTGTTCCTGGTGCCCAAGGTGCTGGTCAATGCCGACGGATCCCTGGGCGAACGCAATTCGCTGTACTGCGGCTCCATCGAACACAAGATGGGCATCAAGGCTTCGGCCACCTGCGTGATGAACTTCGACGGTGCCACTGGCTGGCTCGTCGACGCGCCGAACAAAGGCCTGGCGGCGATGTTCACCATGATGAACTACGAGCGTCTGGGCGTTGGCATTCAGGGCCTGGCCCAGGGTGAGCGCTCCTACCAGAACGCCGTGGCGTATGCCCAGGATCGCATCCAGAGCCGTGCGCCCACCGGCGCGCAGCACAAGGACAAGGCCGCCGACCCGATCATCGTGCACCCGGACGTGCGCCGCATGCTGCTGACCATGAAGGCCTTGAACGAAGGGGGTCGCGCGTTCTCCAGCTACGTCGCCTTGCAACTGGACACCGCCAAGTACAGCGATGACGCCACCACTCGCAATCGCGCCCAGGAACTGGTGGCGCTGTTGACCCCGGTGGCCAAGGCCTTCCTGACTGACATGGGCCTGGAAACCACCTTGCACGGGCAGATGGTCTTTGGCGGCCACGGCTACATTCGCGAGTGGGGCCAGGAGCAATTGGTGCGTGATGTGCGCATCACCCAGATCTATGAAGGCACCAACGGCATCCAGTCCCTCGACCTGGCCGGGCGCAAGATCGTCGGCAGCGGCGGGGCGCTTTACCGTCTGTTCGCTTCGGAAATTCGCAACTTCTCCGCCAACGCCGGCGCCAATCTGGGCGAGTTCACCAAACCGTTGAACGCAGCGGTGGATGTGCTCGACGAACTGACCCACTGGCTGCTGGATCGCGCCCAACACAACCCGAATGAGGTCGGCGCGGCCTCGGTCGAGTACCTGCACGTGTTCGGCTACACCGCCTATGCCTACATGTGGGCGATGATGGCCAAGGCCGCCCTCGATGCGGACTCCACGGATGATTTCTACTCCAGCAAACTGGCCACCGCGCGTTTCTACTTTGCCCGCCTGCTGCCGCGTATCCACTCGCTGAGCGCTACGGCCAAGGCCGGCAGTGATTGCCTCTTCGCGCTGCAAGCCGATCAGTTCTGATAGAACAAGGAACCTTTAATAATGATGGCGACAAAAATAATTCCGCCCGCCGAAGGCGCTTATGCCTACCCCTTGCTGATCAAGCAATTGCTGCTCTCCGGCGTGCGCTATGAGCCAGGTCGGGAAATCGTCTACGCCGACAAACTGCGCTACAGCTACCAGACCCTCAACCAGCGTATCCGTCGCCTGGCCAATGCGCTGACCGCCGCCGGGGTCAAAGCCGGTGACACCGTGGCCTTGCTCGACTGGGACAGCCATCGCTACCTGGAATGCTTCTTCGCCGTGCCGATGATCGGTGCGGTGCTGCACACGGTGAACATTCGCCTGTCGCCGGAGCAGGTGCTGTTCACCATGAACCACGCCGAGGACGATCTGGTGCTGGTGCATGACGACTTCGTGCCGCTGCTCGAGCAGATTCAGGATCGGCTCACCACCGTCAAAGGCTACGTCCAGCTCAGCGACAACGGCGCCGCCGATACCTCGCTGCCTGTGGTTGGCGAGTACGAGCAATTGCTGGAGCAGGCTTCGGATCAGTACGACTTCCCCGATTTTGACGAAAACTCGGTGGCGACCCTGTTCTACACCACCGGTACCACGGGTGACCCGAAAGGCGTGTACTTCAGCCATCGGCAACTGGTGCTGCACACCCTCAATGCCGTGGGCAGCCTCGGCGTCTATCAGGGCCAGCCGTTGCTGCGTTCCGACGACGTGTACATGCCGATCACGCCGATGTTCCACGTGCATGCCTGGGGCGTGCCGTATGTGGCGACACTGATAGGGCTCAAGCAGGTTTATCCGGGTCGTTACGAGCCCAACAGCCTGGTGCGATTGTTCCGCGAAGAGAAGGTCAGCTTCTCCCATTGCGTGCCGACCATTCTGCAAATGATCCTGAACTGCGAGGAGGGTTCGAAGACCCGCTTCGACGGCTGGAAAATCCTCATTGGCGGCAGCGCGCTACCTTTGGGTCTCGCCACGGAAGCCAGCAACAGAGGCATGGTGATGCACGCCGGTTACGGCATGTCGGAAACTTGCCCGCTGCTGTGCCTCACCTACCTGCGTGATGAAGACCGCGCCAAGCCCATGTCGGAACAGTTGCCAAGCCGGGTCAAGACCGGCACGCCCATCCCGATGGTCGATTTGCGCATCGTCGACGCCAGCGGCAACGACGTGGCCCATGACGGCGAATCCCTGGGCGAAATCGTGGTGCGCGCACCGTGGCTGACCCAGGGCTATCTGAAGTCAGCGGAAAAAGGCGCCGAGCTGTGGGAGGGCGGCTGGCTGCACACCGGCGACATGGCCTCGATCGACCCGCAGGGCGGGGTGGAGATCAAGGACCGGATCAAGGATGTGATCAAGACCGGCGGCGAATGGATCAGCTCCCTGGAACTGGAAAGCCTGATCAGCGAACACCCGGCGGTGTCGTCCGTCGCGGTGGTCGGTATCGCCGACGAGCAGTGGGGCGAACGCCCGATGGCCATGGTGGTGTGCGAGGCGGGGCAATACCTGGACCGCAAACTGCTGGAAGCGCACCTGCAAGCCTTCGTCGACGGCGGGCGGATCAACAAGTGGGCGATCCCCAAGCAGTTCAAGTTCGTCACCGAAATCCCCAAGACCAGCGTTGGCAAGATCAACAAGAAGCTGATTCGCGAGACCGAGTCGGGCTGAAAAGCTTGATCCAACCCCTGTAGGAGCGAGCCTGCTCGCGAAAAACGCCCAGACGACGCGATCCTTCAGACAAGGCGCGTAATCGTTGACGTCCATCGCGAGCAGGCTCGCTCCTACAAAGGTAATGCGAGCCTGGTGTGGCTGAAACATTGACGCAACAAAGGCCCCGTAGCATTCGCCTCACCAAATCAGAAGGGATCCAGGATGAATCGGCCATCGAGAAGCTTGCGCAAACTGCTTGATTCTGTCGCCAGCAATAATGAAGCGGCGGCGCTGGACGTGATGCGTGCCAGCGAGCAGCTCAAGGATGAGGTATTGCGTCAACGGCTGCTCAACCTGATTCATCGCCTCAACCAGGACGCCATCGACTTGCGCATGGCGCGGGACGAGATTCAGGGCGGCGTCATCAAACTCGCCTGACATTCCCCACGGACTCGGGCCGCGGATGATTCAAAAGTGCCCGAAATTGAGCGGGTACTCGACCACGATGTAGATCCGGTCGATGTCATCCCCGGCCTGAGCGCTGTTGGCCCGATGGGTCACTTGGGACAGTTTCACTGACAAATCCTTTGCCGGGCCTGACTGCACGACGTAGTGCAGATCGATATCCCGCTCCCAATGGCGTCCGCCATCCCCTTGTTGCGGGACGAACTGACCGGTATCCGGATCGAACGGGTTGTACGCACCCCCTTGCGGTGCATGGGTGCCGTCAATGCCGCGACCGGTCACATAACGGGTCATGAACGTCAGGCCGGGAATGCCGAAGGCGCCCATGTCGAGGTCGTAGCGCGCCTGCCACGAACGCTCGCCGGGGCCGTTGAAGTCGGCGTATTTGATGGAGTTGGCGAGGTAGATCGAATCGCCCCCGACAAAGTCGAACGGCGTGTCACCGTGGATCTTTTGATAGGCCAGGGTGAAGCCCTGGGCCCCGACCTTGTATTTCCCCGACAGGCTATAGGCGGTGTTATCAATCGTCCCGGCCGCAGCGTCGCCGTAATCCCGGGTGTGGTAGACATTGCCGTCGATAAAGAACCCGGATTGCGTCAGGTGCAGGTTGGCGTAGTACTGCCGCCAGGTTTCGCTCAGCTCCGAGGCGTACAGCGCACCGCCCACCGGCTGGTCTTCGAACAATTGCGCGCCAAGGAAGCTGATGCCGCCGGTATCGGTGCTCACCCCGTAGCCGGTGAAGTCACCTTTGCCGGTCGACGCGTCCTGGTTCTTGAAGGCGGTGAAATGCCCGGCCTGCACATGCACAGCGTCCGACTCACGGCTGTCGAACAGAAAACCCGTGGCGTATTCCGGTTGCAGACGCTTGTCAGCGGTGTCGAACACTGGGGTTTCCACGGTCATCTCACCGTAGGCCAAGGTGGTTTTTGACGCGCGCAGTTTCAGCGCGCCACCGGCGCTGGAGTAGTCGCTGTCACTGCGACCATCCGAGTCCAGCGGCAACAGGCCCGTGCCCGAATGCCCCTTGCCGCCGTCGAGCTTCACACCGAGAAAACCGTGGGCATCAATGCCGAAGCCAACGGTGCCTGGCGTGAAACCGGAGGCAAACGAAGCGATGAACCCTTGGGCCCATTCCTGCTTGTAGTTCTTGTTCGCCGGGGTTGGGGAGCGGTAGTCGCTTTGCAGGAAGAAGTTGCGGTTCAGGACGTTGAGTGACGAACCCTCCATGAAGCCTTGAGCTTCGGGTTCACTGGCCATGGCTGTCCCGGTGGCGGCCGGGAGGAGTAAAAGCAGCCAGTAAGTGGCTCGCGGTTCAAATGGCATGAGCGATATTTTCCAGTGCCGGTCAGGTACATGACGGAGCGGGTATTGTCCCGGCTATCTGGAGCACGGCGATTGTATGAATGTGCCCACTCTGTAGGTGTAGGAGCGAGCATGCTCGCGATGAACCCGAGAACGCCACGGGGTGTCAGGCCCCCCGCGTCATCGTTGACGACCATCGCGAGCAGGCTCGCTCCTACAGTTATGGCGCCGGGCTACACTTTCTCGATCCGTTTGACGGAATCCATGTATGCCGACTCCATACCGTTCAGGCTCCCGATTTCGCCGTTTTTTTGCCTACATCAATGCCCGTCCGCGGCAGACGGTGTTCGTTTTTTTTGCGGGGGTGTTTGCGGTGACGTTGGTGCTGGCGGCCCGCCAGTATTTTCTGGGTTTCGAACGCCAGGTCGACCAGCGCGAGCACCGCTTGCAACTGCACGCGGTTGCCGTCGACATGACCATCGATAACGGCAAGAACCAGTTGCGGCTGTTGCGCAATGTCGCTGAACGCCTGCTGCAGGACGAGCAGGCCACGCAAGGTGATACGGATCTGGATTCTGCCCTGCAACAAGCGTTGCAAGCGCGGGGGGAGTCCGGTTTGGGGATTATCTGTGACGCCCAGCGATGCCCCGGTGCGTGCCATCGGCGATGAGCAACTGGCGGCGATTCCCGGTTTGTTCCGCGACAGTCGAACCTTGCGTCAGGACCTGATTCTGTCCCGTACCCTGAGTCAGATGTTTCCCGCGCAATACCAGGCAAAACGCTACATCGAGCATGTTCTCTATGTGTCGACCACCGGGGTGGTGGTGGCTTATCCGCGAATTCCCGATGAAAAGCTGCCGGCGGTGCTCAAGGCGTTTGCCGCCTCCAGGCTTATTCGGCCCCGTGCGCAGAGTACAAGCGGGGCCGATGTTGCCTTCATGATTATCCAGGCAAGGCAGGTTTTCCTCGGCGCCCGGTTGTTGCTCACTACATCGCTGATTTCCAATGGCGTGCCACGGGGCGCCATCCTCTTCGAGGTGTTGCAGCAAAGGCTGCAGGATTACCTGTATGCCGGGACACCGCCCGATGAATTGCATGTGCTGCTCGATCAGCGTGGATCGCTGATTGCCACCAATCAGGAAACCTTCAACGACCAGGAAGGCAACTGGCTCAATACTTTGCCCGAGACCGTCTCCGGGCTCTCCATGCCGGCCATGTTCCAGTCAGGCAAAGGCGTGCTTCGTGGTGGCGATGATCTGTATTTCTATCGGGTCCTGCACGATTCCGAACTGTTGCTGCTCAACAAGGTGTCAATCAACGAGCTGCGCTGGTCGGTGATCGAACAGTTCAGCTCGATTTTCATCTTCGTCTGGTTATCGCTTGCCGCGTTATTGGTCGTGACGCTGTTCGTCGTCGATCATTTGCTGCTCAACCAGATGCGACTGAATGCCCGGCTCACCGAACTCGGGCTGGTCGATGCGCTGACGCAACTGGCCAACCGGCGGCGCCTGCAAGCGGATTTCAAAGGGTTGGTCAGGCGGCTTCAAGGCAAGCAACCCATTGCGTTGCTCATGATCGACATCGATCGATTCAAGTTCATCAATGACAATTGGGGGCACACCACCGGCGATGAAGTGCTCAAGCATCTGGCGACCCTGTGCCGCGCATTGGTTCGGCCCCATGACCTGGTGGCGCGCTACGGTGGTGAAGAATTTTGCGTGATGCTGCCAGCGACGACACTGGACGATGCCAGCAGGATCGCCGAGAAGCTGCGCATCGGTATCGAACAGTCAGTGTGTCTGCCGGATCCGGTGATGATGCTGGCGTCGGCACCGTCAAGGGAGGTTCACTTGACGGTGTCGATCGGGGTGGCGGAGCTGGGGGCCGATCAGGTCACCGGGCTCGAAGCGCTGGTGGCCAAGGCTGACCGGCGCTTGTATGCGGCCAAGGAGAATGGCCGCAATCAAGTGGTCAGCGATGACCATTTGGTGTCGGATTAAGCTGCGGGCTGAATGCGTTATCACCCGGCTTGCGGATGCAACAGGATCGCCACCAGCGAATCGGCAATGTCCTGCAGGCGTTGCGCGTCCTGATACAGGCGTTCGATCACCACAATTCCCCGGGTCTGACTCACCACCAGTCGTGCCGCTGCGACGGGGTCCAGGGCCAGGCGCTGTTGTGCCTCTTCGCTGGTAAAGCGCTCGACGAGCAACGCCTCCAGACCATCGAGCAAATCGCGCAAGGCCAGGCGAATCGGTTCGCTGTTGGCGGCTTCGTCGATGGCGGTCTTGGTGGTCAGGCACCCCCTTGGCGGGGTGCCCTGGGTCATGGAGCCAATGGTGTAGGCGAAAAACGCCTTGAGCGCGCGGTCCAGTTGCGGTTCGTCCAGCGCCTCGCGCGCGGCTGCCAGAAATCGTGCCTTGTAGCGGGCAAACACCTCGAGGAACAGCGCCTGCTTGTCTCCGTAGGCGTTGTACAGCGAACCGCGCAGCACCCCCGTAGCCTCTGCCAGCTGCGGCATCGAGGTTGCACCGAAGCCCTGTCGCCAGAACAGCTCCATGGCCAGATCCAGGGTCTGTTCTTCGTTGAATTGACGTACTCCTGCCATGTCGATCGTCCTGCGTGAAGGTTGTGAGGGAGATCTTGACATGCCTGTCAAACATGTCAACACTGCCAACCATGACAGGCCTGTCAAAGATGATTGATCTCCCTTGCACCTCCGTGGCGAACACCGAAGGAGTCCCCATGCGCAGTACACAACCCCACCCGTTACATGCAGTCCTTGCCGGGCTCTGCGCCAGTCTGGTTGGCATAGGCCTGGCGCGTTTTGCCTATACACCGCTGGTGCCGGCGCTGATCGAAGCGCACTGGTTTGCCGCCAACCAAGTGATTTATCTGGGCGCGGCGAATCTGGTCGGCTATCTGGCCGGCGCCTTCTGCGGTCGCCCACTGGCTCGGATGTTCACTGCCAGACGCAGCCTGCGATGGATGATGCTGCTGGTCGCGCTGGCGTTCTTCGCTTGCGCGTTGCCGTTGTCGGTCCTGTGGTTTTTCATCTGGCGCTTTGTCTCGGGCCTGGCCGGGGGCGTGATCATGGTGCTCGCGGCTGGCACGGTGTTGCCGTACCTGCCGGGCGCGCGAAAGGGGCTGGCCAGCGGGGCGATTTTTCTCGGCCTGGGACTTGGGATCGCCGCTTCGGGCACCGTGGTTCCGCTGTTGTTGGAGCTGGGACTGCGCGAAACCTGGATCGGCCTGGGTGTGATTGCGCTGCTGCTCACCGTGATCAGTTGGACGGGCTGGCCGCCAGCCGTTGCGCCCGCCGCAGCGCCCGTGTCCGGTAAAGCTGCCGCCGCGTCGGGGCTGGGGCTGGTTTATGTGCAATACGCCTTGATGGCCGTAGGCCTGGTACCAATGATGTTGTTCCTGGTCGATTACGTGGCCAGGGGGCTGGCGTGGGGCACGCATTCGGCCGCCAACCTTTGGGTGGTGTATGGCCTGGGGGCCATCGTGGGGCCGGTTGCCTACGGTGCATTGGCCGACCGAATCGGCCACGCGGCCACCAATCGGGCGGCACTGATCAGCCAGTTGCTCGCCGTCAGTGTGCTCGCACTGTCGAACCAGACGCTGTGGCTGGTGCCGGCCGTGTTCGTGATTGGCAGCTTTCCACCGGGCATCGTGCCCATCACCCTCGGACGGGTGCAGCAACTGGCCGCGGATCCGGTCGCCCAAGGCGCTGCCTGGAGCCGCGCCACCATCATCTTCGCCTTGTTCCAGGCGCTGGCCGGCTACGCCTATTCCTGGTTGTTCGCCAGCACCCATGGCAACCATGTGCTGCTGTTCTGCATCGGTGGGGCGGCGGTTGCGCTTGCCCTGTTGAGCGAGGCGTTGTGGGTGACGGTGCGGGCTTTCGGGCGTCGCGAGGCTTTGGGCTGATGCTCCCGCTTCCCGATCAGGCCCCCCAGGATTCCCCGTCCTGGCGGGCCACGGGGTTGGCCGTCAGGTAGCTGCCGACGGCGTCGTCGATGGTCGGGAAGAACGCCTTTTCACCGAGTTTCTCGTACAAACCAAAGCGCTTGAGCTTGTCCTTGACCGGGTCTTTCATCTCGGCCAGGCACAACTCGATCCCCGCCGCGTAAAGGGTGTCGTCCAGTTCGGCGAGCATGTCGGCCGAGGTCACGTCGACGCTGGTGATGGGTTCGGCGGCAATCACCAGCCAGCGTACCGGCGTTGGTGAGGCGGCCACGGCGTCGAGAATGCGGTCGTGGAACAGTTCGGCATTGGCGAAAAACAGCGAAGCATCCCAGCGAAACAGCACCAGGCCGGGAATCAGGCTGGCGTCGGTGTAGCGCTGGATGTCATGGAAACCCTTGACGCCCTTGGCCTGGCCCAGCACGGCGGAGTAGGGCCGCCAGCCATCCCAGAGAAATTCGATGACGGCGATCACGATGGCGATGCCGATGCCCTCGATGGCACCGAATACGGCCACGCCGATGGTGCAGACGATCGACAGCCAGAATTCCCAACGCTGAATGCGATAGATGCGTCGCAGGTCGGCGACTTCGATCAGGCCAATGGCCGAGGCAATCACCACCGCCGCCAGCGCGCTGGTGGGCAGGTCTTCCAACAGATTCGGCGCCGCCATCAACAGCACGGCGACTGCCAGCGCGCCGACCACACCGGTCACCTGGGTTTTCGACCCGGCGGCCTCGGCCACCGGAGTGCGTGAAGAGCTGCTGCTGATGGGAAAGCCCTGGAAAAATCCAGCCGCCAGGTTGGCAAAACCCAGGCCGGCCATTTCCTGATTGGGATCGACATAGGTGCGGGTCCGCGCCGCATACACCCGGGACAGCACGCTGGTGTCGGCGAACGAAACCAGGGCCACGGCGCAGCCGCCAATGATCACGGGGACGATGTCTTCACGGGTGATCCACGGGATGGCGAACGCCGGCAAACCTTGTGGCAGTTGCCCAAGCACTGACACTCCGGCGCGCGCCGCAAGGTCCAGCATGCCGACGACAATGGTCGCGCCCGCCACGGCAATGAGGATGCTCGGGATGCGCTTGTTGCTCTTGAGTGAAAGGATCACCACCAGCGTGGCCGCGCCCACCAGAAAGGCAGTCCAGTTGGCCTTGGCATTGATGATCGCCATGGCGATGGCCCACAGGTTTCTCAAAGGGCCGGCGGAATCGATGGAAAAGCCGAACAACTTCGGCAGCTGGCTGATCAATACCGTCAGCGCGATGCCGTTCATGTAGCCGTAGCGGATCGGTTTGGACAGCAATTCGGTGATGAAGCCCAGGCGTGCGATGCCCGCCAGAATGCACACGCCCCCCGAGACTATCGCCATCATGCTCGCCAGCGCCACGGCGCGAGCGGGGTCGCCACCCGACAGCGGCAGGATGACGGCGAGGATAACGGCGGCCAGTGAGGAATCCGGCCCCAGCACGAGGATTCGGCTGGGGCCGAACAGTGCGTAGGCGATCAGGGGAACGATGGTCGCGTACAGGCCATAGATGCCGGGTACACCGGACGCCACGGCGTAGGCGATGCCGACCGGCACCAGCATCGTGGTGAGTACCAGGCCGGCCAGGATATCGTTGCGCAACCAGGCGATCCGGTATTCGCGCAACATTCGAAGCCCGGGAAGCCAGCGGCTCCAGCCGGTGTCAGCGCTGCCTTTGTGTGCGATGCGACCCGGCTCCGGTACTGGCGGCGAAGAATCCGATTGGCTCATGGCGCTGTGGTCCTTTACCTGACTAGGCGAACAACTAGACGTTAGCTCAATCGCACAACTTGCAAGTCACTTCAGGGTCAATTTCAAAGACAACTTCAAGCGTTAGAACCGAAAGCGCTTTGGTTGTCTTGAAAATGCAACAAATATGTCATTTGGAAACATTTCTGAAATATTTCATTCTTATGATTGGGAGAGGTTCTTACTAAGGTTGTCGGTCTCATGCGTCGAGCGGTTTTCAATCAAAAAGGAGGCGTTGGCAAGTCAAGCATCGCCTGCAATCTCGCGGCGGTCAGTGCCGCGGAGGGCTACAGGACGTTGCTGGTGGATCTCGATCCGCAGGCCAACTCGACTCACTATCTGACAGGACTTACAGGCGATGACATTCCCGTGGGGATCGCCGATTTCTTCAAGCAGACCCTGTCCAGCGGCCCGGCCAGCAAGAAGAATCGCGTGGCCATCACCGATACCCGTTACAACAACCTGCATCTGGTCACCGCCAGCCGCGAACTGGCGGACCTGCAGGCCAAGCTCGAATCGAAGTTCAAGATCAACAAGCTGCGCAAGCTGCTGATCGAACTGTCCGAGGATTACGAGCGCATTTACATCGATACGCCGCCGTCGCTGAACTTCTACACCTACAGTGCGTTGATCGCCGCCGACCGGGTGCTGATTCCGTTCGACTGCGACAGCTTCTCCCGGCAGGCGCTATACAACGTCATCGCGCAGGTGAGCGAATTGCGCGCTGACCACAACGAGTCGTTGATCGTGGAAGGGGTGGTGGTCAACCAGTTCGAGGCACGCGCCAGTTTTCACAAGACGCTGATCGACGAACTGGTGGCCGAAGGTTTGCCGGTGCTGCCCGACTATCTGAGCAGCACGGTGAAGATGCGTGAATCCCACGAAGCCTCGGTGCCGATGATTCATCTGGCACCACGACACAAGCTTTCCCTGGAGTTCGGAAAACTGTTTTCGGCTTTGGAACAAGCCAGCTAATCCCCGGACCTCCTGTAGGAGCGAGCCTGCTCGCGATGGTCGTCAACGATGACGCGGGAAACCTGACACCCCGCGGTGTTCTTGGGTTCATCGCGAGCATGCTCGCTCCTACAGGGGCGCGCGGGTGGTTGTTTATTGGCTGGAACGCACGGCCCCGCCATCGATCAGCAGGTTTTGCCCGGTGATGTAGCTGGCGTGGCTGCTGCACACGAAGGCGCAGAGTGCACCGAATTCCTCGGGCGTGCCGAAACGCTTGGCAGGAATTTCACGGCGGCATTCGTCGAGGAATTCCTCACCGGTCAGCCCCATCTCCTCGGCAGCGCCGAGCAGGTTGTCGCGCAACCTGTCGGTGTCGAATGAACCCGGTTGCAGGTTGTTGATCGTGACATTGCGACTGGCAATGCTGTCCTGGCGGGCAAGCCCCGCGACGAAGCCTGTCAGGCCACTGCGCGCACCGTTGGACAAACCCAGGCTTTCGATCGGCGACTTCACCGCACTGGAGGTGATGTTGATGATCCGACCGAATCCGCGTTCCGCCATGCCGTCCACCGTGGCCTTGATCAGTTCGATCGGCGTGAGCATGTTGGCATCCAGCGCCTTGAGCCAGACATCGCGGTCCCAGTTGCGGAAGTCGCCGGCAGGCGGGCCACCGGCGTTGTTGATCAGGATGTCGAAATGCTCGTGGGCGTTCAGGGCGGCTGTCCGACCTTCGGGCGTGGATATGTCTCCAGCGACGGCGATGACCGTCACTTCGGGATTAAGCGCACGAAGCTGATCGGCGGTTTCATTCAAAATCCGTTCGCCCCGTGCGGTGATCACCACGTTCACACCTTCGCGCACCAGCGCCTGCGCACAGGCCTTACCCAACCCCTTGCTGGCGGCACACACCAGCGCCCAGCGTCCTGCAATTCCAAGATTCATGCGTGATTCCCTGAAAAAGAAGCTCAATGATCAGTGGTGGCTGATGACAGCCGCCGGCTCAGGCCTTTGCAACGTTTCAGCCAGGTCCGGCGAGCGGCTGCCAATGCCCATGAAGCGTCGCACACGTTCGCCTTCGGCACTGCAGCGGATGGTGTCAGGTGCGGCGTCCAGTTGCACATTACCGTTTTCCATGAACACCACCCGGTCTGAAATCGACATGGCGAAGTCCATTTCGTGGGTCACGATCAGCATGGTCATGCCTTCTTTGGCCAGGTCGCGGATCACGTTGAGCACGTCGTTGACCAGTTCCGGGTCGAGGGCCGAGGTGGGTTCGTCGAACAGCATGATCTGCGGTTCCATCGCCAGGGCCCGGGCGATCGCCACGCGCTGTTGTTGACCACCGGAGAGCTGCTGCGGGTACTTGTGGGCATGGGCCAGCAGGCCGACCTTGTCCAGCAGCGCATAGGCACGATGCTCGCTCAATTCACCCGGCTGGCCATGGTAACGAGGCGCCAGGGTGATGTTGTCGAGAATGGTGCGGTGGGGGAACAGGTTGAAGTTCTGAAACACCATGCCGATGTGCCGCACGCCCTTGCGCAGACGCGAGCTGTTGGGCTTGTCCGAGGCTTCGATGAATGTCTCGCCGAACAGCGAAATCTCGCCGGTATCGATGGTTTCCAGGCCGTTGACCGTGCGGATCAGCGAGGTCTTGCCCGAACCGGAAGGCCCGATTATCGAGACCACCTGACCGTATTCGACATTCAGGTCGATACCCAGCAGCACTTTGTGGGTGCCATAGCTTTTCTGGATGTTCTTGAGTTGCAGGATCGGCGTCGAATTGTTGCCGGCGGCCTTTGGCGCGGTATCGGGCAAGGCTTCGGCGCTGGCCTTTAGTTTGGCCACGGCGGCCGCGTCGAGGGCGTGCGGCTTGCGGAAGTTAAGGTCCAGGTGGCGTTCCAGGCGCTGCAGGAAATAACCGAATACCGTGACGATCAACACGTAGTAGACGCCGACGGCGGCCAGTGTTTCCAGGACCAGGAAGTTGGTGGCGTAGAGGCGTTGGCCGACGGTGAGGATTTCGGTCAGGGAGATGACCGAGACCAGCGAGGTCAGCTTGACCACGGTGATGTATTCATTGATCAGCGTGGGCAACGAAATACGAAAGGCCTGGGGGATCACGATCAGGCGTTGCATGCCGAACAGGCCGACACCCAGGGCGCGCCCGGCTTCCCTTTGACCCTTGGCCACGGAGATCAGCCCGCCACGATGGATTTCCGCCATGTACGCCGCTTCAGTAACCACCAACGCCAGCAGGCCGGAATAGAAGGGGTCGGACAGAATCGAGCCGCTGCCGGGAAACAGTTGCGGCAGGTTGTAGACGAAGACCACCAGCACCAGCAACGGGATGCTGCGGAAGAACCAGATATAGACCGACGCCGGAATGCGCAGCAACGGTGATTGCGAAAGCTTGGCGGTGGCCAGGAGAAAGCCCAGCAACATGCCGATGAACCAGGCCAGGGCGCTGAGTTGGATCACCGTGACGCAGGCATGCCAGAAGTCGGGAAGGGAAAACAGGGAGAGGAAATACGACCAATCGAATTGCATAGGGCACCTCGATCTGCCGCCCCGGTGAAGGGGTGGCAGATAACCAGACTAAAAGGACAGATACTTAGTTGGCGGTCGGTTCTTCCAGGCCGTACTTTTTCAGGATAGCGGCGTATTCACCGCTCTTTTTGGTTTCCTCGAAGGCCTTCTGCACCGCCTGATAGGTGGCGTCATTGCCTTTCTTGACGAAGATACCCAGGGTTTGCTGGTAGATCGGATGCTCGGTGGTGATCACCACCCGGCCATTGGTCTTTTCCGCGATCATTTTGGCGGCGCCAGCGATTTCCACCTGGGCCTGAATGTTCTTCGACAACAAGGCCTGGGTCACTTCAGGGGCCGAAGGGTATTCGCTGACGGTGATCGCACCCTTGTTGTTCGGCACGCAGTATTCATCGGACAGCTTGCGGAATTCCTTGACCCAGGTGGTGCCTTGTTCCAGGCCCAGTTTCAGGCCGCACAGGTCTTCAGGCTTCTTGGCGTTGAGTTCGCTGCCCTTGGGCACCATGACCGAGGCACCGGTGTTGGCATAGGCGATGGTCTGCGCCTGGGTCTGGCGTTCCGGGGTGATGTACATGCCGGAAATGACCGCGTCGTATTTGCCGGAGTTCAAGCCCAGGATCAGGCTCGGGAACTTGGTGTCGACGAACTCCACCTTGGCGTTCATGTGCTTGGCCAGAGCCGTTGCCAGCTCGGGGTCCGAACCCACCACGTTCTTGTCCTGGTCGTAGGACTCGAACGGCGGGTAGGTGATTTCCATGCCGACCTTGAACGTGTCCGCCGCCATGCTCATCGAGGCACCGAACACGCCGGCTGCCAATACAGCCAGGCTCAAGAGGTTCTTCTTATTGTTTTTCATTTTTTACTGACTCCGGCGTAGGTAGGGTGTAGCTGAAAACTTCAATCAGGACGGTTGCGCCTGATTTTTCAAATGTCCGAAACTGGCGGGCTTGCGTGCCTTGCCTGGCAGTTGAACGTCCCCGTTGGCCACGCGCTGGCGCAGATACTGATAGGTCTGCAGCGCCTGGCCATACATGTGTTCGCCGATGGTGATTTCCTCGTACTCCTGGCCGCTCTGGGCGAACCCGGGCAACGGCCTGATCTGGGTGTGGTAGTCACAGGCATAAAACAGTGGAAACGAATAGCGTTCCTCCTTGACGCTGCGTACCCGGTGCGCGGTGGCGACGAAGGCGCCTGCCGTCATCACCTCCAGCATGTCGCCGATGTTGACCACGAAGGCATCGGCCATCGGCGGTGCATCGATCCATTGGCCAAGATCGTTCATGACCTCAAGGCCCGGTTTGTCGGCCAGGAGGATGGTGAAACACTCGTAATCGGTATGGGCACCCAGGCCCGGTGCGTCATGGGCGGCACCGTCGAAGGGGTAGTGGATCAGGCGCAGCTTGGACGGTGGACGGGTCACCAGGCTGTCGAAGTAGTTTTCCTCCAGGCCCAGGGTCAGGGCGAAGCCACCGAACAGGCGCCGGCCGAGGGCGAAGATCGCTTCATAGTAAGCCTGTACCGACTCCTTGAAGCCGGGCAGCGACGGCCAGTCGTTAGGCCCCAGCAAAGGGGTATTCGCCAGCACCAACGGATCATCGGCAGGAACTTCGAAGCCGACATCGAAGGCTTCCTTGTGGTCCGGCTTGCCTTTGGAATAGACCTCTTCACCTTCGGGCACGAAACCCTTATGGGTCTGCGAGGTACCGATGTAGTGCTGCATCTTGGTGTCGAAGGGCTGGGCGAAGAAATCCCGGGCGGCCCTGCGCAGATTGCTGATCAGCAACGGGTCGATGCCGTGATCGGTGATATAGAGGAAGCCGACTTCGCTGGCGGCGCGGCCCAGTTGTTCGGCCACCGCCAGGCGGTGTTCCAGCTCGAAACTGAACAGGCCGGCGATGCTGACGACCGGGATGCTCTTGAAACTGGTTTTGTGTGTGTCTGCGCTTTTATTTTTATTGTCAGGCATGACCCAAAGACTCCTAGGGGTTGCTTGAGGGGTGGAAACGCTCGAAGTGTTCGCGTTCGGTCTGGCCCATCCACACGTTCAACGACCACAGGTCGGCGACCGGGACATTGGTGAAGGGCAAATGATGCAGATAACCGTCGGCGCCGAATTCCGGAGTCAGGGTGCTGACCTGGTAGCCGCGCTCTTGCTGCGAGCGCCAGATGCTTTCCCAGTGCTGCTGATGGAAAGCCAGCTCCTTTGAATACTCGGGGGCGGCGGGGTGCGGAACCTGCGGCCCCTGGTCATAACCGACCCGCGCCTGGATATGGTGAACCCGCTCGACGAACGCGCTGAGGTCATCGGCCGGGTCATTGAGCAGGCGCTCGCAGGTCACGACCCAGTGGCTGATGTCACTGGTGAAGCGCAGGTCGGGCAATTGCCGGATCAGCTCAAGGGTGACCCAGGGATTGAACAGTGAACGCGAGCGGTGGGTTTCAAAGCTGCAGACCTGGCCGTGCTTGTGCGCCAGATCCATTGCCTGACCGAAAAACTCCACTTGTTGCGCCAAAGACCAGCGATCGTTGCCCGCCAGCACGTTGACGAAACGCGGGGCGAGTTCGGCGGCCCAGGCGAGTTTCTGGTTCAGATCATCGAGGTGGGTGGCGGGGGTCGCCGACTGGTCAGGGAGGACGTCGTACGCGGTAAAGACGGTGCTGATATAGCCCACGCCATTGGCCCGTAGAAAGGCGCCAAACTCGGCCCGTTCACGGCCATCCAGCGGCAGGCGTGCTTCCATGCCGTCAAAGCCGGCTTGCAGCAGCTCGTCGAGAGCCTGTGCCTTGCTGGCGGTGTAGCCCCACAGCGTGCGGAAAATTTCCAGCTTCATCGGTGATCCTCAAAAAAACCCGGACTGGCTGCAAAGGCACGGTTCCGGACTGCCAAGCGATCAAGGTTCAGCCTTGGCTGAACCTGTGGAGCGATACCGATGCTGGCTCGCTGTTGGGCCGATGTTAGGCACAGACAACGCCCTGAAAGAATCTGAAAGTTCAAATCAATACTTCAGACATTTATTAACAAATAGCAGGCTATTTATTCGGCTTTCGAGGAAGGATTTTGAGGGCGGTGGCGTGTCTACGTTGGCTATCAGCGCGGGGTGCCATTACAGCGGAATCATTGTGAAGACTGCCAAGCGATGCCGGGTCGCTGTTGCCCACGCTTCGCAGAACCCTCATTTACCACCGGTCGGCTTTTCCGTGCGCGGCTTGAAGGTCCGCTTAAAGAGGGCTAGCTTTTCGATGTGGGAAAAAATCCCACGCACAGAATTCCAAAAAAACCATGACCATTCCCGACTTGATTCGACGTTTCTCGCGGTAATGGCCAGGAGGCGGTTTATGCAGGTTCATACACTGTTCAAAAAGGCTCTACTGGCGATGGCGATCGGTGGCGTGCTGTCGGCGTCCATCGTCTTGATCCCTGATTCGATTTCCCACGACTCCAGCGCCTACGCCAAAGAAGGTGGCGGTCATGGCGGCGGTGGTGGTGGAGGAGGCGGTGGCGGTGGCGGCGGTAATGGTGGTGGCCACGGCGGCGGCGGAGGCGGTAACGGAGGAGGTGGTGGCGGCAACGGCGGTGGTCACGGTGGAAACGGCGGCGGTAGCGGCGGTGGCGGTGGCGGTGGCGGCGGTAACGGAGGCGGCCATGGTGGCAATGGCGGCGGTAGCGGAAGTGGTGGGAACGGCGGCGGTCATGCTGGCAATGGTGGCGGCAACAGTGGTAGCGGTCACGGCGATGCGGGCTCGGACCACGCTGGGAACTCGAATTCCGGGCGCAACGGCAATCATGCTGAAGCCGGCGACGATCACGGCAATCACGCTGGTGGAGAGCCTGGCGACGATCATGGCAATCATGTGGGCGGTCAGCCCGGGGACGATCATGGCAATCATGTTGGCGGCGAGCCTGGCGACGACCACGGCAATCATGTTGGCGGCGAGCCTGGTGATAATCGGGGCAACCATCTGGGTGGCGAACCGGGTGATGACCGCGGCGTTCACGTCGGCGGCGAAGCCGGGGATGACAACAGCAGGAGCTGACGCTCATAAATGAGATCTCATACAAAACCCAGGGGACGGGTTTTGTATGGGGTTTGAGCAAGGACAACTCACAGCATCCCGAAAAAGTGGGCAACAGCTCGTATGGGATTTTTTCCCGCGTCGTTATACTGGGGTTATCTGTCCAGGAACTCTCTGAATGCAAGCGCCCACGCTCCCTCCCTCACTGATAAGCGCTCTCAAGCGGGTCATGCGCCCGCTGGTGCGCTTGATGCTGCGCAAAGGCATCACCTATACGGTGTTCGCCGATCTGCTCAAAGAGGTGTTCGTCGATGTGGCTGATCGGGAATTTCGCCTGGACGACAAAGTCCCGAGCGACAGTCGCATCAGCCTGCTCACGGGGGTGCATCGCAAGGATGTCCGGCGCCTGCGGGACGACAGCGAAGCCTCGACCTCAAACTTGCCGGAAAACATTACCTTGGGCGCGCAGCTGGTCAATGCGTGGACCAACAACCAGCCTTTCTGCAAGCGCGCCGGACACGCATTGCCATTGCCACGACTGGCCAGTGCCGGTGGCGATTGCTCCTTCGATGCGCTGGTGGCGAAGATCAGCACCGACATCCGCGCGCGGGTCGTGCTCGACGAGTGGCTGCGCCTGGGTATCGTGCGGCTCGATGAACAGGACTGCGTGCACCTTGAGGCCCAGGCATTTGTGCCGCAGAAGGGCTTTGATGAAAAGGCCGCGTACCTGGGCCACAACCTGCACGACCATGCCAGCGCCGCCGTGCATAACCTGAGCGGTGAAGGCGAACCGCTCTTCGAACGTAGCGTGCACTATGATGCCTTGAGTGCCGTCAGCGTCGACAAGCTGCGCGAAGCCGTGGCCAGCGAGGGAATGCAGACGTTGCTGGAGTTCAGCCGGCTGGCCGCAGACCTCGAAACGGTGGATTTGCCAAGCAAAGAACAACGCCAGCGCATCACCATCGGACTTTATTTCTACACTGAGCCTACCGATCCCAATTCGTCGGTGAATCCTGCCCCATGATTTCCCTCAAGCGCTGCTTCAGTGCCGTCACGCTCGTCCTGGGTTTGTGGTTGAACCCGGTGGCTCCCGCGTGGGTGGACGCAGCGCCGGCGTGTATCAGCCGCGATGAAGTCGGCATGGCAGGCGCAGCCGGCTTGCAGTTCCCGGGCGGCACCGGGGGTACCGGGGCGAAGGTCGGTGGGGTCGGCGGCACGGGCGTCAGCAATGATGCAGGCGGCACGGGCACGCCCGTCCGGCAACGCCCTGGCGGCACCGGCGGTACGGGTGCGGTAGCGGCAGGCGTGGATGGCACCATCATTCATCGTGACAACGGTGGAGTGGGCGGCACTGGCGCACCGATCTTCAGCCCGGGCGGTACCGGCGGCACCGGTATCGTCGGCACCATCACCGGGTTCGCGTCGATCTGCGTCAACGGCATGGAAGTGCACTTCGGCAAGGACGTACCGGTCAGCGAAAACGGTGTCGCCGCCAGCAGCGAACATCTGGCGATCGGCCAGGTCGTCGCGGTAGAAGCATTCCCCACCAAGCGCGGCCTGCAAGCCGGGCGCATTTCGATCCTCAACGTCTATGAAGGGCCGCTGACGGCACTGCCGAACGCCAAGGCGCCACTGCGGGTCATGGGGCAGCCGGTGCGTCTGGCGGCGGGGGCGAGGGTGGCCGAAGGATTGCGGCCGGGCGATCCGGTCAGGGTCAGCGGGCTGCGCGATGCCCAGGGCGAAGTGGTGGCCAGCCGTATCGAACGGGCGCCGGGTCTCAAGGAAGCCAGTGCGATCGGTATGGTCGATCGTGCCGGCACCCTGCAGGGCTTGAAACTGGGTACTCGCGTGGCGCCGGCGCAGGAAGTGCTGGTGCGTGGCCAATGGTCCGGTCGTCAACTGGAAGTTGCGCAAAGCCGTCCCGACCCGAGCCTGCCGTTTGCCGGCCACGTACATCAGGCCGTGATCGAGGGCCTGGTGCAGAGCCGACAGGATCGTCGTGTGGTGGTCGGTGGTTTCAACGTGACATTGGGCAGCGATACCGTGTTTGTCGGCGAGCGGTCTACCTCATTGGGCGTTGACCAACGCGTGCGGATCAGCGGGGTGTTCAGCGGTACACGTGAAATTCGTGCCACCCGCGTCGAATTCAATGGTGAACGTATCGATAACTCGGGCCGGGGTCGCCTGGAGCGTGGCACCGGGCAGGACACTGAGCAGGGCACCGATGACTCCGGGCGCTCCGGCAGCAGCAATAACAGCGACAGCAATAGCGGTCGTGGTGGTAGTGGTAATGGTAGTGGTAGTGGTAGTGGTAGTGGCGATTCAAGGCAGCGCGTGGAAAGCGTTGATGACAACAGTGGCCGGGGCAACAGCGGCGACCGGGTTGAAAGCGGCAAGTCTGAATCGGTAGACAAGTCCGGCAAATCCGATCGGGTCGAGAAAGTGGAACAGCCGGAAAAAGTAGACAACAGCGGGCCGTCCGACAGAGTCGAAAAAGTCGAGAAGGTTGAAAGGGTCGAGAAAGTCGAAAAAGTCGAGAAAGTCGAGAAAGTCGAACGCCCGGAGAAGGTTGAGAAAGTCGAAAAAGTAGAGCGGCCAGAGAAAGTCGAAAAGGTAGAACGGCCGGAGAAAGTTGAAAAAGTTGAAAAAGTTGAGCGACCGGAGAAGGTCGAAAAAGTAGAGAAAGTCGAGCGACCGGAAAAGGTCGAGAAGGTGGAAAAAGTAGAGCTCCCGGAGCGGGTAGAGAAGGTTGAACGACCGGAAACCGTAGAGAGGGTGGAAAAGCCGGAAAAGATAGAGACAGTCGAGAAAACCGAAAAGGTAGACCATCCGGATCGATCAGGCCGCTAACCATGAGCGGCACAGTCATTTCTGCAACCCTGAAATAAACAACTAGGCTGGGTAAGTCCGATCACAGTTCTCAACGGGACTTTGAGGTGAAGATGAGACCCACGCTCCCCCTGTTTGCCGGCCTGCTGGCAAGTCTTTCCATACCTGCCCTGGCCGATACCTTCAGCACCGCCATCGGTGTCGACTATTCCAGCGGCGACTATGGCACGGGCACCACGTCGGAAATCTGGTACGTGCCGGTCGTGGCCAAGTACGAAACAGGTCCCATGATTTACAAGGTCACCGTGCCCTGGCTGCGCATCACCAACCCCGAAGTCGGCCCCGATGGCGACCCGTTGCCTGGCGGTTGCAGGGATGTGGAAAGCGGCATGGGCGATACCGTTACCAGCGTCGACTATGCGTTGCTCGATGGCAGTGAAGGGGGGCTGTTGCTGGACCTGATCGGCAAGGTCAAGTTTCCCACGGCCGATGAATCCCAGTGCCTGGGCACCGGCAAGACCGACTACACCGCCCAGGTCGACGTCGCCAAGGCCTTTGGTCGGGTGACCGGCTTTGCCACCCTGGGCTGGAAAAAATTCGGCGACCCGGCCGGCACCAATTTTCGCGACCCGATATTTACCACCCTCGGCTTCGCCATGCCCGTGGCGCCACGTACATCGGCGGGCGCTTCCTATGACTGGCGTGAGAAAGTCGTTTCCACCGGTTCAGAGATTCAGGAATTGACCTTGTTCCTCACCCACAAGCTCAACCCCGAGTGGAAAGTCCAGTTGTATGCGGTCAAGGGCTTCTCGGATGCCAGCCCGGATGCCGAGGGTGGGTTGATGCTGTTTCACACCTTCTGAAAAACCTTGTAGGAGCGAGCCTGCTCGCGATGGTCGACAACGAAAACGCTGGGCACCTGACACCCCGTGGCGTTCTTGCGACCATCGCGAGCAGGCTCGCTCCTACAGGGGATTGAATGTTACCAACCCTTGACCCCGCTCATGTCCGGCAGTTTGTGGGCGATGCCCTTGTGGCAATCGATGCAGGTGGCCTCGCCGCTGGCCAGCGAGGTCGAGTGCATGGCCGCCGCGCGTTTGCTCTGGCGGGTGAAGTCCATGAATTCGAAGTTGTGGCAGTTGCGGCATTCGCGCGAGTCGTTGGCCTTGAGCCTGGCCCATTCATGCTCCGCCAGCTCACGACGCAGGCTGAGGAATTTGTCGCGGGTGTCGATGGTGCCGAACAGCTTGCCCCAGACTTCCTTCGACGCCTGCATCTTGCGCGCGATCTTGTGGGTCCATTCATGGGGTACGTGGCAGTCCGGACAACTGGCACGCACGCCGGAGCGGTTGGTGTAGTGAATGGTCTCCTGCAACTCGACGAACACGTTGTCGCGCATCTCATGGCAGGAGGTGCAGAACTTCTCGGTGTTGGTCAACTCCAGCGCGGTGTTGAAACCACCCCAGAAAATGATCCCGGCGATAAAGCCTCCCAGCGTCAGGAAGCCCAGGCTGTAATAAACACTGGGCCGACGCAGGGTGCCCCAGTAGTCCTTGAGCAGGGCGAACAGTGCTTTCATGGCAGCTCCTCAAGGCTTCTTCGCGTTGTTGGCGTCGTCTTGCAGGATTTTGTCGATGGTCTCGAAGCTGTTGCCCACCAGCGGCTGCACGTCTTTTTGCGGCACATGGCACTGGTTGCAGAAGTAGCGACGGGGTGAAACCGCCGCCAGCGCCTGACCGTCGCGGTCCATGTAGTGGGTAATGCTGATCATCGTCGCCTGACTGCGCGCGCTATTGGCCCGGCTGTGACAGGACAGGCACTTGTTGCCGTTCTTGTCGATCTGGTAACCGCGAATGCTGTGGGGAATGGTCGGCGGCTGGTCCGGGTAGTTGCGCTCGCGCTTGATGTCCTTGTTTTCATCTTCAGCCAGAGGTGGGGCCGGCTGGTTCTGGGTGATGGTGCCGCCGGGGCGACGACCATCCGGGGCCGGGGCATCAAGCGGATAATCGACTTCGGCGGCGATCGCCGCACCGATCAGGGCGAGCAACACCAACGGCAGGATTCGAAAGGGCATGACGGTTCTCCTCAAGCCGCGCTGATCAATTCGATGCGGATGGCGCATTTCTTGTAGTCGGTCTGCTTGGAGATCGGGTCCGTGGCATCGAGCGTGACCTTGTTGATCAGCTTGTTGGCATCGAAGAACGGCACGAACACCAGCCCGCGCGGTGGTTTGTTGCGCCCGCGGGTTTCGATGCGCGCGCGGATCTCGCCACGCCGGCTGATCAGTTTCACTTCGCTGCCGCGCCGCGCCTTCAGGGCCTTGGCGTCCTCGGGGTGCATGTAGACCAGCGCGTCGGGCACCGCTTTGTACAGCTCCTCGACCCGTTGGGTCATGGTGCCGGTGTGCCAGTGTTCCAGCACCCGGCCAGTGCTGAGCCAGAACGGGTAATCGGCATCCGGGGCTTCGGCGGGTGGTTCGTAGGGCAGGGCGAAGATGATCGCCTTCTTGTCCGGCTGACCGTAAAACTGCACTTCGCTGCCGGTTTCGACATAGGGGTCGAGACCTTCGCGGTAGCGCCAGCGGGTTTCCTTGCCGTCGACCACTGGCCAGCGCAGGCCGCGCTCGCTGTGGTAGCGGTCGAAGCCGGCCAGGTCATGGCCATGGCCTCGGCCGAATTGCGCGTACTCTTCGAACAGGCCTTTTTGCACATAGAAACCAAAGGCCTTGGCTTCATCGTTCTTGTAGCCGGCTTCGATCTGCTCGACCGGGAACTGATCGACCTGGCCGTTTTTGTACAGCACATCGAACAGCGTCTTGCCCTTGTATTGCGGGGCCTTGGCCAACAGCTCGGCGGGCCACACCTCGTCGGCGGTAAAGCGCTTGGAGAACTCCAGCAGTTGCCACAGGTCCGACCGGGCTTCGCCCGGTGCGGTCACCAACTGATGCCAGAACTGCGTGCGACGTTCGGCGTTGCCGAAGGCACCTTCCTTTTCAACCCACATGGCGGTGGGCAGGATCAGGTCGGCGGCCTGGGCGGACACGGTGGGGTAGACGTCCGAGACGATCACGAAGTTTTGCGGGTTGCGCCAGCCGGGCAACACCTCCTGCATGATGTTGGGGCCGGCGTGCATGTTGTTGCTGGCCATGGTCCAGTACACGTTGAGCACGCCGTCCTTGAGCATGCGGCTCTGTTGCACCGCATGGAAACCGACTTTTTCCTGGATGGTGCCATCGGGCAGCTTCCAGATTTGTTCCGCGTGGGCGCGGTGCTTGGGATTGGTCACCACCAGGTCGGCGGGCAAACGGTGGGAAAAGGTCCCGACTTCCCGCGCGGTGCCGCAGGCCGAGGGCTGGCCGGTCAGCGAGAAGGGGCTGTTGCCCGGTTCACTGATTTTGCCGGTGAGCAAATGGATGTTGTAGACCAGGTTGTTGGCCCAGACCCCACGGGTGTGCTGGTTGAAACCCATGGTCCAGAACGACACGACCTTGCGCTTGGGATCGGCGTACAGCTCGGCCAGGCTCTTGAGGCGCTCGGCCGAGACCCCGGTTTCCTTCGCCGTGCGTTCCAGGGTGTAGGGTTTGACGAACGCGGCGAAGTCCTCGAAGGACATGTCGGTCCAGGTGTTGGCCTTGTCGGCATTCTTCGCCTGTTTTTCCCGGGGATCGTCGGGACGCAGGCCATAACCGATGTCGTCGGCACCCTTGGCGAAGCGCGTGTGCTTGCCGATGAAATCCTTGTTCACCGCGCCGCTTTCAATGATGTGGTTGGCGATGTAGTTGAGGATCAGCAGGTCCGTTTGCGGCTTGAACACCATGGGGATGTCGGCCAGTTCGAAGCTTCTGTGCTCGAACGTCGACAGCACCGCGACGGTGACATGGGGCTGGCTCAGGCGCCGGTCCGTCACGCGGCTCCAGAGGATCGGGTGCATCTCGGCCATGTTCGAGCCCCAGAGCACGAAGGCGTCCGTGGCTTCGATGTCGTCATAGCAGCCCATCGGTTCGTCCATGCCAAAGGTGCGCATGAAGCCCATCACCGCCGACGCCATGCAATGCCGCGCATTGGGGTCGATGTTATTGCTGCGAAACCCGGCCTTCATCAGCTTGTTGGCGGCGTAGCCTTCCCACACCGTCCACTGCCCGGAACCGAACATGCCGATGGACTCGGGGCCTTTGTTTTTCAGGGCTTGCTTGAACTTTTCTTCCATGATGTCGAAGGCCTTGTCCCAACTCACCGGCTGGAACTCACCCTGCTTGTCGAACTTGCCATCCTTCATGCGTAGCAGTGGCTGGGTCAGGCGGTCGACGCCGTACATGATCTTCGACAGGAAATAACCCTTCACGCAGTTCAACCCACGGTTGACCTCGGCCTTCACATCACCGTGGGTGGCGACCACCTTGTTGTCCCGGGTCGCGACCATCACGCTGCAACCGGTGCCGCAGAAACGGCAGGGCGCCTTGTTCCAGTCCAGGGTGACCATGTCCGCTTCGGTGATCAGGTTGCTCGCGGAAGTGGCGATGGGCAGGCCGGCAGCGGCGGCTGCAATGGCGGCGGCCTGGGCCTTGACGAATTCCCGGCGGGTCATGCTCATTGGGTTTCCCCTGCGTGGTCGAGAACCTGGTGATAGATCAACGCGGCATTGAGAACGCCGGGCAAGTTGTTGATCTGTTCGATGCGTTGCAGGATCTGGTCTTCGTGGGTTGTCTCAAGCACTACGACCAATTTTCCGGCAGCACTTTCCTGATGCAGTTCCAGGCCATCAAGAAGCCGCAAGTTGGCCTTGACCGCTTCAAACAATTGCGGCCGGGCGAGTACCACAAGACTGGCGATATGCAGGGTTTCATCCATGGACTGACTCCATCAGGCGCTTGCCGAAGTTGATCAGTTAGGCGGTCCGGGCGGGCCGTAGAGCAATTGGAAAAACCAGATGATGAAGCCGTAGCCACCGACGATGGCCACGGACAGCAAGGGGAACAGGCAGACGACCAGAAACAGGAACAGCAGGGTTTCCTTTCGGCGCTGTGTTTTTTGTTCTTCAGCCAGTGGCATTGGAGTATCTCCAGCCGAACTTGGAGAAAGAGACTAGTTCACTTGAAAAAGTTGTGGTTATTACCGCGAAGTTTGGCGACCGGCGGCGAGTAATTTGCAGGCGCTATATATATTAGTTAATAGCGCTTAATTAAACCTGTAGGAGCGAGCCTGCTCGCGATGAAGGCTCAGACACCGCGGGCATCCAGACAGCCCGCGTCATCGTTCACGACCATCGCGAGCAGGCTCGCTCCCACAGATAGACAATGTCCCACATGTATAGGGTCGATGCGGTTACATACCGTTGGCGAACTCCGGATCGTCCACGCTGATCCGTTGATTCAATCCACTTAGCGCCCGGGCATATTCACCCAGCACCTGCAGTGACCAGTCGGCGCGGTTGCGGATACGCAAGTCTTCGGCGCCGGCGCTGTCGGGACCGTTCATCACGGTCTCCACCTGACGCACGATCAATTGCTCGGGCAGGTAACAGATGCGGCAATTCTTGTAGCTCGAAGCGCGCAATTCACTGAGCGGATAGGCGCCGCCCTGGCCGGAGGAAATCCCCACCAGCAGCGCCGGCTTGTGGCCCAGTTCCTTGTAACCGGCGTGGACGAACAGGTTCTTCAGGGCCGGGCACGCCATGCCGTGCCATTCCGGGGTCAGCACCACCAGCGCGTCTGCTTCACGCAGCAAGGCACTGTGGTCGGCCCAGATGCCGTGGTGGTCTTCGGCCGGCCACAAAGGCAGGGGCGCGGTGCCGAGGTCAATCACCTTGGGTTGCGCGCACACATCCAGGGCTTGCAGGCGAGCGCCGAGATAAGCGGCGACTTTGGCGGATTGGCTATCGGCCTGACTGGAGCCGGCGATGAGGGCGATGTTCAGGCTCATTTGGCGAGCTCCTGGTTGGGCGAGTTTTGGGTTTGAATTTGAAAACTTTTGCTGCGTGCCAGCGGCCAGAACAATTCCTCCTGCCAACTCACCGGCTTCATGTCTTCGATGCCGTAGTGCTCGGGGCGACGGCGGGTGATTTTCGCCGAGCCGAACAACACGTCCCAGAGGAACAGCAGGTTGCCGAAATTGCCCTTGTAGTTCGTGACGCCATCATCGGCATTCAAACCGTGATGGGCCGAATGGGTGGCGGGCGTGGAAATGGTCCGCTCCAGAATCCACATCAGCGGGCGCAGCGCCGGGATCCGATAGAGCTTTTCGTCCCAGGGCACGCTGCTGTGGGCGGAGAAAATGACGAGCATCTTGACGATCAAGTAACCGAAGTAAACATGGGCCAGTCCCATATGGATCAGCACGCCGCAGAACCACAGGCCGGGCATCAACAGGTAATAGAAACTGTTGTTGCGGTAGACGATGCGGATACTCATGTAGGGCGCCGAATGATGTGCACGGTGCAGTGCATACAGGAACGGCACCTTGTGGCTGAGTCGATGCCACCAGTATTGGGTCATGTCGTCCAGCACCAGAAACAGGCCCAGGCCGAGCAACCAATGCAGGCCGACGAGGCTGTTTTTCAGTTGCGGCGCGAAGTGGTCGAGCAACAGTTGGGTGAGGAACGTCACCAGCGGCAGGGTGACCAGCATCAGCAGGCTGGAACCGACGATTTCAATGATCGCGTCCCGCCGCTGCCCACGGGGCTGGGTGAAGCAGGAACAGGCAATTTCGAGGACGATGAAGCCAATCAGGATGGCGATGATGATCGGTATCGGACTGTTGGTGATTATTGTTGTATTCATGGCACTCTCTGGTGTGAGCCGATATTGGCAAGGCCATCCAATAAGAAACCACAGGGCCGACACGAGATATGTGCAAAGCGGACAGAATCACCCGAAAAGCGGTCAACCCTTCGACCGAGCGATTTCACCGTGGCCCGCTGGGGCGGGTGCTGGAACGCTATCTGCAGAACCGCACGCTGCAAGAACGCAGCAACTACAGCATGGTGGCCCTCGAGCAGCTCTGGGCCAAAGCCGCCGCTGATGATCCGGCTATCGGCCTGAACCTGTTCTCGCAATTCAGTCGCCAGGACTGGCACGTTTTGGTCCACGCGGCTCTGTATAGCGTCGACCTTGAGGAAGCGATCCGCTTCTGGGCGCGTTACGCCAAGCTGGCCTCGGACATGGACAACGTCGTGCTGGTTGAAGAGGGTAATTGCCTGGGTGTGGAGCTGCGCATTGATGCGCCGGCCAGCCTGGTGCGCTATGTCGTCGAGCACTACAGCGTGATGTCGCTCAGCGCATTGCGCATTGGCGCAGGGATCTGTCTGGTGCCGCAGCGTGCCTGCTTCATGCATCCGCGACCGGCTTATCACGGGCAATACGCCCAATGGTTCGGCGACAACGTGCAGTTCGACTGTGAGCACAACCGTCTGTATTTCACCCGTTCCAGCCTTCAGGTTCAGTTGCAGACGCATCACGCCGGGATGCAGGAAGTGCTGCGCCAGGAACTGGATCGCCGCCTGTCACAGCAGCATCAACTCAGCGGCTGGGCGGGCAGGGTGGCACAGGGGATTCGCCAGAACCTCATATCGGGCCAAGTCCCCAGCATCGAAACCCAAGCCCAGGAGCTGCATCAGAGCGCCCGCACCCTGCGTCGACGCCTGGAAGAGGAAGGCATGACCTTCCGATATCTGCTCGATCGGGTCCGCGCTGAACTGGAGCAGTATCTGGAACTGCAAGGCAACAGCCGCACTCAAATCGCCACACAGCTCGGTTACAGCGATTTGGCGGCTTATGTCCATGCGCGCAAACGCTGGCGGACGGAGCCAACCCTCGATCAGTCACCCTCCCTGGAGCCCTGATGCCACGTTTCACCGCCCCCTTGCTGGCGCTGTTGACCCTGTGCCTGAGCCTTGAAGTGTCGGCGCAGGCCACCACCTGCCCAGCAGGCCAGAAACAGATTTGCCTGGATGAATGCATCTGCCTGCCGGACCTGGGCCAGATCACCGGCCTCTACCAGATGGCTGCACCAGCATTGGCGCTGTGGCTCACCCAATCGCGCGCCGAAGCCGCCGTGGCCGGCACTCAACCGATCCCGGAACCGATCCGCGAACAACTGCTGCGCTGGTACGCCCCCAGCGTCCTCGACGCTGCGCTGTACAAAGTCAGCGACAACGGCCAGTTCAGCGCCGCCACCGCGATGCTGCAAAACCCCGATATCGGCGCGGTGACGCTGGTCGACATCATCATCTTCCGAGATGCCAAGGATGCCGAGCAGAACGTCGCGCTCTGGGCCCACGAACTCAAGCATGTGCAGCAATATCAGGAGTGGGGTGTCGAAGGGTTTGCCCAGCGTTACACGCAGGATTTCAATGCGGTGGAGGCGCCGGCGTATGAGATGCAGATGGAGGTGGGGAAGGTGTTGCGTCAGGGGAGTGGTGAAAGGGACGGGCAGTGAAACAGTACTAAAAGTACATATTGTCCAAGGGTGGTTCGTGGGTAATTTCTGATGGTTATCGTTCACTGCAAGGACGTGTTTATTGATCAAACACCATTAGTCATAGAAAGACTATGGCTATTTTTTGCTAACGCTTGAGCACCTGAGCGCTAAAAAAGCAACTGCAAAAAATGAAAACATCATGTTCAAAAAATCCCGAAAAATCAGTCACTACGAAGACTAAGAGAAATCGATACCCCGTATCACATTGAAGAAAACTCTGAAATAGCCAGCTGAGTTCGAGTGCATCTTATTCTTCAATAGTCAGTATTACCGGCCATGATTTCTGTAACTCTCCCCAGCTGTTTAAAGTGCATCCCACGCGGATACTGATGTTCTGGTTGCCCATCCAGACTCATTCATTGCTCCCGCGTCCTTTGGCGTAAGATTTTCTGGCCCACCCGCAAGTGGGCCATTTTTTTTGCCTGTTGATTGCCTTTGCAGGCGCAGCCGTTTGCCGCACCGGCGAAAAAAACTCATTGAAAATCATTGATATCCAGCACTTATGTGATTTGTTACGGTCAATCAATCCCGCACGGCCTGACTCCGTCAATCAGCACCCGCCGTACCTTCACTCCACATCCAATTCGAAGAAAAACCCATGCACCTACGCAAAATTGCAGTTGGGCTGTCGGCCCTTGTTTTGCTCTCTTCCGGGGCGCAAGCCCGCAGTCTGCTGGACTTCATCAAGCCGCCCGCCCAGCATCAGGAACAAGGCTCGCGCTCGGGTTCGATCAGCCAGAGTGCGGCGCTGGATCTGTACTCCAGCAAACAGAAGCAGGCTTCGTTCGATGGCTGCGCCGAGCTGTTCCCTTCATCGAAGCCGCTGACCATGACCACAGTTCCCGCGACCATGAAGCCTTTGGCCCTGTGTTCCGATAACTTTGCGGTGCTGTACTCGCAAACCAGCAAGACACCGCTGGTGGTGGTCGAGCGCCTCAGTGCAGCGCTGTTGCGTGATGCCAAGGGCGAGGAGCGTACCAACCAGTTCTATGCGGACCCACGCATCCCCAAGGGCGCGCGGGCCGAGTTGAGTGACTACCGCAGCCAGCAACCGGCGGTGGACCGTGGCCATCAATCCCCGGCGGCGGACGCGCCGAATCCCAATGCGATGGCTCAGTCCTTCGCGCTGTCGAACATGGTCCCGCAAGATCCCACCAACAACCGCAAGATCTGGAGCAAGGTCGAGTCTGACGTGAGGAAGTTCGCCCAGCGCGCCGGGGGCGATGTCTATGTGTTTACCGGGCCGCTGTTCGACTCGGGCCACGGCACGGTCGGTGACAACAAGGTCTGGGTGCCTACGCGTCTGTACAAGCTGGTGTACGACGCATCGTCCAAACGTGCGTGGGCCTATGTGCTGCCGAACGCGGAAACCCGTATAGAAAAGCCGATGGATTACCAGACGTTCGTGAAGACGACCGGGCTGAACCTGCTGGGGAACCTGCCGGTGACGGGGTCCGTGGGACGCACCTGATGGTTTGATGAGCTGTACCCCCAAGGCCGCATACGGTCCTTGGGGCGTGCACACAGTCTTACCTTTGCGCCTTGCGCTGCTGTTTCACCCGGTACATCTCGCGATCCGCCAACTTGGTAGCCTCGTCGACACTCACGCTGCCAGGCATCACCGCCACCACACCCACGCTCGCGCCGGCGTAGTCGATATCGTCCAGATCGTGACCCAGCTCATACCGCCCAATAGTCGCCTGGCTCAGGCGCTCCTGCAGCAGTTCGGCGGCATGGGACATGTCCTTGGCCAGGCCATCCTCTGCCGATGGTGTACCCAGCGCGATCACGATGAACTCATCGCCCCCGGTACGCCCGATGACGTCGCTGGTTCTGAGGGCATGCTGCAGGTGATTGGCCACGCCACACAGAAACTGGTCTCCCGCCAGGTGGCCGTGGGTATCGTTGATGAGCTTGAAGCCATCCAGGTCAATGACGCCAATCAGGATGAACTTGTTCTCGCGCTGGGCCAGGGCGAACAGGCGCGCGGCATCGTTGAGGATGGCGCGGCGGTTGGACAGGCCGGTGAGGGGGTCGGACAGGGCCAGGCGGGTCAACTCGGTATTCATGACCTGAAGCTTCTCTACCAGCCGCTCACGTTCCAGGGAGTAGCCCAGCAGGCCTGACATCAGCTTCAGCAATGGCTCCACTTCAACAGAACGGGTCACTCGATCGGAGCTTGCGGCGCACACCGTACCCAGCACTTCGCCGTCCTGGGATTTGATCGGGGCACTCACATAGGTCTTGATACCCAGGGCCGCGGCGGCTTCCGAGTCGCTCCAGCACTCGGCCACGTTGTCCGAATACATGCGGTTCTCGTCCAGCGCCCGCTTGCACAAGGTGTCGGCCCAAGGCACGACGAGGCCTTCGGGGATGACCATGTCGCCCACGTTGCGGGCGAACTCGACACGCTGGATGCCTTCGTCGGTATCAATGGTGGTCAGGTAGGTCGATTCCATGCCCGTGACCTGACTGAGCAGGGTCAACAACGGGCGGGTCAGTTGCTCAAGGGTTTGAGCCTTGGGGATAGTGTCGGAGAGCAGGGAAAGGATTTGATCCATCTTGGCGCGCCGGTAGCTGAAGGATTTATCGATTATCGACTTGCTGGAATATTACTTGAAAGCCCACACCCCTCTGTAGGAGCGAGCCTGCTCGCGATGGACGACAGAACACCGCGGGGTGTCAGGGCGCAAGCGTTATCGTTGACGACCATCGCGAGCAGGCTCGCTCTTACAGGGAGAGCCATTACAGTGGAAACCAGCGGCGGTGGATATCGTTGAGCACGCCGTCGGCCTCGATGCGTCGATAGCCTTCGTCATACAGCTTGAGCGCCCGCAAGCCATCCGGATGTGTGACGCTGAAACCTATGGTCGAGTTCACCACGCCGCAATTGAAAGCGAAGCGCACGGTATTTTCCGTGCCCGATTGCCTGGCTTTCTGATTCCTGGCTTCGAGATCGTTACTCATGACCAATGCCGCCTGAAAACGCCGGGCGGCAAGTTTTTGCAGGCCTGTCGAATCCGAAAGGGAATTCTCGAACACCACCCCTGAGGCCTTGAGGGCCATGACCTGGTCCGAGTATTCAAAATCCCGGGTAATGCCAAGCACGGTCCCCGCAGGCAAGACACATTGTCCCTGCGCAGGCTTTGGCAAAGGCGCGTCGACCGGTTCAAACACATCGTTGCTGACGTTGAAGATCGGCCGCTCTGCCAGTTTGATCCTGCCTTCGAACCCCGGTTGCCAGCTCATGTTGAAGCACGCGGCGACCTGGCCGTTGAGCACCATGTACTTGCAGCGCGAATAAGGCACGACCCGCAGTTGCACCTGCACGTCCATCGCCTTGAAGGCGGCGACGACCACGTCATTGGCGTAGCCGGTGCCGTCACTTTTCGACCAGGGTGCGGCGGCGTCTTCGACCATGATCGTCAGCGTCTCCTGTGCGACGCTGGCGCTCGCGGCGAGCAGCTGGAGCGTGCATGCCAGAAGGGCGCAGGTGAGCCAGGTTCCTGGGTGAGTCTTCCTTAACATGCGGGCTTCATTGACCGTCGACTCAACCTTAACCGGATAGATACTTTGCGCACATTCTGAAGGCTTGAAATGGCTTGTAAAGCCCGGAGCAGGAAAACCTCCCTCACTGCGCGCTGGCATCGGCTTCATGTTTGTCGGCGAACGTCATGAACACCTCCAGATCCAGCACCTGCAGATCGATTCGGGTGATAAAGGCAGAGAAGGCCAGATTGGCGGCCAGGCGCCGCAAATCCCGCGCCCAGTCGGGAACATGCACCGGCCCCTGAAGCCAGCCGGACTCGAAAAGAGGCGCCAGGCGTATCGTGTCGCCAAGGCTCAGGCGCCCGGCAAACAGACGCCCGACCAGTTCCGGTCGATTGTCGCGGATCGCAAGGCGCAGCAGGGTATGCACACCGAGCAAACCGGTCAGGTAGGCGGCGTCCTTGGTAAACGCCGAGCCGCCGCGCAAGTCCGCGCCGCGAAAAATCCGCTGGGTGGACCGGAAGGACTCCTCTTCTGACTGCCCCGCATCGAGGAAACCTTCAAACACCTGAATGAAATCGGCACCGTCCAGCGCCTGCTGGACCGCCAGCAAGCGCAGGGCCAGGCGACGCAAGCGGTTGATGTCCATGCTGCCGGTGAACAGCTCGGCCAGGGTGGCAATGCCTTCCTGTGTCGTGGTCGTGCGTGGTGCTCCCAGGGCAAGGCTTTTGAGCTTGGGCTGCAGCGCGCCGTTCTGAGCGGTGGCGACATGCACGAAGGCCTCGTGCTGGAGTAGCTGCTGCTTGTCCAGTTCCGAGTACAGGGCGCTGGCACGCAGGCGGATACGGCTGGACCCCGCAATCGCCTTGGCCGCCAGATTGGGGTCGAGCACCACCGAGATTTGCTCGGGGCCGAAGAAGCGGTCCAGTTCGGGCCGCATCCAGGCTGCGAAGTCTTCGGCCGGGATCTCGGCCGTGCTTGGCGGTATTTGCGCACCACCAAGCAGCGCGTCGGTGGTTTCGAGAAAGAAGCGCGCCGCGTCGAGCATGTTCACTTTCAGGCGTGGATAAGGAAAATCCGGGCGCCGATAGAGTGCCTGTGAATACTGGGTAAAGGCGGGTGTGCCTATGGCCCCGAGCATGCGGCCGGCCGTGGCATAACTCTGCGCCGTCACGGCAAGGAAGTTGCCGGCGGGATGGCCCTTGTCGCAACGACCCATGAAGGACTCCAGCGCGGCGATGTCGGCACTGTGCTCGCGCGGGCGCAGTTCGACGTCGGGCAGCCGTGCCTGGCCGCGACGCCAATGGTCCAGGAAGGTCTCCTCGACGCCGTCGGGCCAGGACAGGGCATCCAGCACGCGGATTTTTCGGGCGAGGGCGGGCAGGGCGGCATCGAGTTCGGATAACGAAGCGGCGCTCATGGACATGTCCTGAAGAAGCATTTGCGGTAGAAACACGGATTCATCGCCATAGCGTAGTTGCTACCGGAATGTTCCGTGGCGTCGCCCGCGATCAAAAAAAGGACGTGATCCATCATGAGCACAGCGGTACCGCCAGTGAGTGAAGCGACGGTCAATGAAGCAGGGCGGGCGAGGAGTACGCGAATCGGTATCGGGCTGTGCCTGATGTCCATGTTCGTGTTCGCCGCCCAGGACGGGATCACCAAGATACTGGTCAAGGACCTGCCGGTGGTGCAGCTGATCATGGTGCGCTACTGGTTCTTCCTGTTGTTCGCCCTGTGTTTCGTGCACGTCAAGGGCGGCCTGGGCAATGCCCTGAAAACCGGCCATCCCTGGTTGCAGATGAGCCGGTCGCTGATCGCGGTGTTCGACATCATGGTCTTCGGCCTGGCGCTGCGTTTTCTCGGGCTGGCCGAGACCCATGCGATCTACGCGATCTTCCCGTTGCTGACCATGGGGCTGGCGGCCCTGATGCTGCGTGAGTCGGTCAGTTCACGGCAATGCGTGGCCGGGGTGATCGGCTTTGCCGGCACGCTGATCATTCTCAAACCGGGCATGGGCGTCTTCAGCCTGACCTCGCTGATTCCGCTGGCGGGTGCGGTGATGTTCGCGTTTTTCAGCGTGCTGACTCGCAAGATCAGCCTGGTCGACAGCTTCGGCACCAACATGCTGTACATGGCCTTTTGGGGCGCGCTGGCCTCGACCCTGTTCGGCGTGCCGCAATGGGTGGCGCCGTCGCCGGTGGAAGCGGGCCTGCTGCTGGTGTTGTCAGTCAGCGGGGTGATCGCCCAGCTGTTGCTGCTGCAGGCGTTGAAGTACGCGGCGGCGGTGACCCTGCAACCGTTCAACTATTCGCTGTTGCTGTTCGCGTCGATATTCGGCGTGACGCTGTTTGGTGAGACGTTGCAGACGTCATTGGTGGTGGGGGCGCTGCTGGTGGTGCTGGGCGGGATGTACGCGTTCAAGCGCTAACGATGCCCCCTGTAGGAGCGAGCCTGCTCGCGATGAGGCTGGCCCATCCAGCAACGTTGGCGCCTGACACCCCGCCATCGCGAGCAGGCTCGCTCCTACAGGTACAGCGGATGTACGCAAAATCCGCGTCAAAAACAGACCCACTGTGGGAGCGAGCCTGCTCGCGATAGGGCCGGCACATCCAACATCTCTGTCGCCTGACACTCCGCCATCGCGAGCAGGCTCGCTCCTACAGGTACAGCGGACGTATGCGAAATCCGCATCAAAAACAGACCCACTGTGGGAGCGAGCTTGCTCGCGATAGGGCCAGCACATCCAGCAACGTTGGCGCCTGACACCCCGCCATCGCGAGCAGGCTCGCTCCCACAGGTACAGCGGATGTACGCAAAATCCGCGTCAAAAACAGACCCACTGTAGGAGCGAGCCTGCTCGCGATAGGGCCGGCACATCCAACATCTCTGTCGCCTGACACTCCGCCATCGCGAGCAGGCTCGCTCCTACAGGTTCAGCAGTCACTGTTTCACCACTGCCTGCAGACACTCCACAAACCGCTGCGCCACCGGCGTGAGCAGCACGCCCTTACGCATGATGATGCTCATCTCAAGCGCCGGCTGTGCCTGCTCCAGCGGGATCTGCTGCAAGCCGAGGCCGGCAATGCTCTCGGCCAACTGCCGCGTGAACAACACCAGGGAATCCGTGCCGGTCACCAGGCCTAAAGCGATGGCAAAGGATGAGCAGTGGATGATCCGCCGTGGCAACGCCAGAGCGGCATGCTCGAACATCGCCTCCATCACGCTGTGCTGGAAACCGCCCGAGGGCACGGTGCTCAACCATTGCGCGTCAGCCAGTTCGGCGAGGTGGCGAGCCTTGGCCAGCGGATGTCCCGCCCGCGCCATCACCACAAAATCCGTCGAGAACAACGGCATGCTGATCAGGTCGTCCCCCAGCATGTCGGGCAGTACATGGGAGACGGCAAAGTCCAGCGAACCATCCCGCAGGTGCTGGGCCGCGAGGGGGAATTTGACTTCCATGAAGGTCATTTCGGCATCCGGAGCCGACTTCTGGAATTGCTCCAATGCTTTTGGCAGCAGGCTCAAGGCAATGGTCGACGTCGCGCTGACCCTGACCTTGCCGCGCAGGTTGTTCTTGATCTGATCGAGTTCTTCCCGCGCACGGCGCAGGTCTTCGAGTATCTGCTGGGCACGGGTTTGCAGGGCTATGCCGTATTCGGTCAGCTCGATGCCCTGTACGTTGCGGGTCATCAGGACCACGCCCAGATCGCTCTCCAGCTCCTGGACACTGCGGGTGACGGCGGGCTGTGTCAGGTTCAGGCAGCGGGCGGCGGCGCGCAGGCTCTTTTCTTCGGCGACGGTCACGAACACCTGGAGCTGATTAATTTTCATGGCGTTCTCATGCCTGCGTGATGATAAAAAAAACTGATCATACTAAAAAAAATAGGATCTTTTCAGAGCACTCGGCAATCTCTACTGTGGCTTCACACCCCGCCCGGCGGCGGCTTACAACAAAGAGCACCCACAAAGAGAAGCCAAGCGATATGGACACTACCCGACGTTACTGCGAGGTCGCGGACCTCGCCGAATCGGCCCAAGAGCTACGCGCGATACGCCATCACCTGCACCAGCATCCCGAACTGGCCTACGAAGAACAGGCAACATCCGCCCTGGTGGCAAGGAAATTGGAGGAGTGGGGTTATGCGGTGACCACCGCTGTCGGGCAAACCGGGGTGGTCGGCTCTCTGACTGTCGGTGACGGCCCGCGCAGCATCGGGATTCGCGCCGACATGGATGCCTTGCCGATTCTCGAGCAAACCGGCTTGCCCTACGCCAGCCAGCATCCCGGCAAGATGCATGCGTGCGGCCATGACGGTCACACCACTATGCTGCTGGGCGCCGCCCGTTACCTTTCGCAGACGCGCAATTTCTCCGGCACCGTGCATCTGTACTTTCAGCCGGCGGAGGAACACGGCATCAACAGCGGTGCGTTGAGCATGATCAACGACGGCCTGTTCGAGCGCTTTCCCTGTGACGCGGTGTTCGGGTTGCACAACCATCCGGGCGCACCGGCTGGCACGATGTTGTTTCGCCGTGGTCCGCTGCAGGCGGCGGGCGATAACGTCTACATCACCATCAAGGGCAACGGTGGTCACGCGGCACGGCCACACCTGACGGTCGATCCGGTGGTGGTGGCCTCGAGCATCGTCATGGCCTTGCAAACCATCGTGGCGCGCAATGTCGACCCCACACACCCGGCGGTGGTGACGGTTGGCGTCTTGCAGGCTGGCACCGCCAATAATGTCATTCCAGGCAGCGCCAGGCTCGAATTGAGCGTGCGCTCGTTCAGTGCCCAGGTACGTGACTTGCTCAAGGCGCGCATCACCGAACTGGTACAGCAGCAGGCCGCCAGTTATGGCGCCGAGGTCGAAATCGACTACCTCATGGGCTACCCGGTGGTGATCAACAGTGATCGCGAAACCGAATTCGCGATCGCGGTGGCGCAGGAACTGATCGGCCCCGACAAGGTGGTGCCACACACCGACCTGCTGATGGGCAGCGAAGACTTCGCCTACATGCTGCAGGCCCGCCCGGGTTGCTTCCTGCGCCTGGGCAATGGCGACGGTGAAGACGGCTGCATGGTCCACAACCCCGGCTATGACTTCAACGACAGCAACCTGCCGATCGGCGCCGCCTACTGGGCGCGTCTGGTCGAGCGTTACCTGGCGCAACCCTAGTCGCGAATTTCCTCTCGGCCAGCCTCTCGCAAAGAGAACAACACGGCTGGCGACCTTTAATGAACCTGTCTTCGGAGTTTCATATGAACAAACTCGTCCTTTCGCTCGCCCTTTTTCTGGCCGCCGGCGGCGCATACGCCAAGGACTGGACCGTTATCCGCTTCGGTGTCGACCCCAGCTACGCGCCATTCGAGTCGAAGGCGGCCGACGGTACGCTGGTGGGCTTTGACATCGACATCGGCAATGCCATCTGTGCCCAGCTCAAAGCCAAATGCGTATGGGTGGAAAGCCCCTGGGACAGCGTCATCCCGGGCCTGAAAGCGAAGAAGTTCGACGGCATTCTGTCGTCGATGAGCGTGACCGAAAAGCGCCTGAAGCAGATCGACTTCTCGGACAAGATCTACCACACCCCCTCCAGCCTGGTGGCGAAGAAGGGTACGGACATCCAGCCGGTGATCGAGTCGCTCAAGGGCCGGCGTATCGGCGTGGAGATGGGCTCGACCCAGGAAGCCTTCGCCAAGACTCATTGGGCGGCCAATGGTGTGACCGTCCTGTCCTACCAGAATCAGGACCTGGTGTATCAGGACCTGCTGTCGGGGCGACTGGATGCCACTCTGCAGGACACGGTGCAAGCGGACATGAGCTTCCTGAAAAGCGAGCAGGGTCGTGACTTCGCGTTCGCCGGCGAGGCCGTGCACGACACCCAGACCCTGGGAATGGGTGCGTCCATCGGCTTACGCAAGGAAGACACCGATTTGAAGCAGGCCATCAACGAGGCCCTGGCCGAGATTCACCGCAACGGTACCTACGAAAAGATCCAGACCAAGTACTTCGACTTCGATATCAACAACGGGTAGCCGACTGGCGCATGGGTTCTGCGAGGGGAGGCGTATGGCACCTTCCGACCAAATGCTTATGCCTGTCTGTACAAGTAGAGATAGCTGCATTAGAGTCGGCCGCACACCTCGACTCACGGGTCTGTCCGCGACCTTGTCCGAGGTGTGTGCATCTTGATCGGCTCCACGAACCATACCCGTGCGCCACAAGCGCTCATGTTGGTCTTCAGGAAAACAACAATGAAAAAAACCTTTCTGACCCTTTCCGCTTCAGCTCCTTGCGTTTCTGCCTCCTGCATCAAGGAGGTGCTCCATGCTGGATAACCTTTTGCAGATTCTCGGGCTGTCGGGCTTCAGCCTGAAGGGCTTTGGCCCGTTGCTGCTGCAAGGCTCGTGGATGACGGTCAAGTTGTCCTTCATGTGCCTGCTGGTGAGTGTGGGCCTGGGCCTGATCGGTGCCAGCGCCAAGCTGTCCCGCTCGGCGCTGTTGCGCATGCCGGCGCAGGCCTACACCACGCTGATCCGCGGGGTGCCGGACCTGGTGCTGATGCTGCTGATCTTCTACAGCCTGCAAACCTGGCTGACCCAACTGACCGAAGCGATGGGCTGGGACTACATCGAAATCGACCCGTTCAGCGCCGGGGTGATTACCCTGGGCTTCATCTACGGGGCGTATTTCACCGAGACCTTTCGCGGCGCCATCCTCGCCGTGCCAAAGGGGCAGATGGAAGCCGCCACCGCCTACGGCCTGACCCGTGCCCAGCGCTTTCGCCTGGTGGTGTTCCCGCAAATGATGCGCTTCGCGCTGCCGGGCATCGGCAATAACTGGATGGTCATCCTCAAGGCCACCGCGCTGGTGTCGATCATCGGCCTGGCGGATCTGGTCAAGGTGGCCCAGGACGCCGGCAAGAGTTCCTACCAACTGTTCTTCTTCCTGGTGCTGGCGGCCCTGATCTATCTGGCGGTCACCACCGTTTCGAACCAGGTCCTGCGCCGGCTGGAGATCCACTACGCTGCAGGCACCCGTGAGGCCGTACGATGATCGAGCTACTGCAGGAATACTGGAAACCCTTCCTCTATAACGACGGCCAGAACATCACCGGCCTGGCCATGACCTTGTGGTTGCTCAGCGCCTCGATCTTCATCGGCTTCGTGATGTCGGTGCCGCTGTCGATTGCCCGGGTGTCTCGCAACGTCTGGGTGCGCTGGCCGGTGCAGTTCTACACCTACCTGTTTCGCGGCACACCGCTGTATATACAGCTATTGATCTGCTACACCGGGATCTACAGCATCGCGGCGGTGCGGGCCCAGCCCATGCTTGACGCGTTCTTTCGCGACGCCATGAACTGCACCATCCTCGCTTTCGCCCTGAACACCTGCGCCTACACCACGGAGATTTTCGCCGGGGCGATCCGCAGCATGAACCATGGCGAAATCGAGGCCGCCAAGGCCTATGGCCTGCGGGGCTGGAAGCTGTATGCCTACGTGATCATGCCGTCGGCGCTGCGCCGCTCGTTGCCGTATTACAGCAACGAAGTGATCCTGATGCTGCACTCGACCACCGTGGCCTTCACCGCCACCGTGCCGGACATTCTCAAGGTCGCCAGGGATGCCAACTCGGCGACCTTCCTGACGTTCCAGTCGTTCGGTATTGCCGCCGCCATCTACCTGGCAGTCACTTTCTCACTGGTCAGCCTGTTCCGCCTGGCTGAACGCCGCTGGTTGTCTTTCCTTGGCCCGGCTCATTAATTCAGGAGGCTTGCACATGTACAAACTGACCGTTGAAAACCTGCACAAAAGCTACGGCAACCATGAAGTGCTCAAGGGCGTCTCGCTGAGCGCCAAGACCGGCGACGTGATCAGCCTGATCGGCGCCAGTGGCTCGGGCAAGAGCACCTTTTTGCGCTGCATCAACTTCCTGGAAACGCCCAACGACGGCGCCATGAGCCTGGACAACCAGCCGATTCGCATGGTCCACGACCGGCACGGCATGCGCGTGGCCGACGCCGACGAACTGCAACGCCTGCGCACCCGCCTGGCCATGGTGTTCCAGCATTTCAACCTGTGGAGCCACATGACGGTGCTGGAGAACATCACCATGGCCCCGCGCCGGGTGCTGGGGGTCAGCAAGAAGGACGCCGAGGAGCGCGCCCGGCGTTATCTGGACAAGGTCGGCTTGCCGGCGCGGGTGGCCGATCAATACCCGGCCTTTCTGTCTGGCGGCCAGCAGCAGCGCGTCGCCATTGCCCGGGCGCTGAGCATGGAGCCGGAGATCATGCTGTTCGATGAACCGACCTCGGCGCTGGACCCGGAGCTGGTGGGTGAGGTGCTCAAGGTCATACAAGGGCTGGCCGAAGAAGGGCGCACCATGATCATGGTCACCCACGAAATGAGCTTTGCCCGCAAGGTGTCGAACCAGGTGTTGTTCCTGCACCAGGGGCGCGTGGAAGAGCAGGGCGCGCCCGAGGATGTATTGGGCAACCCCAAGAGCGAACGCCTGCAGCAGTTCCTCAGCGGTAACCTGAAGTAACCCCGAAGAGCGCGATCAATCCCCTGTAGGAGCGAGCATGCTCGCGATGAACGACAGAGCAACGCGGGGCGTCAGGCTGCCAGCGTTATCGTTGACGTCCATCGCAAGCATGCTCGCTCCTACAGGTTTATTCGGCGTTCAGATTCATCCGTATATCCAGTCATTTCACCCGCGACGACCTAAAAACAGACTCGGTGAAAAATTCACTTGATTAAGCTTGTATATACATGATTGTATTTATACATCCGCTGTATCAACAAACCACCCCGACAGGCCAAAACAAGAGGATTCCCGGTGAGCAAGCCAACCCCCGCCCAAGTTACCAAGCACCGTGACGTTGAAATCCGTGCCCCGCGCGGCAACAAGCTGACCGCCAAAAGCTGGCTGACCGAAGCGCCGCTGCGCATGCTGATGAACAACCTCGACCCTGAAGTGGCCGAGAATCCAAAGGAACTGGTGGTCTACGGCGGCATCGGCCGTGCCGCGCGTAACTGGGAGTGCTACGACAAGATCGTCGAGAGCCTGACCAACCTGAACGACGACGAGACCCTGCTGGTGCAATCCGGCAAGCCGGTCGGCGTGTTCAAGACCCACAGCAACGCCCCGCGCGTGCTGATCGCCAACTCCAACCTGGTGCCGCACTGGGCCACTTGGGAACACTTCAACGAACTGGACGCCAAGGGCCTGGCCATGTACGGCCAGATGACCGCCGGCAGCTGGATCTACATCGGCAGCCAGGGCATCGTCCAGGGCACCTACGAAACCTTCGTCGAAGCCGGTCGCCAGCACTACAACGACAACCTGACCGGCAAGTGGGTCCTGACCGCAGGCCTCGGTGGCATGGGCGGCGCCCAGCCTCTGGCTGCAACTCTGGCTGGCGCTTGCTCGCTGAACATCGAATGCCAGCAGATCAGCATCGATTTCCGTCTGAAAACCCGCTACGTCGACGAGCAAGCCAAGGATCTGGACGACGCCCTGGCTCGCATCGAGAAATACACCAAGGAAGGCAAGGCGATCTCCATCGCCCTGTGCGGCAACGCCGCTGAAATCCTCCCGGAACTGGTGCGTCGCGGCGTGCGTCCGGACATGGTCACCGACCAGACCAGCGCCCACGACCCGTTGAACGGCTACCTGCCAGCCGGCTGGACCTGGGACGAATACCGCGCTCGCGCCAAGACCGAGCCGGCTGCCGTGGTGAAAGCCGCCAAGCAATCGATGGCCGTGCACGTCAAAGCCATGCTCGACTTCCAGAAAATGGGCGTGCCGACCTTCGACTACGGCAACAACATCCGTCAGATGGCCCAGGAAGAGGGCGTGGAAAACGCTTTCGATTTCCCAGGCTTCGTACCGGCCTACATCCGTCCACTGTTCTGCCGTGGCATCGGCCCGTTCCGCTGGGCGGCACTGTCGGGCAACGCTGAAGACATCTACAAGACCGACGCCAAGGTCAAGGAACTGATCCCGGACGACGCCCACCTGCACAACTGGCTGGACATGGCCCGCGAGCGCATCAGCTTCCAGGGCCTGCCGGCGCGTATCTGCTGGGTCGGCCTGGGCCTGCGCGCCAAGCTGGGCCTGGCGTTCAACGAAATGGTCCGCAGCGGCGAGCTGTCGGCACCGATCGTGATCGGTCGCGACCACCTGGACTCCGGCTCGGTCTCCAGCCCGAACCGCGAAACCGAATCGATGCAGGACGGTTCCGACGCCGTGTCCGACTGGCCATTGCTCAACGCCCTGCTCAACACCGCGAGCGGCGCGACCTGGGTGTCCCTGCACCACGGCGGCGGCGTTGGCATGGGCTTCTCCCAGCACTCGGGCATGGTGATCGTCTGCGACGGTACTGACGAAGCGGCCGAGCGCATCGCTCGCGTGCTGCACAACGACCCGGCCACCGGCGTCATGCGTCATGCCGATGCCGGTTACCAGATCGCCATCGACTGCGCCAAGGAACAAGGGCTGAACCTGCCGATGATTACCGGCAAATAACAAAGCAAAACCTGTAGGAGCAAAGCTTGCTCGCGATGGCGGTGTGTCAGCCAACGCATATGTTGAATTTGCCGGCCTCATCGCGAGCAAGCTCAGCTCCTACAAGGAATAAATGATTATCCAGGCTTAAGGAGCTTGAACATGACTGCATTGAACCTGATTCCCGGCCAACTGAGCCTTGCCCAACTGCGCGCTGTGTACCAGCAGCCAGTGAAATTGACCCTCGACAACAGCGCCTCGGCCCAGATCGAAGCCAGCGTCGCCTGCGTGGAACAGATCCTCGCCGAAAACCGCACCGCCTACGGCATCAACACCGGTTTCGGCCTGCTGGCATCCACTCGCATCGCCAGCGCCGACCTGGAAAACCTGCAGCGTTCGCTGGTGCTGTCCCACGCCGCCGGTGTCGGCGAGCCGATCAGCGACGCACTGTGCCGCCTGATCATGGTGCTCAAGGTCAACAGCCTGAGCCGTGGTTTCTCCGGCATCCGCCGCAAAGTCATCGATGCGCTGATCTCGCTGATCAACGCCGAGGTTTACCCGCACATTCCGTTGAAAGGTTCTGTAGGCGCCTCCGGCGACCTCGCTCCTCTGGCGCACATGTCGCTGGTGCTGCTGGGCGAAGGCAAGGCCCGCTACAAGGGCCAATGGCTGCCGGCTACCGAAGCCCTGGCTGTGGCCGGTCTGGAACCTTTGACCCTGGCGGCCAAGGAAGGCCTGGCGCTGCTCAACGGCACCCAGGTGTCCACCGCATTCGCCCTGCGCGGAATGTTCGAAGGCGAAGACCTGTTCGCCGGCGCCCTGGCTGTAGGCGGCCTGACCGTTGAAGCGGTACTGGGTTCGCGTTCGCCGTTCGACGCGCGCATCCACGCCGCTCGTGGTCAAAAAGGTCAGATCGACACCGCTGCCGCTTACCGCGACCTGCTGGGCGAGCGCAGTGAAGTCTCCGATTCCCACCAGAACTGCGAGAAGGTGCAGGATCCGTACTCCCTGCGCTGCCAGCCTCAAGTAATGGGCGCCTGCCTGACCCAGTTCCGCCACGCTGCCGAAGTACTGGTGATCGAAGCCAACGCCGTGTCCGACAACCCGCTGGTGTTCGCCGCTGAAGGCGATGTGATTTCCGGTGGTAACTTCCACGCCGAGCCGGTGGCCATGGCCGCCGACAACATGGCGCTGGCCATCGCCGAAATCGGCTCCCTCAGCGAGCGTCGCATCTCGCTGATGATGGACAAGCACATGTCGCAACTGCCGCCGTTCCTGGTGGCCAATGGCGGCGTGAACTCCGGTTTCATGATCGCCCAGGTGACTGCTGCGGCGCTGGCCAGCGAGAACAAGGCGCTGTCCCATCCGCACTCGGTGGACAGCCTGCCGACCTCCGCCAACCAGGAAGACCACGTGTCCATGGCTCCGGCTGCCGGCAAGCGCCTGTGGGAAATGGCCGAAAATACCCGTGGCATTCTGGCCGTGGAATGGCTTGCCGCCTGCCAGGGTCTGGACCTGCGCGAAGGCCTGAAGACCTCGGCCAAGCTGGAACTGGCACGTACCACCCTGCGTGACAAAGTCGCCCACTACGAAAAAGACCGTTTCTTCGCCCCGGACATCAATGCCGCGAGCGAACTGCTGGCCTCCCGTTGCCTGAACGAGCTGGTACCGGCGCGTCTGCTGCCAAGCCTCTAAGCAGGCGTCTTGGCCGGGAGCCCGGCTCCCGGCACCTCCCATTTCCGTGCACGGTCTGTCTGACAGGCTGTGTGCGGCTTTTCGCCCGACAAAAATAATCAGGAAAGCGAAATGCAAGCGCAAGCAACAGGTTTGAAACGCGGGCTGTCGGCTCGGCATATCCGCTTCATGGCGTTGGGGTCGGCCATCGGCACCGGGCTGTTCTACGGTTCGGCCTCTGCGATCCAGATGGCTGGCCCGGCGGTGCTGCTGGCCTATCTGATCGGTGGCGCGGCGGTGTACATGGTCATGCGCGCCCTCGGTGAAATGGCGGTGCACAACCCGGTCGCGGGTTCCTTCGGCCAGTACGCCAGCACCTACCTGGGGCCGATGGCCGGCTTTATTCTCGGTTGGACCTATGCGTTCGAGATGGTCATCGTCGGCCTGGCCGACGTGACGGCCTTCGGCATCTATATGGGCTTCTGGTTTCCGGAAGTGGCGCGCTGGATCTGGGTGCTCGGCATCGTCTTCGTGATCGGCGGCCTGAACCTGTGCACCGTGAAGGTCTTCGGTGAAATGGAGTTCTGGATGTCACTGCTCAAGGTCGGCGCGATTATCGCGATGATCCTCGGCGGCTTCGGCATCATGGCGTTCGGCATTGGCAGTTCAACCACCGGACATGTGACGGGGATCAGCAACCTGTGGACCCAGGGCGGCTTCATGCCCAACGGCGTGGGCGGCCTGATCGCTTCGTTCGCGGTGGTGATGTTTGCGTTCGGCGGCATCGAGATCATCGGCGTGACCGCCGGTGAAGCGAAGGACCCGCAGCATGTACTGCCAAAAGCGATCAACGCGGTTCCCCTGCGGATCCTGCTGTTCTACGTCCTGACCCTGTTTGTGCTGATGTCGATCTTCCCGTGGCAGCAAATCGGTAGCAACGGCAGTCCTTTCGTGCAGATTTTCGACAACCTGGGCATCAGCTCGGCGGCGACCATCCTCAACATCGTGGTGATTTCCTCGGCGATCTCGGCGATCAACAGCGACATCTTCGGTGCCGGGCGCATGTTGTTCGGCCTGTCGCGGCAAGGTCACGCGCCGAAGGCCTTCGGGCAGTTGTCGCGCCATGGCGTGCCATGGATGACCGTGGTGGTGATGAGCGCCGCCTTGCTCGGTGGCGTGCTGCTGAACTACCTGATCCCGGAAAACGTGTTCGTCCTGATCGCGTCGATCGCGACCTTCGCCACCGTTTGGGTGTGGCTGATGATCCTGCTGACCCAGGTGGCCATGCGTCGCTCGATGAGCGCCGAACAGGTCGCACAGCTGAAGTTTCCAGTGCCGTTCTGGCCTTATGCGCCGATGGCCGCGATTGTCTTCATGGCCTTCATCTTCGGCGTATTGGGTTACTTCCCGGATACTCAGGCAGCCTTGATCGTCGGGTGTGTGTGGATTGCCTTGCTGGTGCTCGCTTACCGGCTGTGGGTCAAGCCAGTGGCGGGGCAGGCGGCGCGGGTGATGGGCGAATCGACGGTTCGTTAAGCCGGACGCATGCCTGTGGCGAGGGGAGGAATCCCCTCGCCACCTGTAACTCAAGGGCAGGTTTCAAGCGCCTGGCAACAGGCCTCTCTGCCTGGCGACATGGGTCGCCAGTGCGTCCATCAAATCCGGGGACAGGCAGTCATAGGGTTCAAGGCCGATAGCACGCAGCCGTTCGCGGATGGCCTTCATCTGCGCCGGTGGCGTGCCGGTTTCGATAATCGACGACACGAACGCCGCGAAACCCGGTGCGCACCAGCCACGCTGAGGCGACAGCTCGGTGTGCACGAAGTCCAGGCCGTAGAACGCATGATCCTTGTTCTCGATCCGCCCGAAGAGATGGGCGTGGCATTGCTTGCAGGCGTGGCGCTGGATGGTCGCGGAGGCGTCGACAATTTCCAGTTTTTCGCCATGGGCGGTGACGCTGACCTTGTCACGGGGCACCACGGCAATCACGGCGAATATCGCCCCTTGTGGCTTCCAGCATTTGCTGCAGCCGCACGCATGGTTATGCAGGGTTTGCGCGTCGACCCTGACCTCGACCTTGTCGTTTGCACACAGGCATTGCAGGGTGCCGCCGGTGAAGTTCGCGGCGGCAGGTTCAAAACCTTTGTCCGGTGCAGCATTGTCCAGCACAGGGTGCAGCTTCGGGGTACTCACGTTGGCGTCTCCTTTTCAGGCTGTCAGACGACAGTGTCTGAGGGCAGGGTGGTCCAAGCAGTATAGGAGCCGCTCAAGACCCGCCACGGGCCGGGTATCGGTGAGTCACGCTGAAACGATCAGTTGTCCCTGTGCGCCCCGACCGGCAGGCGGCTGCCCAGGCGATAGCGGGAGGAGGGGTGGATCAGGCGCACGTAGGTCACGATCTTGCTCTGGTTCCAGGTGCGGCGCATGAGCACCAGGCAAGGTTCGTTGATATCGATTTGCAGGTATTTGCTTTCGTCGCTGCTTGGGTGGCTGGCCTCGACGATATGCTCCATCTCATCGGGCCGCAGCACCTGCAACAGGTACATGGCCGGTTGCAGGTTTTCGCCAAATTCCTGCTGGAGAAAATCGGGAATCATCTCGGGATTGACGTAGCGATCCTCGAGCTGCACCGGAATGCCTTCTTCGCTGTGCACACAGATCACGTGAAAAACCGAAGCACCGGTCGGCAGCGACAATGCAGCCGCTACGGGCATCGAGGCGACTTCGCGCCCCAGGTGCAGGACCTTGCACGTGTAAGTGTGGCCCCGAGCGATGATCTCGTCGGCGATGTTGGTGATTCGCAGCAGGTTGGATTGCGGCTTGCTTTCGGCGACGAAGGTCCCAACGCCCGAGATTCGCACCAGATGGCCTTCTTCGGTCAGTTCACGCAAGGCACGGTTGATGGTCATGCGCGACATGCCCAGTTCCTCGACCAACCGATGCTCGGAAGGGATCAGGTCCCCGGGTTTCCAAACGCCCGCGCGAAGCTGGCCCTGCACGAAATCCTTCGCGCGCCGATAGAGCGCTTGCGGTGCATTTTTAATCATCAGTCGGTCCGTATTTCCTGGACGGCAAGCACACTTGCCAAGGCTTGGAGAAAAAAGTCGATATCGTCACAGCTTATGATGGCTACCTGCAAGTGCCTCGCGGCACTTAATGCTCATGGCCATGGGAGTGCACCGTCAGGGCGCCCGGTACCTTGGTGCGTTCCAGCCCGCCTCGGGCCAGCCAGCGCAGGGTCTGTTCATGGGCACGCTGCAGCAGGGACTCGGTCTGGGCAAAGTTGAACACCGATACGTCCACGGGACACAAAGGCGGGACGATATGCAGGTTGGCGAGGGTGCGGAAGTGTTCAATGTCGCTCACCAACTGGCGCATGCTCATCAGGTTGACGGTATGCAATGCCAGGGCGATCAAGCCCCGGGGCGGTTGGGGCAGGGCGCAACTCATCCCGGTGGGGACGACCACGATGTCGGTGGCTCCCAGGGCGACGGCGGTTGAAATGGGGGTATTGCTGGCCACGCCCCCGTCAATCAGGAACTGATCGCCAATTTGCACACTGGGAAATACCAGTGGAATGGCGGCGCTGGCCAGCAACGCCTTGCCGATTTTGCCACTGGACAGAACGGTCTCGGCGCCGCTGAGCAAATCGGTGGTGACAATGTGCAGCGGCAACACCGCATCCTCGATACGCGTTATGGGCAGCGCCTGCTCCAGCAGCCGGTTCAAGGCGGATGGCTGCAACAGAAAACCACGCTGCTTGAGCAGTCCTCTACAGGTATCGAGCCAGGACAGGGGGAAAATGTCGGTTTTGCGCAAACCGCGCCAGAAACCGGCGAGTGCCTCGACGCCAGCTGCATCGGGCCGTGACGCAAAGTAAGCACCGTTGATGGCGCCGACCGAAGCGCCGACCACCAGGTCGAATCGAACATCGGCTTCGACCAGGGCCTTCAACATGCCCACCTGGACAGCCCCCAGGCTGCCACCGCCAGCGAATACGATTGCGGTTTTGGTTGCCATGGTCGAAGTCTCGGCGCGCCAATGTATCGAATCAGTGTAGCCGGGTGATTTGTGCACCCGGGACATCCTTGTCCTTGTTTGCCTGTCAGGGGCTGACGACGAGCAGGTTAAAACCTGCGTGCCGTCAGCCCCCTCCAGAACCCTGTGCTGCCTGCGGCGATCGCCGACAGACCGAGGACTTCCGCCCATTGCGCATCGCTGCCGAATTCATCTCGCCAGGACCACAGGCGGCGAGTGGCGAAGTGCAGGGTGTGTTCGTGGGTAAACCCGATCGCACCGTGCACCTGATGCGCGACTGAAGCCGCCAGGGTCGCGGCTTCGCCGGCACAGACCTTGGCCACTGCCACGTCGAACAGCAGCGTGCTTTCGCTACCCGGTTCGGCCGTCATGATCTGGCAGGCACTCTGCAGGGCCACTTGTATCGCGGTTCGCGCAGCCCCGATGGCACCCGCCATTTGCGCGAGTTGCTGCTGTATTGCCTGGAACTTGCCGATGGCCTTGCCGAACTGCACACGCTCGTTGGCGTACCCCACGGCCTGATCAAGGCTAGATTCCAGGGTCCCGACCAACATGCTGGCGCGAATCAACGCACCGAACAGCCAGACCGGCTCCGCCACATCCGCCAGTTGCAATTGCCCCAGCGCATGAACCGGCGTCGCCGCGAAATGCACCACATTGCGTTCCTCGCCGGCAAAGTTGCTGCCAGCCTCCAGGCGGACGCCGTCCTGTCGCAGGTCGACCAGCGCCAGGCGGTTTGCCGAAGCGGCGACCACAGCCCACTGGCAGGTGCGCGCCCAGGGCACGTTGATCGCGTTGCCATTGAGACGACCGTCCTCGCCCAATTCGAGATCGCCCAGACGCCCGGCCTGGATCAACGTGATCGGACCTTCGGGCACCTCCAGATTTGCCGCAGCCAGCAACCAGGCAGCGAGCATGGTTTCGCTCAAGGGCAGCGGGGCTTTCCAGTAACCGATGGCCCGCAGTACCGGGCTGACTTCCAGCCAGGTGGCGCCGCTGCCGCCAGCCTCTTCAGACACCAGTGCGCCGGGCAGTCCGTTGTCCACCACCTGCTGCCATAGCTCGGTGGCCGCCTGGCCGGCATCGAAGCGTGTCAGGACATCGGTGGTGATTCGCCCGGCGAACAGGCGTTCGACGCTGTCGGCAATCATCGATTGCAGTTCCGAGGGGGCGCTGTCGTTCACGCCTTGATCTTTGAGTGCCTGGTTCATCGCAGTCCTAATCCTCTGGCAATGATGCCGCGAAGAATTTCGCGGGTGCCGCCACGTAGCGAGAACGATGGCGCGGTTTGGGTCAGGTAACGCATCACCTGGTCGAGTCTGGAGCCCGGCTGGCGAGTGCCCCCGAACAGATCGTGGGCAAGATCGGGCAGTGATTGCTCGAGCAGGGCGCCCTGGTCTTTCACCAGGGCTGCTGGAGTCGCGGGGTTTTCACCCCGGGCCAGCATGCCGGCGACACCCAGCGACATTTGCCGCAACACGGCGTAGCGCGCGGCGACGCGCCCGAGGCTGACGGTGTGCCGCGAGTCTTGCGGGTCGGCGGCGTCGAGCATTTCAAGGTAGAGCTGGGTGCAACTGAGATAGCGTTCCGGGCCGCTGCGCTCCAGGGCGAGTTCCGCGCCAACCTGTTTCCAGCCATCGCCCAATTGGCCGATGACGAAGTCGTCAGGGACGAATACGTTGTCGAGAAAGACTTCGTTGAAATCGTGCTCGCCGAGCATGTTGTAGATCGGTCGCACGGTGACACCGGGCGCCTTCAGGTCGACCAGCAACTGCGACAAGCCGGCATGGCGGTTGCTTTCTTCCTTCGGGCCGGTGCGCAGCAAGGTGACCATGTAATGACTGCGATGCGCGCCGGTGGTCCAGACCTTGCTGCCGTTGACGATCCAGCCGCCATCGGCCTTCACGGCGCGGGTACGCACCGAGGCAAGGTCCGAACCGACATCCGGCTCGCTCATGCCGATGCAAATCATGATTTCCCCCCGGGCCACGGCGGGCAGGAGGCGCGGTGCCAAAACCTCGGGAGAGAATTTCATCAGCAATGGGCCGGACTGACGCTCGGCGATCCAGTGCGCGTTCACCGGTGCGTCAGCGGCCAATAATTCTTCCAGCACCACGTAGCGCTCCAGGGCGCTGCGCTCATGGCCACCGTAGCGTTTTGGCCAGGTCATGCCCAGCCAGCCCCGGGCGCCCAACTTGCGGCTGAACTCGGGATCGGCGCCGTTCCAGTTCTTCGCGCGCTCATGGGCGGGGAGGTCGCTCAACGCATCGGCGAGAAATTCGCGAACCTCTGTGCGCAAGGCTTGTGTACTGGCGTCCAGGCGACAGGGACGAATATCGAGTGCCTGCATGTTTTTATTGCTCTTGTAATGGAGGGAGGAAGCGGTATTTTGCAACTTGCTGAACGGACAACAAGTAAATAAGCTATCAGCAACCCTGACAGCCTTCAAGTAGCGGCCGCCTGCGTTTTTCCAATTCACTGATGGAGCTTTTATGTCTGCAAACACCCTGTTTATTCCCGGCCGCGGCCTCACCCTGGACATGCAAGGACATGTCGCAACGCTGGGTTTCAGCCGGCCACCCTTGAATTTTTTCGACGCCGAACTGATCCGGGACCTGGTCACCATGCTCGAATATCTCGATGAAATGGCGCAGTGCCGTGTGGTCATCCTGCAAGCCGAAGGCAAGGTGTTCTGTGCCGGTGCGGACTTCTCCGGTGCTGACCAGCGTGATCCGCAATACCCGCGCCGGGTGTACAAGAACGCGGTGAAACTGTTCCGCACCCGCAAGCCGCTGATCTGCGTGGTGGAAGGGGCCGCGATTGGCGGTGGACTGGGCCTGGCCCTGGTGGCGGATTTCCGTGTGACCAGCGAAAAGGCACGCTTTTGCGCCAACTTCAACCGCCTTGGTATTCATCAGGGCTTCGGTATGTCGGTCACTCTGCCGCGCCTGGTCGGCCCGCAAATGGCGTCGTTGCTGATTGCCACCGGCCGGCGCATCGATGGCCGCGAGGCCGTACGCATAGGACTTGCCGACGTGCTGGCTGAGCCGGGGCAGGAACGTCAGGCCGCTCGGGAACTGGCCGAAGAAATCGCCGCCTCCGCGCCGCTGGCCGTCATGTCCAGCCGCGAAACCCTGCGCATGGGGCTGGCCGACGCGGTCGACCGCATCATCGACCGGGAAGCCAGCGAGCAGGAGTGGCAGATCGTCAGTGCCGATTTCGCCGAAGGCATCAGTGCCATGACCGAACGGCGATTGCCCGTCTTTTCGGGTCAATAGGCTGGATCATCTCTGGAATCAAGTCAGTTATCGGGGTGCAAATGTTATGTCGACATCCGTTTTGCTGAGCATGGAAGAAGGGCTGGCCACATTGACCCTGTCGCGTCCGGAGCGAAAAAACGCGCTGAACAGGCAGGTATTCGAGCAGTTGGGTGACGCACTCAATCAACTGCGCAGTAACCCTCAAGTCAAGGCATTGCTCTTGACGGGAGCGGGCAGCGATTTTTGTTCCGGTGGCGACATCAACAACATGGGCGGCGAAGTCGAGGCCAGTGCGCGGCAGGCGACGATGACCGACGCCAACCGGGTTCTTGTTTCGCTGATGGAGTTCGACCGCCCGGTTATCGCAGCTGTCGATGGAGTCGCCTTCGGCGCCGGCTTCAGTTTGGCCCTTGCCGCCGATTTTGTGATCGCATCCGAGCGGGCCCGCTTTTGCATGGCGTTCGCACGCATTGGCGCCGTCGCGGATATGGGGGCGAGCTACACGCTGCCACGGATTGTCGGTTATCAGAAAGCCAAGGAAATCATCTACTGCGCACGTGAGCTGTCAGCACAGGACGCGCTGGCCCTTGGCATCGTCCTGGAAACCCATCCACCTGAAGCATTTCTCGATCGGGCCCGGGAAATCGCTCGCAGCATGGGCAACATGTCGCCCACCGCGTTCGGCATGAGCAAGCGTCTGCTGGGCCGCACCTTTGAAAGCACGCTCCAGGCACAACTGGATGCAGAGGCCAGCGCACAGACCCTGGCGATGACGTCAGCCTATTTCCATGCAGCGACGGCGAGGTTCCTGCACAAGGAGCCGCCAATGTATGAATGGCCAACGACCCCGTAATCAGGGCGCGGGAAATTCGGTTACCATGCCGCGCCCGGTTGGCCTTCGAATGGGTCGAAGTGATCGCCGCATCCGCGCCGGGTGTCGCCATGTCCAACCTCCAGATTCACAGGCCAGTAAGGAATTGCCCGATGGAACCCGTTGAGAAACCCGCCCAGCCAACCGCGCGTCGGACCCAGCTCGAACGCCGCGCCGAGGCGGAACAACGCTTGTTGATCGCCGCACGGCAAATTGTTGCGCGCAAGGGCTGGGTGGGGATGACGTTGTCCGAGGTGGGCGAAGAGGCGGGCTACAGCCGTGGACTGGCCACCCATCATTTCGGCAACAAGGCTGGACTGCTGCGTGCCCTGGCGAGTTTCGTCAATGCCACGTTCATGGAGCTGGTCCAGGCCCGTTCACCGCAATGGCGGCCAGGACTGGACGCACTGAAGGGGTTCGTCGGCATTTACCTGTCGCGCCCTGACGGTGACTGGGTCAATACCCGTGCGCTACTGGCGCTGTTGTCCGAAGCGGTGACTCAGGACTCGGAAACCGTGCAGATCCTCGCCGAATACAACCACTCGGTCATGGAACACCTGGCCGGCTACATTCGCGAAGGTATCGAAACGGGTGAGATTCGCGCCAAGGTGGACCCACTGGCCAGTGCCTTGCTGATCCTCGGCACGCTGCGCGGAATGATGCTGCAATTTCTGCTGGACCCCGCAGGCATTGATCTGAAGTTGTTGCGTACGCAATTGCTGACGTTCATCGAACATGCATTGGCATCCGTGCCGCCTGCACAAGGCTGATCCTCAGTCCAGCAAGCCGAGTGACCGTGCAATAGACACCGCTTCGGTGCGGCCACCGGCGCCGAGCTTGGTGTTGATCTTGCGAAGGTGCGATTTCACGGTCAGCTCGGAGAGAAACATCTTTTCGGCAATTTCACGGTTGCGATAACCCAACGCCAACAACCGCACCACTTGCAGTTCACGGGTGGAAAGACGGGTCTGCGGCTCAACGTCATTCGCGGTTTCGGCCTTGCCACTGTTGCGGTTGCCTTGCAGCAACAGGGCGACAAAGCCCGTGCGAATGCCCAAGGCTTCTTCCTGACCATGAAAGGTCACCGACCATCGCTCCAGCACGGCCATCATGGGCACGCCCTCGTCGAGAAAGGTGCGGATGAAGCCAACGTGGCTGGCGAAGCGCAGGGCCAGGGTCAATTGTTCCAGCGCCTCTTTGTGCATCTTCCCGCCATCGAGCGCCAGCGTGAGCAACAGGCGCAGCTTGAGTGCGAGGCGATGCTGGTGGCGTTTCAGTGCTTCTTCGATGGCCTGGCGCAATGGCTCGATGCAGCCGGCGTCGCCTTTGGCAATGCTCAGGCGCTGACGGGCAGTGAAGGGGGTGTCGACATCATTGGCGCTCAATGTCACGCCCGGTTGTTCCCAGTCGCGCAGTTGCTCGGCGGCACGCATCGCGTGATCGGCCGTGTCCAACCGGTTCTCCAGCGTGGCGACTCGCGCCCGCTCCAGCCAGGTGGAGCAGAGGATGCGCGATGAACCGACCACCTGCCCCAACTGGTCGAGGTCGGCCAGATAACGCAACCAGGCGGGGCGGTCACCGCTCAGGTAAGCGATGCGCGCGAGCAAGACATGGGTGGTGATCAGCGAGTACGGCGCGGCGTGGTCCCGGGCATAGGGCAGCAATTTGCTGAGCTGCTGTTTGGCCTCATCCATCGCATCGGCTTCGTAGAGCAGCGTGCAATGCGTGGTTTGCAGCACCGGAAAACCCACTGGCAGCGTGCCGGTGAGTTGATCACGACTGCGGCGCACGGCGGTGTACACCCGGGCCAGGGCACTGTCCAGTTGCCCCTGGGCCAGATCGAGCAGGGCCTCCAGTGAATCGACTACATCGCGCAGGTATGACGATTCGCGCTGCGCCTGGCGTATGCCGTCGCTGCCGAGCAATTGCCGGGCTTCGTCATAGCGTGCGGTGTAGACCAGGCAGGTGGCGTGAACCAGCGCAGTCACCCGATACCCGGTTTGGTCTTCAGGGGTGAGATTGCGCAACATGTCGGCGCTGGCAAGCCGCGCTTCTTCGACGCGATCGCCGATCAGCAGCAACAGTGGATGAACATAGTGATGCTCCCCCGCCAATGCCGGGTTTTCCAGCGCTTGCAGCGCTTCCTTGTAACGTCGCGCATGGAGCAGTGCCCAGGCGTAGGCAATGCCCAGGCCGGTGTGGCGGTCACGAATGTCAGCGGGAATTCGCGAGAGCCAGCGCATCAGCAAACTGGCATGACCATGCTCGACCAGCGTGTCGACATGAAGCTCAAGCTGTGTGGCGGCTTCCTCTTCGGCATGGGCGGCAAACAGATGCTCGAGCGCATCGACCGGGTGGCCGCTGGCGAAGTACCAGCGTGCCGCCTGCTGATTCAGTTGCTCGAACGTGTCGGGGTGCCGTTGCTTGAGTGTTTGCACCAGGAAGTCGGCGAACAAAGGGTGATAGCGGAACCATTGGCGTTCGTTATCGGTGGCGCTCACGAACAGGTGGGATCGCTCCAGTGATTCGAGCACGGCCTTGCTGTCAGTGCGGCCGGTGACGGCATCGCACAGGGCCGGGCAAAACTGCTCCAGAATGCCGGTTTGCAACAGGAACTGCTGACATTCCCCGGTTTGCCTGGCCAACACATCCTCAGCCAGATACTCCGCCAGCGCCGGGTTGCAACCATTGAACGAGGCAATGAATGCCGCCGGGTCGCTGTGCCGTTGCAACGACAATGAGGCCAGGTAAAGGCCGGTGATCCAGCCTTCAGTGCGCTGGTGCAGGTGAGCGATCTCGGTTGCGCCGAGGGACAGTTGACGTTTTTCCTTGAGATAGCAAGCCGCTTCCTCAGCGCTCAGACGCAGTTCTTCGGTGCCGATTTCCAGCAACTCACCCCGGGCGCGCAACCGTCCAAGATTGATCGCCGGTGTTGTACGGGTGGCGATCACCAGGGTCGAGTGAGGGGGCAAGACGTTGAGCAGCCGCTGGAATAGTTGCAATGCCGGCGGGTTGTGCAGGGCTTCGAACTCATCCAGCAGCAAGGTGAACGGAGCGCTGCTCGCGGCGACCTGTTCCAGCAGACAATGCTCCAGTTGTGCAGGGCTGCTGTCCGTGGCCGGAATATCGCTTGCGTCGACCACGCCCAAGTCACCCAGGCCGACAAACAGTACAAGGGCCAGGCGCAGCGGATCGTTGTCCAGCGTGTCCAGATTGCACCACAGCACACGGTGCCCCTTGCCGAGATAGCGTTCGCGGTATTGCTGCAACAGCGTGCTCTTGCCATACCCGGCGCAAGCGCTGATCAGGATCAGGCGCACACCTTCATGCTGGTCCAGCCGGGCAAGCAGGGCCGAACGCTCCAACTGCCCCGGCGGGCTGGCCGGCGCGAGGAACTTGCCCGCGCGAATCGGCGGCTTTGCTCCCTGTGCTGGTTCGTTGGAACTACGTTCAAAACCTTCCATGCATCCTACCTTTGGTTGTCGTCGTGCCGGGGCGGCCCTTTCTAGTATCGACCGTCATGAGCGATACCCGATTGTGGTTCGAGCCGTTGAGTGTAACGGCCCGACACCCGATTGGCAGCTCCCGAACCGCCTACCATTGCATGGAAGTCCGAACACTATGAGTGCCAATGAAAACCTGATTGCCGCCGACATTCGCGTCATCCTCGACAAGCAGCGTGCCGCCTGCCTGACGCAGGAGCCGTGGACGGCCGAGCAGCGTTGTGAGTTGATCGACCGGGCCATCGGCCTGCTGGTGGATTACCAGGACGAAATCGTCCAGGCCCTGAACGATGACTTCGGCCATCGCAGCCATGACTTCACTCGTCTGGTGGATGTGCTGGGGCCACTGGCCTCCTTGAAGTACACCAGGGCCAATATCGCGCAATGGATGCAGCCGGAACCACGAACCAGTGATCGCGGCGAAGCCTGGGTGCAGTATCAGCCGTTGGGTGTGGTGGGCATTCTCACCGCGTGGAATTTTCCGGGAAACATGGTGTTCAACGGCTTAGCGGGTGCCCTGGCGGCCGGGAACCGGGTGATGATCAAGGTTTCGGAGTTCAACCCGAACACCTCTGCGTTGCTGCAGCGCATCGTCCGCGAAGTCTACGCAGAGGATGAAGTCGCGATCATCACCGGCGGCCCCGACGTCGGCCAAGCGTTCTGCCGCCAGCCCTTCGATCATCTGCTGTTCACCGGCGCCAGCAGCATCGGCAAGCACGTCATGCACGCCGCTGCGGAAAACCTGGTACCGGTAACGCTGGAGCTTGGCGGCAAGTCGCCGACCATCATCTCTCGCACCGCGGACATGAAGGCGGCGGTCAGCAAAATCATTGCCGGCAAGCTGCACAACGCCGGGCAGATTTGCCTGGCGCCGGACTATGTGTTCGTACCCGAAGAGCAACAGGAGGCGTTTGTCGCGGCGGTCCGGGAAGCGGTCGCCACCTTGTACCCCACGCTGCTCGACAACCCGGATTACACCTCGGTCATCAATGCCCGGCACTTTGAGCGTCTGCACGGTTATTTGAATGAAGCACGCGCGGCGGGGGTCGAGTTGATCGAGCTGAACCCCGCAGACGAAGACTTCGACGGCCAGCCGTTCCACAAGATGGTGCCGACTCTGTTGCGCGATCCCGGCGATCAACTGCAAGTGATGCAGGACGAAATCTTCGGCCCGCTGTTGCCGTTCAAACCCTACAGCTCCTTCGCCGAGGTGGTCGGCTACATCAACTCGCGCCCGCGTCCACTGGGCCTGTACTACTTCGGCAATGACGCGGCCGAAGAGTCCTTTGTGCTCAACCGCACGACCTCCGGTGGCGTGACGCTCAACGACGTATTGCGACATGGCGGTGTCGAGACCTTGCCGTTCGGCGGTGTCGGCAACAGCGGCATGGGCTGCTACCACGGCTTTGACGGCTTCCGCACGTTCAGTCATGGCAAATCGGTCTTTCGCGGCGTCGACGGGCCGGACGTGATGCGCCCTCCGTATAGCGCCCAGGTACGCCAGATCGTCGGTTCGATGATCAAGCGCTAAGTCATTCACCGGCTCGGCGGGTGCACTCGATCCATCTGCCTTTGCCGGCTCAATCCCGCTTCTAATAAAGAGAATAAAAACATGAAAGCTGCCGTACTCCACGCCCCCGGAAAACCACTGACCATCGAAGAAGTCGGTATCAGCAAGCCCGGCCCCCGGGAAGTTCTGGTGCGTACCGTCGCCGTGGGCGTTTGCCATTCCGACCTGCATTTCGTCGATGGCGCCTATCCGTATCCGATGCCGGTGGTACTGGGGCACGAAGCGTCCGGCATTGTCGAGCAAGTGGGCTCCGAGGTTCGTACCGTCAAGCCGGGCGACCACGTTGTGACGTGCCTGTCGGCCTATTGCGGGCACTGCGAGCATTGCGTCACCGGGCACCTGTCGCTGTGCGTATCACCGGACACCAAGCGCGGCGCGGATGAAGAACCACGCCTGACCTACATCCAGAAACCGATGACCCAGTTCATCAACCTGTCGGCCTACGCCGAGCAGATGCTGGTGCATGAGAACGCGCTGGTTGCCATTCGCCGCGACATGCCACTGGATCGCGCGGCATTGCTCGGCTGCGCGGTCACCACCGGCACCGGCGCGGTGTTCAACACCGCCAAGGTGCGTCCGGGTGAAACCGTGGCGGTGATCGGCTGTGGCGGAATCGGCCTGTCGACCATCAACGGCGCGGCGCTGGCCGGTGCCGGTCGGATCATCGCGATCGACATGCTCGACTCGAAACTGGAACTGGCCCGGCAGTTCGGTGCCACCGACGTGGTCAATGCCAAAGACGGCGACGCGGTCGCGCAAGTACTGGAGCTGAGCCGGGGCGGGGTGCATCACGCGTTCGAGTGCATCGGCCTCAAGCAAACCGCCGAACAGGCCTTCGGGATGCTGGCTCGCGGGGGCACCGCCACGGTCATCGGCATGATCAAGCCCGGCGTAAAGCTCGAACTCGACCCCCTGGCGCTGCTGCACGAGCGGCGCATCCAGGGCTCGTTCATGGGTTCCAACCGCTTCCCGGTCGACCTGCCGCGCCTGACCGATTTCTACATGCAGGGCCGGCTCAAACTCGACGAAATGATCTCCCAGCGCATCAAGCTGGAGCAGATCAACGAGGCCTTCGATGAGCTGCGCCGTGGCGAGCTGGCCCGCTCGGTGATTGTCTTCGACCAGTGACGGCGCCCGATGTGTTCACAAAAACAAGACCGGCCCAGGCTGGCGACTTACAGTTGAGGTACTAGATGGATATTCATTTCAGCCCCGATGAAGTGGCGTTTCGTGAAGAAGTCCGGGGGTTTCTCAAGGACAACCTGCCGGCCGCCATTGCCTCGCGAATCAATCAGGGCAAATCGGTGAGCAAGGCCGATCAGGTGCGGTGGATGCGCACCCTTAACGATAAGGGCTGGCTGGCGGCAAGCTGGCCGGTGGAGCAGGGCGGTACCGGCTGGAGCGCTGTGCAGAAGCACATTTTCGACGAGGAATGCTCGGTCGCCGGTGCGCCACGGATCGTGCCCTTCGGCGTCAACATGGTCGGCCCCGTGATCATCAAGTTCGGCACCGACGAACAAAAGGCCCATTACCTGCCGCGCATTCTCAACTGTGACGACTGGTGGTGCCAGGGCTATTCCGAGCCCGGCGCCGGTTCCGATCTGGCGAGCCTGCGCACGCGCGCGGTACGTGAGGGCGACGAATACGTGGTCAATGGCCAGAAGACCTGGACCTCCACCGGGCATATGGCCGACTGGATGTTCTGCCTGGTGCGCACCGATCCCGAAGCGCAGCAGCAGCGGGGTATTTCCTTCCTGCTGATCGATATGAAAAGCCCCGGCATCACCGTCCGACCGATCATCACCCTGGACGGCGGTCATTACGTCAATGAAGTGTTCCTCGACAATGTGCGCGTCCCGGTTCGGAACCTGGTCGGACGGGAAAACGAGGGCTGGACATGCGCCAAGTACCTGCTGACCCATGAGCGCACGACGATTGCCGGAATCGGCATCGCCAAGGCCATGTTGTCACGCCTCAAGCAGGTCGCCCGGTCCGAGCGACGCAACGGCAAGCCGCTGATCGAAGACCCGTACTTTCGTGCGCAGATCGCCGATGTGGAAATCCAGCTGATGGCCATCGGCATGAGCAACCTGCGCATCCTGGCGTCCGCCCGGGAGGGCGGTGTGCCTGGCTCGGAAAGTTCGATCCTGAAAATCAAGGGCACCGAGATCCGCCAGACCATCACTTACCTGCTGACCAAAGCCGTCGGCGCCTACGCCAATCCGTTTCTCAAGGACGAGCTGGGTCATGACCATGAGGGCGAGCTGCTGCACAGCGAATACAGCAACGCGTCGACCTGCCAGTACCTGGATATGCGTAAAGCCTCGGTGTATGGCGGTTCCACTGAAATCCAGAAAAACATCATCGCCAAGATGATTCTCGAACTCTAAGGGGCAGACCATGGACTTCAAACTTTCCCAAGAGCAGCAAATGCTGCAAGACACGGCTGCCCGACTGGTTCGCGATACCTATGGTTTCGAGCAGCGCGAGCAGTTTCGCGAGAGCGCCAAGGGCTTCAGCACCGGGTTCTGGCAGCAACTCGGTGAGCTGGGCCTGACGTCGGTGCCATTCGCCGAGCAATTCGGCGGGTTCGGCGGCAGCGGCGTGGAGGTGATGGTGGTTGCAAGGGAACTGGGGCGCGGTTTGTGCCTGGAGCCGTTCCTGCAATCAGTGATTTTCGCCGGTGGCTTGATTGATCAGTTGGGCAGCGACTTGCAAAAGAACGAACTGCTGCCGCAAGTGGCCAGTGCCGAGTTGCAATTGGCGGTCGCTGTCGAAGAGCCGCAAAGTCACTATCAATTGCACGATGTGCAGACTCGCGCGCTGGCAGTCAACGGTGGCTGGTTGCTCAATGGACACAAGTCGGTGGTCGTGAGCGGACAAAGTGCCGGTCTGATTCTGGTGTCGGCGCGGGTGGCCGGTGAGGATCGTGACGAAGCAGGTATCAGCCTCTTTCTGCTCGACCCGTCCACCCCGGGCATCCGCATGCGCGAGTACCCGACGATGGATGGCCGCAGGGCGTGTGACCTGTACCTGGACGATGTCTTCGTCAGCGGTGCCGCGGTGCTGGGTACTCACGGCCAGGCCCTGGATGCCTTGCGTTATCAGCAAGGCCGCGCGATCGCTGCGCAGTGCGCGGAAGCCGTCGGCAGCCTTGAGGCCACCTGTGCACTGACGCTCGACTACCTGAAGACCCGCAAACAGTTCGGCCAGGCCATTGGCAAGTTCCAGGCCTTGCAGCACCGGATGGTGGACATGCACATCGAACTGGACCAGGCGACGTCCATGACCCTGCTCGCCGCTTGTGTGGCGGATGAGCCGGACAATCCGGAACGCAGCCGTACGCTGGCGGCGGCCAAGTACATCGTTAGTCGTGCGGCGCGGTTTGTCGCTGATCAGGGTATTCAACTGCACGGCGGGATCGGCCTGACCTGGGAGTATGTGCTTTCCCATCACGCCAAGCATTTGCTGATGGTTGCCCGGCAGTTTGGCGATGACGACCATCACTTGCAGGCCTACAGCGCGATGATGGAAGAAGGCTGAGGCCAATCAACCTGCAGGAGCGAAGCTTGCTCGCGAAAAACGTCCAGGCAACGCGGTCATTCAGATAGCCCGCATTGGGTTAACTTCCATCGCGAGCAAGCTTTGCTCCTGCAGGTGCCACAAGTTGATCAGGTAATCCAGCCACGCGCCCGGGCAATCGCCAGGGTTTCCGTGCGCCCATTGGCATCCAGCTTGGCGTAGATTTTCTGCAGGTGCGATTTCACCGTGAACTCGGAAAGAAACACCTTTTCAGCGATCTCCCGGTTGCGGTGCCCGGCGGCCAGCAATTGCAGGATCTGATATTCGCGCACGGTCAGCATCTGATGAGCACCGTTGTCGTGACCCATGGCATCCGTGTTGGCATCCCCGACTCCCAGGCGTTGCAACAGGTCATCGACAAACCCGGGGGCGATCCCCAGTTCCTTGCAGCGCGGCTTGCCGGTCGTTGCCCAGCGCTGCAGCAGACCGGCCAGGCGATCGCCTTCTTCGATGAACGTCGCAAGGAAGTTGTCGTGACTGGCCAGGTGCAACGCGTCATTGAGCGCCTGGAACGCTTCCTGCGGTTGCTGGAGGCTGTCCAATGCCATCGCCAAAAGGATATGCAGTTTCAATTCACGACGCCGGTGCTGCCACTGCCTGGCGTGCTCGATTGCCGCCCGCAAGGCCTTGACCGCCGCCACACCTTCACCCTGGGCGATGCGCAGGCGCTGACGGGCAATGCTCGGAGTGTCCACGTCGTTGGCAAAACGGATGAAGTCCGGTCGGTCCCAGTCGCCGGCAAGGTCTGCCGCGTGCAGCGATTGCACGGCGATGTCAGGGCGTTGCTCAAGCAGTGCCACGCGCGCGCGCTCCAGCCACGCCGAGCACTCCACGCGACGTGAACCGACCTGGCGACCGATTTGCTCCAGTTCCACCAGACAGCGCATCCAGGTGGTGCGATCGCCATGGCCATAGGCGATTCGCGCGGTCAGCACATGGGTGACGATCTGGTTCTCGGGGGAGGCGACGTGTTTGGCGAAGAACAGGCAACGCCGGAGGATTTTCTCTGCGTCTTCGAAGGCGCCGGTCTCGTACAGCAGCAGGCCATGGAGAATGTCCATCGACAGCTTGGCTTCGTGGGGTTTTCGCTGGCCGTCATTTTGCGCACGGTACGGTGTGCTCTGCATACGCACCAGGGCATTGCTCAGGCGCCCCTGGATCAGGTCGAGGATGCTTTCGTTGGCGCTGTAGGTATGGCGCAGAAAACTCGACTGAATCCTGGGATCGCGCTGCAGCGCTTTGGAGAGCAGGTTGCGTGCTTCATCGTAGCGACCACTGGCGACCATGTTCATCGCCACCGAACTGGCCAACACCGTGTACAGATGGGTTTCTTCGGCCGGTATGCGCGCCAGCACTTCAACACCCATGCGGCAACAGGCTTCCGCCTGATCCGTGACCCCCAGATGCAGGCAATGCAGGGCCTCGGTGACATACGCATAGTCAGGCCCCGAGTGGCGCTCAAGGCGTTCGGCAACGTGCATGGCATCCTTCAGGCGCGTGGTGGAAACCAGCAGCCAGGCATAGGCCTGGCTGAGCCTGGGATAACGATCACGAGTCTCTTCGCCAATACGATCCAGCCAACGCAGCAATAACCGCGTACGGCCACTCTCGATCAGCGTGTCCAGGTGGGTATTGAGTTCGTCGGCGGCCTGCTCGAGCAGCCCGGCACTGAACAGGTGCTCGATCGCCGGGATGGGTTGCCCGGCATCGAAAAACCAGCGTGCGGCGGTTTCGTGAAGCGTGCTCGCCATGCCCGGATACAGGCGATCCAGTGCGTGGCGCAGAAAACTGGCAAACAGATGGTGATAACGGAACCATTGCTGCTGGCTGTCGACCGGTACCAGGAATAGATGGGTCCGGTCCAGGTGATCGATCATCGCGCGACTGTCACTGCGCCCGGTGACCGCTTCGCAAAGCGGTACGCAAAATTGCTCAAGGACACTGGTTTGCATCAGGAACACCCGGCAGTCCTCGGTCTGGCGGGCCAGGATGTCTTCGGTCAGGTATTCGGCCAATTCCAGGTTGGAACCGGAAAAAGAGGCGATGAACGCCGCGTGATCGTCCCGATCCTTGAGCGACAGACTGGCCAGATAGAGCCCGGCGATCCAGCCTTCCGTGCGCCGGTACAGAATCGCCAGTTCGTCGTCCTGCAACGGGATTTGTCGCTTGTCGCGGATGAACGCCATGGCTTCATCGGGGGTGAATCGCAGGTCGCCGGGGCGAATTTCCAGCAACTGGCCGCGGGCACGAATTCGCCCCAGGCCAATGCCGGGTGTGGAACGCGAAGCCATGACCACGACACTTCCCGACGGCAGGTGCTCAATGAACTGCTGGAGAAAATCGAGCACGTCGGGATTCTGGAGCACTTCGACTTCGTCCAGCAGAACGGCGAACGGCAGGGCACTGAACGAAACATCTTCCAGCAAATCCTGGCCACTTCGCTGTTCGATGTCCGGACCTGTTTGCAGCAAGTCGCGCAAGCCGTTGTCCAGCAGATTGACGAAGCGTTGCGGGTCGTTGTCGGCGGGCTCCAGGTTGATCCACAGCGTCCCCTTGCCGCCGGTCACATACTGCTCGCGCAATTGCTGCATCAACGTGGTCTTGCCAAAACCGGCGGCGGCACGAATCAGGATCAGGCGGGCGTAAGCCGTTCGTGAAAATGGGTGAGCCGTACTTCCAGATTAAGCACAAACTCAAGCAGCACGGCATTGTGGCCTTCTCATCTAATTACGCGCTGTATGGCGATATGAGCGAGCGTGTGATGACTGTGATTGAGTCGCTGGTGCCTGCAGTGGAGGTCTATAGCATCGATGAAGCTTTCGCGGATTTAGCTGGTGTACCAGGTGATCTGGAGGCGCTCGGGCGTCGGATTCGTGCGCAGGTTTACAAGAGCACTGGCATCCCAGTCGGTGTCGGGATCGCTGGTACGAAAACCCTCAGCAAGCTCGCCAACCACGCAGCCAAAAAATGGCAAGCGCAGAGTGGTGGAGTGGTCGATCTTCGTGACCAAATCAAGCGCGATTGGGTGCTGAAGAAATGCTCGGTCTCGGATGTTTGGGGAGTAGGGCGGAAGATGACTTTGCACTTGGAGGGTATGGGCATCAAGACAGCTTGGGATCTCTCCAAAACCGATCCCTGGATGTTGCGCAAAAAATTCAGCGTGGTGATCGAGAAGACTGCCCGTGAGTTGGCCGGCACGCCATGCCTGGAGCTCGATGAGCCAGACCCACCGAAGCAAGAGATTTGCTGCAGCAGGATGTTCGGCAAGCGTCTCACCGACATTGCACCAATCAAAGAGGCCGTCGCGACCTACATGATGCGGGCCACGGAGAAGCTCAGGGCTCAGAAGTCATTGTGCAAGAAAATACGCGTGTCTATCCGCACTGGCATGTTCAATCCGGAGGAAGCCAAATACGCCAATGGAGTCCTGGTCGAATTGCCGTATCCAACTGACGATGTCCGGTTGATGACAAAGGCTGCCATAGAAGCGGTGGATCGAGTCTTTCGACCAGGCTTCAAATACAGCAAAGCTGAGGTGCTTTTAGTCAGCCTTTGCCAGAAAGGTGAGTACACGGAAGATCTCTTTTCGACCTCTCAACCGGCTGCAACCGAAAAGGTAATGGGTGTATTGGATGCCATCAATGGTCGATGGGGCAGGGGGACGATGCGTCTTGCGAGCGTGCCAACAGATCCGGATTGGGGAATGCGGCGGGAGATGATGAGCCAGAGTTTCACTACAAGGGTTGATCAGCTATGGACTGTTTTTTGTAAGTAGTTTTTCCCTTGCATGGAATCCCAGAAATACCGTTAGTTCGCTTGTGGTAAACAGGCTATCCTTTGATTTTAGATTTTCACTAAAAAGGGCGTGTCAAAGATTTAACCGCCCTTTTTAAAAAAATTGAAAAATTATGAGTATAGGTTAGAGATAGGGCTAAAGGTTTTCAACGAATGTGTCGCATTCATCTATAACATATTGCGGCACAAGCTGGAACTGAGAAGGGTTAAGCTGGTATATGTAATTATTTTCAATATGGAACGCTTCATTGATAAATTTTCGAATTACGTCGGATTCTATATCCTTGGCTTTGCCATCAAAAAGCATTCTGTAAAGGTGAAGTTTTTCATAGTTGTTTTTAGAGTCGAAATATAGTTTTTTGAGTTCGTTATCGTTTTGTACTAGCGTAATAAGTCTGCTGTATTCAAAGCTCTCTACGAATTTACAAATGTGCTGAGTGCCTTCCTCTAATTCACTGTCTGTTAACTCAATAAAGCCACCGTCTTGATCTTTTTTCGATGGCTTTGATCTTTTGTGGAAAAGGCTGGAAAGTATGTCGAAGCTAAATTGTTTGTTTTCCGTGATTTCGTAATAACGACGCAAATAAACAAGGCGGTTTATTTTATGGAAATCTGTTCGCGAGTTGGTCATCGCAATTTCAATGAATGTCTGAATGTCTGCTCTGTCAATTATGCTTTCGCTCAGTTGACCTTGATTGTTTTCGAGAAAATAAACAGCTGGTTTTATGAAGCGATCTGGGTGATGAAGCATCATGTCCACGACAGGTTCAAAATCGTGAGTGAGGAAAAGAACTGTTTTTCCTCTGAATGAATTTTCTTTGCGAAACAGCGCGTCTACTATTGCGTATTTCTTGTTTTTATCGAAGGACGAAATAGGGTCGTCAAGAATAATCAGGTCAGCTTCGCTTTTTAGGCAGTCATACATAAATAGAACTAATGAGAATGCATTGCGCTCACCATAGCTAAGGTGGGATCGTACATTGGCTATTTCCCCTTCTACTGAATTATGTATCAATTTAAGTTTGTAGTTTTCGCCATCCCCCACGAGCATAACGGAATAGCTATACCCTGCATTCCGCAAAAACTCATTGATGCCAATGCCGTTATTTCTAATTAGTTTTTCTATTAATTTTTTCTGTTTTACTACGCTTCCTTGGAGTTTTCCTGCTTTCTCAAGAAGAGCATTAATCCCATTGTTTACTATTTCAACTTTTTCAGCTGTACTTTCTGAGTTTAGATGGACGTAAAGTTCAAGTTGAATTTTATGATTTTTAAGCTCGTCAATCATAGTTTCAACGTTTTTAAGTGATGAAAATCCCAGATTTTTAGCCTTTGTCAGGCTGTTCGATAGGCGATCAATTTGATCCCATACTTCGCGAATATACGCAGCTTGCTCATCCGTATATCCTTCTATGTTTTTTATGAAGCTGTCGATGCTATTGCGGGTGTCGGTTGAGAAGTATTTGTTGAGCTTTGAAAATGTAGCAATGGTTTTGGCTAAGCTTTCAATGGATTTTGAATCGTACGACTCTGTTACCTTCGTTATTACTTCCAATGTGTCTTTAACGTCGTGTGTGCAGTATGGGCAATCTGATGAAATTTCTAAAAAAGGCTTGCCTTCTTGTTGCCATTTTATCCACTTGTAATTCTGTTCATGTTGAATCAAGGTCGTAAATTTCTCTAAGCCGGCCGGAATGGACTCCACTTTATTACCGTTTTTTAGCGCTTTAGCCACATTGCTCGAAGCATGAAAACCGTTTTTTACGGGCTTTCCAAATGCGCTGGAAAGTTCAAGCAAATCTGTAATTAGTGTTTCAATTTCTGGATCTGCTCCTAGCATATCCTTCATTTCGCTAGCTAGATTTTTTATTTCATCCATCCCAGCATCGTAATCCTTGTCTCTGACAAAGATGTCAAAACTGCCTTTCACAAGCTCGTCCGCCTGGAAGACAAAATCATTAATATATGACTCATCAAAGATTCTAAGTTTGTTGGTTTCTTCAGCTCCTTCGATCTTTGGAGCTAGATCTGTTTTTCCTGAGTTTTTGAATGATGTAAGTTCGGATAGTTTGTTAGTTTCGGATAGTCTGTCATGTATGGAAAGCGATAGTGCTTTTGCTATTGTGCTTTTTCCTGTTCCGTTGGTTGCATACTTTATATTAAGCTTGCCTGGAGAAATATGAAGCGAGCCAGTATCGATGTTATTGCAATTCGAAATTTTGATGTCCATATTCCATTCCGCAGCACTGAGGTGAGCCTAAATAGTAGCTCATAATGTTGTTTATGCTGGCAAAAGTACTTTGTGCTAATGGGGAGATCTGTCTCGACTCGCTTTACGTCGCATATCTTCACGATCCGCTTGGAGAGTGCAAGGTCGTCCTTTTTTAAAAGGTAAGCGCGAATGACACTTTTTTGTTTGATTGGTGATGCTGACCCCAGGCTGAAAATGCAGTTTTTGGTGTATTGTTAGGTGACTAACTACATAGAGATATACCATGTCCAAGCTCGCAGAATTCCGCCAGCTCGAAAAGCACCTCGCCGAGCAGCTTCAAGCTCTCGAAGCGCTGAAAGGTGATGCTGGCCTCAAGAAAGAAATCGAATTTGAAACGAAGCTGCGCGCATTGCTGGCCGAGTACGGATACAGCTTGCCGAACGTGATCAACCTGCTAGATCCGAAGTCTGGCCGTCGCGCTCCAGTAGCCGAATCTAAAGCCGGCAGCCGCAAGCCGCGCCAGGTAAAATTTTATAAAAACCCGCATACCGGCGAACTGGTCGAGACCAAAGGTGGCAACCACAAGACTTTGAAGGAATGGAAAGCTGAGCACGGCTCCGCGACTGTTGAGTCCTGGCTGACCAAGTGATTTTGGTTTGAGTACAAGAGGGCCCTGAAAGGGCCCTTTTTATTGCCCATAGTTAATTGCATTTCACTACATGAAAATCTGCTTGGGATTTTGAAGGGATTGGGAACGTCGACATTGCGAATCACAGAGCTGGCTTGACGTAGGCTTGCCTGGGCGATGGTTCACCATTCATCAGCAGGGATACGTGCCCCTCCTTGACAGCCAAGTCGTCTGGGGAAATACTCGCCGCAAGATTCATATAGATGACTAGACAACAAGGTGAATAAAGTCGATGAATTCTCTATCCAGTGATGTTCGCCTGCCGCTTTACCAACGCCTGCGTGACCACCTGGCAGAGCAAATCGCCAACAATCGCTGGCGTCCGGGAGAGGCCATTCCCACAGAAGCCGCGCTTTCAGCGGAATACCAACTGTCCACGGGCACCGTGCGCAAAGCGGTCGACGCGCTGGTCAGCGAGGGCATTCTGGAGCGACAGCAAGGTCGAGGCACTTTCATTCGCCGGCCGCAGTTTCAATCGTCACTGTTTCGTTTTTTCCGTTTTCAAACTGCCTCCGGCGAACGCCAGGTGCCGGAGAGTCGCATCCTGTCCATCGAGCCGGTGGCCGCGCCCTCGGCGGTGGCCCAGGCGTTGGGCCTGCCTGTCGAGTCGCCGGTCATTCGTATAGTCCGGGTTCGTCTACTTGATGTTCAGCCGGTGCTCGCCGAAGAAATCTGGCTGCCGCGCAACCGCTTCCAGCCGCTGCTGGAGATCGACCTGAGCCGTAAAGGGCCACTGCTTTATCCGATCTACGAAGAAGTTTGCGGGCAGGTCGTCGCCTATGCCGAAGAAACACTGACCGCTGAATCTGTGAATGACGTGCATGCGCGATTACTGCAAGTCCCGATCAATAGTCCGGTGGTGGTAATCGAGCGTCTGGCGCGCGATTACGCCGGTACACCGCTGGAGTGGCGTCGCTCACGTGGGCATGCCGAGCACTTCCGCTACAGCGTGGATATTCGCTAACCCTGTGCCTGGGTAGCGGATCACTCAGCGACGACTCGGTCGTTGCTGATTTCATTGTTTTGATTGCCATGACTGGCCTGTAGCGGCGCGGTTTGTTCTCGGTTGTTTCCCGTTCCACCTATAAGGATAAGAATCATGTTTAGCTGGTATCGCCAAGTCACTCCTCGGGAGCGCAAAACGTTTTGGGCCTGCTTCGGCGGATGGTCGCTCGACGCACTGGAAGTACAAATGTTTGGCCTGGCGATTCCGGCTTTGATTGCCGCCTTTGCCCTGACCAAGGGCGACGCGGGGCTGATAAGCGGAGTGACTCTGGTCACTTCAGCCATCGGTGGCTGGGTAGGGGGGACGTTGTCCGACCGCTACGGCCGGGTACGTACGCTGCAGTGGATGATTTTGTGGTTCTCCTTTTTTACCTTTCTCTCCGCGTTTGTGAGCGGCTTCAACCAGCTCTTGATCGTCAAGGCGCTCCAGGGTTTCGGCATCGGCGGCGAGTGGGCAGCAGGTGCAGTATTGATGGCCGAAACCATCAATCCGCAGTATCGCGGCAAAGTGATGGGCACCGTACAAAGTGCCTGGGCCGTGGGTTGGGGGCTGGCCGTAGGCGTGTTCACACTGATTTACTCCTTCGTGCCGCAGGACATGGCGTGGCGCGTGATGTTCCTGGTCGGGCTGCTACCGTCGTTCCTGATTATCTGGGTGCGTCGCAATGTCGAGGAGCCCGACAGCTTCCAGCGTCTGCAAAAAGAAAACGTCATCCCGCAAAGTTTTTTCAAATCCTTGGCCGGCATCTTCCGCCCCGATTTGATCCGCGTAACGCTGTTCGGTGGCCTGTTGGGGCTGGGTGCGCACGGTGGTTACCACGCGGTGATGACCTGGCTGCCAACGTTCCTCAAGACTGAACGCAATCTGTCCGTACTGAACTCTGGCGGCTACCTGGCGGTGATCATCTTCGCGTTCTGGTGTGGGTGTGTAGTCAGCGGCTTTTTGATCGACCGTATTGGCCGACGCAAAAACATCGTGCTGTTCGCGCTTTGCTGTGTCGTCACTGTGCAGAGTTATGTGTTCCTGCCGCTGACCAATACACAGATGCTTTTCCTGGGGTTCCCGCTCGGCTTTTTCGCGGCCGGTATTCCCGCGAGCCTTGGCGCACTGTTCAACGAGCTGTACCCGGCGGATGTGCGCGGTGCCGGTGTGGGCTTCTGCTACAACTTTGGCCGAGTACTTTCAGCGGTGTTCCCGTTCCTGGTCGGTCACATGAGCGACTCCATGTCCCTTGGGTCTGCGATTGGTATCGACGCGGGGATTGCCTATGGCGTAGCGGTGATCGCGGCACTTTGCCTGCCGGAAACCCGTGGACGCAGCCTCGAAGCTTCGAGTGCATCGGTGCCAGCAACGGTCAACGGCAATGAGAGTGCGCGGGCCTGATGCCCTTTACCTTCTATAGATGAACGCTATGACTGACACCTGTTCTACGCCGATCACCGGCATCGACTCCCATGCTCATGTGTTTAGCCGTGATCTAAATTTGGTCGGTGCACGGCGCTATACCCCTGATTACGACGCCACGCTTGAGCAGTATCTGACGCACTTGCACGCTCATGGTCTGAGTCATGGCGTATTGGTGCAACCGAGCTTTCTTGGTACCGACAATAGCTACTTGCTGGCGGCGTTGAGGCAAGCGCCGGATCAGTTGCGAGGCGTGGTTGTGCTGGAACCAGGCGTCAGTCGCGCCATGTTGAATGACATGGATCGCCTGGGCGTAGTTGGCGTTCGCTTGAACCTGATAGGTAAGGCGTTACCTGATTTTCGTAACAGTGTCTGGAGAGAGTTTTTTAGCCACATTGCTGATCTTGACTGGCATGTCGAGTTGCATCGGGAGGTAAAGGATCTGCCTGGACTGATCCATCAATTGACGCCGTTCGGTTTGAAGTTGGTGATTGATCACTTTGGTCGGCCGGATGCCAATTCGGGCGTCGATCAGCCGGGGTTTTGCGAGTTACTGGAGTTGGGATCGAAAGGTTCGATCTGGATGAAGGTATCGGGAATCTATCGTTTGGGAGGTACGCCGCAACAGAACATCAATTTCGCTCGAATGGCATTACCGCTGCTGGAACAAAGTTTCGGCCTTCGCCAGTTGGTGTGGGGCAGCGACTGGCCGCATACGCAGCATGAGCAAAGCATCGGTTTCCACACCGTAGTCGATCAGTTAAAAGCCCTGGAGTGTTCGACGCAGGTTAGCTATTCGCTGCTGGTGCAAGTCCCTCGAAGGTTATTCGGTTTTGCAAAAGGCAAAAGCTGAGACTTACGCCTGCATTCGCAGATGTCCATTCATCTCACCCATTTAAATGAATACCTACAGAACGTTCGACGTGCGACGTTGCAGTAAACCTATCGTGCCTCACCGAGAAGTTCTGTGTAGTAGCAGCATATTCCAATTACAAGAGAGTAGGTTCCATGAACACGTCATCCAATGCCGAAGTTGAAAGCACCCAATCGATGTTTGGTTTATCGCGTGCACCGACAGGCGTTACGGTTTCAAACTTCTCTTTCAAATCTGAGCGCAGTTTGTGCGCCAGCCCAGCCGAGATCCTTTCATGACTCCCTTAGATATAGACCTCTTACTGACCGCATTGGTGAGTGTCCTGGTGCTGGTGGGGCTCATCGTGTCGCGTCTCAAAATGCACCCGCTCCTGGCCTTGCTAGTGGTTTCCGTGGGCGTTGGCTTTGCAACCGGTATGGAGCCGGAATCCATCGTCTCCCACGTGATCACCGGCGCCGGTAAGACACTGGGGGCAGTAGGGGTCGTAATCGCGCTTGGAGCGATGCTAGGCAAAATTCTTGCTGACGCAGGCGTAACAGAGCAGATTGCCGAGGTCATTCTCAAGCGAACATCGGATCGGATGATCCCTTGGGCCATGATGATGGTTGCATTTGTAATTGGCATTCCCATGTTTTTCGAGGTGGGCTTGGTGATCATGCTGCCGCTGATATTCAGCGTGGCGCGAAAGCTGGAAAGCCAGGCTCGCTTCAAAGGTTCAGCGTATGTGTATGTGGGTGTTCCGGTGATTGCGGCACTTGCTGCCATGCACGGGATGGTACCGCCGCACCCTGGCCCCTTGACGGCCATCGCCGCGCTCAAAACCTCGGTTGGGCCCACAATGCTCTATGGCTTCCTTGCGGCTATTCCTGCAATGATTTTAGGCGGCCCGCTTTATGGCGCATTCATTTCGCCGCGCATGAGCACTCGGCCCGATCAGGTTTTGCTAGATCAGTTCACCTTGGCTGAAAAAGCCGACGATCAACCACGCACCAGCGTATTCCTTGGCGTGCTGGCAGCCTTGCTACCGGCGATCCTGATGCTGATTCATGCCGTCGCTGAGATGGTATTACCCAAGGGCAATGCGATCCTGAACATGGCTAGTTTCTTGGGTAATCCCCTGATCGCCATGCTCCTGGGCGTGCTGTTCGCAGGGGCAAGTCTGGTACTCGCGCGGGGCGGCGATGCGGGGCAATTGCGCGAATCCCTGGGCAAGAGTCTCAAGCCAATCGCCTCAATCATCATGATCATCGCCGGCGGTGGTGCCTTTCAGGAGCTGCTGACAAGCGCCAAGGTGGGCGATGCCATCGTGCACCTGACTCAGCAGTCTGCGTTCCCTCCTCTGATCTTGGGTTGGTTGATCGCGATGTTGCTCTCGGTATCTACCGGTTCTGCCACTGTAGGTATCGTTGGTGCTGCTGGCTTGCTTGCGCCGCTTGCAGGTGCTGATCCTAGCCTCAACCTGCCTCTGCTTGCCTTGTCCATAGGCTGCGGCTCGCTGTTCTTCAACTATGCGAACCATGCGGGCTTCTGGATGGTCAAGGAGTCCTTCGGCATGACTATGGGCGAAGCCACCAAGACCATTTCAGTGGTTCAATCCATCGTAGCCGTGATCGGTTTGATTGTGGTGTTGATGTTGAATGCGGCTGTCACGGTGATTTGAGTCAGGATCTGTTCGCAGGTAGTAACCCTGCCCGAACGAGTTAGCCGAGGGTGGGAGATAGAGTTACGCTCCACAGGGTGTTTTACCATCGAACTTGAATGCTCAGTGTTCGCTGGTAAGTATGGAGCGTTTTACTCGGCTAACCTTAAAGTGTCAGCACTCGCAAACCTCGCCAAGTGAAGGTCTATAAGAAACCGCACACCGGCGAAGTAGTCGAAACCAAAGGCGGCAATCACAAGACGCTGAAAGAGTGGAAAGCACAGTACGGTGCCGATACGGTGGAGCCCTGGCTGACCAAGTGATCTTGGTTTGAGTACAAAAGGGCCCATTGAGGGCCCTTTTTTGTATGCGCTTTCGGGGTTCAAGGCTGATTAAGCTTGGCACTACCAACGCCGAATAGCTCTTAGATTGCCTACAAGATAAGCAGCCTCCAGCGCTAAGTTCATTTGATGATTTCCATGGCCAAATTATTAAGACCCTGGTAGTACGACAGCCGGCATCACCCATACCAAGCCGAGTTAAATTTGTCTTACCGAGTCATTCAAATATAGCTACGGCACGGACAAAACCCGCAGAAGCATGTCGAATCTTGTAGGGAAAGCATGAAACCCAGAAGCCTGATGGGGGAAGTTGCTCCAAGTTAGCCAGCTTTTCCATTTGACCGTAACCGATGTCGCGGCCAGCTTTATGTCCTTCCCAAATGATCGACGCGTCACCCGACTCAGCGAATCTCTCCCTCGTGTATTTGAAGGGGGCATCCCAGCTCCAAGCGTCTGTGCCAACGACTCGCACGCCGCGCTCTAAGAGATACATTGTTGCCTCACGCCCCATCCCAACACCCGCGTCGAGGTAGCCAGGCTGCCCAAACAGACTTCCGGCTCGCGTGTTAATCAGGACGATTTCCAAGGGACTCAATTCATGATTGATACGCTGGAGCTCAGCTTCCAGTTCCGTTGCTGTAACCACGTGTCCATCGGGCAGGTGTCGAAAGTCGAGCTTTACGCCTGGCTGCAGACACCATTCTAGTGGCAACTCGTCGATACCAAATGCCGGTTTCCCACCATCCGTTGTGGATGCGTAGTGCCAGGGTGCATCCATGTGAGTACCACTATGTGTAGTGATACTGAGCCGTTCAGCGGCCCATGATTCGTTACCAGGTAGGTCTTCTTTACGCAGACCCGGGAACATTGCAGCCATCTCGGGCCAGCCTTCCTGATGATCTATGTAATCGATCTTGGGTAAGAGGGGCGGAGGATCTGTGTAGGGGTTGTTGTCCAGGCAGACCGACAAATCAAGCATGCGACACTTACTGAGGTTCATGAACAGCAACTCCTGATTTTGGTTTTGTTGATCGAGTCAGACCTGGCAAGTTGCTCAGTGCATTGCGCAGCAATGTGGCAGGGGAACCATCATGACGAAACCCCATTGCGCGAGCTCGTGGCGTTCGAAGTGGGGGTAAGCTCCCAAACAAACCCTCCAGCTGAGTGTCGGGTTTGAATTCGATTTTTTCGCCATTTGCCTCACCGAAAAGAGCTGCGAGCGCGTCGAGGACTTGGGCTATAGAGAGCTGTAGTACCGGCAATTGCCAAACCCGATCGTTTCCCAAGTTCTTGAGCTCTGCTGCATGCAGCAGGTTTTCTACGCAACAACGAGCTGACATCCACCATGCAGTGGCTTGGGGTGAGACAGGGCAGACGTACGAATCACCTGCGGCATACGAATGCAGCAGGTCGCTCATAAATGCGGATCTCAGTCCGTTTGGTTCGCGTGGTCGAGCGACAATACCGGGGAGACGAAGAATGCGACCATCGACTTCCCCACGGCGTGCCAAGTCTTCAATTGCAATCTCAATCATGCGCTTGTGGGCAGCGTAGGAGAGTTGTGGGTGTTCAGTCTGCATTTCATCCATTCGTGCAGGAAGTTCCCCCCCGTACACGGCAACACTGCTGGCATAGACTAGGACTGGAGGACGGTCGGAATTACGCAGTTGATGCAGGAGCTCTAAGCTGGCTTGCAGATTGACTTGATAGCCAAGTTCGTAATTTGTCTCCGCCGCGCCGCCAGGGATGCTAACGAGATGGAAAACTACGTCGATACCGTCGGCTATTACCCGACGCAACAGTGCCGTATCAGTAATGCTGCCGCAGTGACGACGTATGCGACTGTCTACGGGAAGGTCATCCAGATTCTGGTCGAGCAACAGAAGTGCTTCGATCTTCCGCCCGCGAATCTCATCTTGCTTTAAAAGCCGAGCGACCAGTTCACGACCAACAAATCCATTGGCGCCGCTGACCATCACTCGCATGGCCAACCTCCCTTTACTACACGCTGATCAATTGCGCCAAACAGCACATCATCATTAGTTGCTCTGACTTCCATTCGTACCGAGTCACCGAAGCGCATGAATCCCGTGCGAGGCGCACCTTCTGCGATTGTCTCAATGGCTCGGCGCTCCGCAATGCACGCCGACCCGACGGAGCGGTCGGCATTTGAAACTGTGCCTGAGCCGATCACCGTACCGGCACTTAGTTTGCGGGTTAGCGCAGCGTGAGCAATTAGCTGGTGAAAGCCAAAGTGCATGGCCCCTCCGTGCGGATGGCCGAACCACTCGCCATTCCACTCTACTTTCAGCGGGAGGTGCACACGGCCGTCACGCCAGGCTTCCCCGAGTTCGTCTGGTGTCACCGCTACCGGGGCAAAACTGGTGGAGGGTTTAGCTTGGAGAAAGCCGAAGCCGGTCTTCATTTCGCGTGGTGCCAAGGCGCGCAGACTAACATCGTTTAATTGCACCACCAGGCGAACATGTTGTAGTGCCTGCTCGGCGGGACAGCCCATCGGGACAGCGTCTAGCAATACAGCGAATTCACCTTCGAAATCGATCCCATGAGCTTCGCTCGGCAAGGGGATATCTGCGCGTGGGCCTAAGAAATCATCGCTGGCACCTTGGTAGATCAAGGGAATATGCTCAATGCCTTCGATGGGTTCCAAGTTGAAGGCTTTCTGCATCAATTCGCCATGGCTTAGGAAGCAGGATCCGTCTAACCACTGACGCGCGCGAGGTAGCGGGGCCATCAACTGATCAAAGTACAGTTCGAAACTTCCATCGAACTTACCGTCGTTCAAACGATGATAGAGGTCTGCCAAGGCTGGCTGCACGTTCTCCCAGTTATCCAACGCATTCTGCATTGTGGCGGAGATCCCGCTGGCATCTACGGCATTCTTAAGATCGCGAGAGACTACAAGCAAGCGTCCGTCTGGAGTTCCATCATTGAGCGTGGCGAGCTTCATGGTAGGAGCTCCTTCAAGTCCGGAGCGTAGCGACCGTCAAGGAGGATGAAGACCATCCTTGCCATTTGATCAGTACGGTTGCTCCAAGCGTGGTTGGTACCTCGCTGTACTACGATGTCACCCTGCTTGAGTTGAACCTCTTCGTCGTCGACCACTAGCCAAATCTCACCTTCGGTGACGATGCCATAATCCAGTGTCTCAGTACGATGCATGAGTTTGTGTTTAGAGTCGGCCTTACCAGTACCTGCATGACTTTGGCCGATCTCCGCGAACGCAGCAGCAGCGTCCTCTGCGCTAATTTGGTTTTGCACGCTATCCGGCGGGATGTCCACGACTCGGATCACACTACCCAGCGGCCCGGGGCTAAGTTGAAGCGGTTGGGACGTAGGGTCATCGCCGTTGTCCAGCGGCGCGGGGCTAGTCGCGCTGTTCCATACCTCGTAGAAGACGGTACCGGGGATGGCTTTTAGCGGAAAATTGTTCTGGGTGGCGCCGCAGCTAGCGATTACGGCATGACCCTGGGCGTCGTGACCGGTAACAACTCGTTTGAAGTCAGGAAGTTTTTGCATGATGTCTCCTTTAGTTTCCATCACCGATGGTGGTGCCACCATCAACGATGATGTTCTGACCGCTGATGAAAGCGCCGCCTGGCGCTGCAAGTAAAAGTGCTAGGGCAGCGACTTCCTCCGGGCGTCCAACACGACGCAATGGAGTGAGGGCTAGACGGCGCTGCAGCACTTCAGGTTTATCTGTTAGGGGGCGTGCAAATTCGGTTTGAATCACACCAGGGCTGATCGCATTGACACGGATATTCTTGGGGCCCCATTCCACAGCGAGATTGCGTGCGAGTTGTGCCAAGCCTGCTTTGGATATCCCGTAAAGTCCCAGGGCCTTGTTACCGCGCACTCCCGCAATGCTCGACATTAGAATGACGCTGCCACCCCCTCGCTCGGCCATGGGGGGAAGCAAGTAGTTGGTAAGCCATACGGTACTTCGCAGATTGACCGTCAGAGTCAGATCCCAATCAGTATCGCTGGCAGTTGCAATCGATCCGAAATGGGGGGCTACGCCTGCATTGCAAACCAAAACGTCGATGCGCTCCAACAGCTCTACCGTCTGCTTCGCCAGTTCAATTACATCCGTCTGGTGAAGAAGATTCGCTGCCACTGCATAAGCTTCGATACCTGTTTCAAGCAACGCGGCAGCTATATCTTTGGCCTCATGAATGTCTTCACTGCTGACAACCAATTTGGCACCTGCACGTCCTAGCTCCCGAGCAATTGCCAGCCCGATTCCTCGCGTTGCGCCAGTTATGAGTGCTGTTTTTCCAGCGAGAGAGAACAGTTCGCTCATACAACACCCATCACAAAATGGCCGAAGGCTGCTTTTAGCTGAGCGTTTAACTCAGGCAAGAGACGCATAAAGTCGGTCATCTATTAGTCCTCGTTCTTGTAGTTATGTTGTGGTTAAGCCCAAGGAACGGAGGCGTGCGCCTTGTAATTGATGCAGTCGTGATTTGCCTCTTCCAGTTTGGATGGCTCCGCGTCCGCAGGCTCTTGCGCTTTGACCTTACGCTGCGGAAGTAGGAAGTAAGCCAGTGCTGGAAGTAGCACTAGGGCGCCGACCATGTTCCAAACAAACATAAAGGCAAGTAGTACACCCATGTCTGCCTGGAATTTGATTGGAGAGAAGATCCACGTGCCCACGCCAATAGCGAGAGTCACACCAGTCAACATGACCACCTTCCCGGTAAAGAGAAGCGCTTGGTAATAAGCTTTCGACAAGGTTGCGCCTTGGCGCAGCTGGGCTAGCACGATGCTCATGACATACAACGCATAGTCGACGCCGATGCCTACTCCTAATGCGATAACTGGCAGAGTGGCGACTTTGACGCCCATCCCCAGCGCGACCATCAACGCCTCACACAGAATGGATGTGAGCATGAGAGGAAGAACCGCGCAGAGCACCGCTCTCCATGAACGGAAAGTCACCAGGCAAAGCAGGATGACTGCTCCGTACACCCACCACAGCATGTCGTGGTTCGCTTGTTTCACGACGATGTTGGTCGCTGCTTCAATACCCGCGCTGCCGGCGGCTAGAAGGAATTTGGCGTCTTCAGATGAGTTGCTCTTGGCAAAGCTTTCAACGTTCTCGACCACGTTTGTGAGCGTGTCAGCCTTGTGGTCTTTGAGGTAGGCATAGAGAGTCAGTAAGCTGCAATCATCGTTATACAACCCGCGTGGTGCACCCGCGGTCACCATGTTCAAGGTCGCCTGATTGTTTACCAGCTCGTACCACTTGGGATTACCCTCGGAGAGACCGACCAGCACACGGCGATTCAACAAAGCTAGAGAGTTTGTCGAGTCGACGCCCTCAAGTCCGCGAAGTTGCCAATCCAGGTCGTCAACTCGCTTCAGGGTGTTGTACGCCGAGCACTCACCTGGGCGCGTCTTCACCATCACAGCGAATACGTCGCTGCTTGCACCGTAATGCTGTGTTATGAACCCATTGTCACGGTTGTAGCGAGAGTCGGGGCGTAGCTCTGGAGCGCCCGCGTCAAGATCACCAACCTTTAGTTTCAGGCTTACTGCGTAGCCACCGCAGGCCATGAGCGCCGCTACGATTACGCATGCCGTTGCCCAACGCTTGCGAGTGAAGAGATCTAGAAAGCGCCATACAACATGCTTCTCTTCTCCACACGCCTCGGCTTCCTCACCACGCAGACTACGTCGAGCCGCTTTTGGGCTAACGCCAATGTAGGAGAGCAGTACTGGGAGCAGAATTAAGTTTGTGAAGATGAGAACGGCCACGCCGAGACTGGCAATTACTGCCAGATCCTGGATCACCTGAATCTTGATGATCATCAGAACCGCAAATCCCACCGCGTCACACAGCAATGCAGTAAGACCGGCTAGGAACAATCGGCGGAATGTAAACCGGGCAGCCACCGATCGGTGCATCCCGCGACCCATGTCCTGCATGATGCCATTCATTTTCTGTGCGCCATGGCTCATGCCTATAGCGAACACCAGAAACGGCACCAGAACCGAATACGGGTCGAGCTCGTACCCAAGCAATGGCAATAGACCCAGCTGCCAAATCACAGCGACCAAAGAGCAGGTCACCACCAGGAAGGTGCTTCGGACACAACGGGTGTACCAATAGAGCACTGCCGCGGTGATCAAGATCGCTGCGGCGAAGAACATCAGAATCTGTTTGAGACCATCGATCAAGTCTCCGACTACCTTCGCAAAACCGGTGATGTGGATCTCAACACCTTCTGCTTGGTACTTGGTACGAAGCTTTTCTATCTCGTGAGCGAAAACGGTGTAGTCCAGTGGCTGACCATCAGGAGTTCGTTCCAGCAGTGGCACGTACACAATGCTAGAGCCTTGATCGAAAGCCACCAATTGCCCGATCTCGTTAGAGCGCTCGACGTTGCGCTTGAGAGACTCCAGGCTCGCACTGCCGCCGTCGTAGCCATCGGGGATCACCGGGCCGCCTTCCAGCCCTTCTTCGGTAACACCCGTCCAACGAGTAGAGGGCGTCCACAGCGACTTCATTGCTGCTCGGTCAACCCCCGGCAGCAGATACACCTCATCGCTAAGTTGCTGGAGAGTGTGCAAATACTTTTTGTCGTAGATGTTCCCCTCGGGGTTCACTACGGCAATTCGCACAGCATTCCCAAGACCCGCCAGTTCCTGGCGATGCTCCAGGTAGTTGATGATGTATGGATGTTCACGCGGGATCATCTTCTCGAAGCTGGCATTGAGCGTCACATGTGTCGCCTGCCATGCCAGCAGAATCGTCGCGACCAGACAAAGCAGTACAACGAAGGCACGATGGTTAAACAGTGCACGCTCTAGTATGGAGCCAGAGCTGCTGTCGAAATCGCCGAGACTGCCAATAGACGGAGTAGGGGAGGTCTTTACGTGCATGGCTCAGTCCGCGATTTTGGAGGAGGAAGAAAGCGCTAGGCGCTGCGCGCCAGCCATACCAACAGCGACCAAGGCGCCATCAGATGTCTCACTAACAGAGGTCAAAGGAAGCCCTTCGGATACGGCGATTGGCTGCAAGTGCAGATCTGTAAGTCCGCTTTGCAGGAGGATGCCGGCCTGATTGACCAGCAACAGGTTTTGACCCGCTATACGAATTGCATTGAGGGAAGCAGGGATGGGGTTATCGACGGACTGGAAGCTGATGCCACCATCATCGGAGGAGAACAACTTGCCTCGTAGACCACCGACCAGAATCTTCTTGTTGGGAAGTATTGCGGCGGCGAAATAACTGCCTTCGTAGGGCCCCTTAAGGGCTTCGAACGTGAGGCCGTTATCGATGGAACGCAACAACAAACCTTGCTCACCAGCAATAACAATCTCATCACCGTTGCGGGCCATCGCATAGAGATGCAGTCCTCGCGGATTTGGAAGATCGCTCATCCAAGATTGCCAGGTATTGCCTCCGTCTTTGGTCGTAAGAGCAAGACCGTACGCCCCAAGGACGACGCCGTTCTTTGCATCAACGAAATTCACCACAAGCAATGGCTTATCGGCACCGTCAGCCGACAGTCTTTGCGCTGCGGCGATTCGTCCTGAATCCCCGGTGACTTCCGCTGCTTGCAACTCGATGGCAGCCGCTTGCTTTCCATCCAATTGCACTTGCCAGTTTTCCCCGCCATCACTGCTATGCAGCACGACACCGGAGTGGCCGACAGCCCAGCCATTCTTGGAGTCAACGAATTGCAAACTGGTCAACGTTGTGCTGACGGGACTGGCAGATTGTCGCCAATGCTGGCCGCCATCATCTGATAGCAGTACAACACCGCGTTCGCCGACTGCAACCAGCCGCGAACCGGCTTGATTCACGTCCAGGAGCACTGCGTGCAGTGCTTGAGATCCGAGCACTGTCCTCTGGGAAAGGACATCTACTGTATCTGCTGCCCAGACTGGCAGCAGCGAGCAGCCTGCGGCCATTAGCAAGCCGGAGAGTATCTTTTTCATCACACACAACCTTTTTATTCTTATTTGAAGCAGGCGGGGCTTACGCCCCGCCAAGATTACCGAACGCCTTCACCCGCCATCGCGTCAGCGGTAAAAACCGAGTCCTTGTAGGGCGGCAAGATTCGGTACTGCTCGTTCTTCCCCGCAAAAACGTCACCCACAAACCATGCTCCTGAGAGCAGGTCATAGAATCCGGTGGTGAGTGATGCTGTTCCGGGGAGGTCGGGCAGAACAACCGGGGAAGTCCACAACACTTTCGCAAGTTGACCACGGGCGTCGTAACGATCGCCGAGAACTGCAGTCCAGGTGTCCTCATCGAGGTAATAGGTACTCTTTGGCATAACGTGCCGTGCCCCACTTTTTAGGGTGGCTTCAACTACCCAGACACGATGCAGTTCCCAGCGCACTGCGTCGGATTTCATGTGGTGCTCATCGAAGAGTGCTTCTGGATTAGAAGCGGTGAGTACTCGATTTGAGTTGTACGGGATGTACATCTCTTTCTTGCCGACCAGCTTCCAGTCAAACCGATCAATCCGGCCGTTGAATACATACAGTTCGTCGAAACTCATCACGCCTGCGGTAGCTGGAGTTGGTGTATCGCAACAAGCGTTAGGAAGTCGGCGTACCCGTCGCTGACCAGGCAGGTAAGTCCAGGCCGCGCTATTTTCGGCGTTGAGATTTTCTAGACCGGTGATTGCCTCGCCAGCGCGTAGTGGAGGGCCATCATTGGTCATCCGGATCGCCCAAAACACGCCCTTGTCACTGCTAAAACCAGGGAGATACCAAGGCATTTGCAGATCAGCCCGGGAATCGTTGGTCAGTACGTGTTTCCCGTCCGCAGTGGTGAGGTATTGAGTGAAATTGACGTGCCACGAAGCTCCACGCCAACGCAGGAGGTGATTCCAGATTGCTTCTGCACCACTCTGGGGAATCGGAAACGGAATTCCGCCAGCAGCACTTTCGGGCATGGGGCCAGCCGGGCCGTTTACCAATTTACCGCTCGTAGCGTTAGCGTAGGTCGCATCGTAGATTGACTGCGGTGCTGCGGCACTACGATGAGTTGGGTACACCACGACTTTGTAGCTGTCTGGGTACTTTTTCAGCATGGCTTGGGTGCCGGCCGACAACTTATCGGCGTACTGAGCCATGTTCTGGGCAGTAATGGTCAGTTGGGCCTGGTCGGCTGCGAATGGATCGCTGCGCTTACCACCATTCTTAAAGGATGGATCAGCTTGGGTGAGGCCACCTTTCCACTCGGGAATGCTACCGTCGGCATTTCCTGCGCGTTGTGCACCAAACGGAGTCAGTGTCGACTTCAATTTGGCCGCTTCATCGGCGGAAACTGCGGCCATTGTTCCGTGAGCAAAAAACAGCGAGGCGCTCAAGGCGGTGAGCAAGCATACAAATTTCTTATTGTGTTTCATCGAATATTCCTCGATCAGAAGGTGCGGCCGACGGTGAAGGCGATGAAGTCGCGGTCTTTGAGCGATTGCTCGAAGGTGTAGTGATTGTTTGCATCCAGGAAGGTGTTTTCCGGGCCGTAGTAGTGCGTGTACGTCAGGCCTAGATTCCAAGTGTTCAGATAGTTGCCCTTGAGCCCGATATTGAGGTCACCACCGTGATCAGCACCGAAGCCAGTGCCCAGCGCCTCAGAAGCACCGTTTGTGTAGCTGGCACCGATGGGTACGGACAGATCGAGACCTGGTAGGGCCTGGCGATACATAGGCTCGTAAACAAGTCGCAGGCTGGTGGCGTCGCGGTCTGCATTCGGGTCAACGGCGTCTTTGTTTTTGCTGACGCTCATGACTCTGTTCCACGCAATTTCACCGAGGAAGTTCGCTTCCGGGATGAGGGCGTTTGGCTCGAGACTGGACAGCCAAGAGAGGTTGGCGTGCAGCGTCCTCCCCGTTGCATACAGAGGATCATCGTCGTTGTTGATTGCCTCGCCTGGTGCAAGGGCATGCTGGTTGGTGGACGCTAGAGGCTGGTTCCAGCGAGTGGATACCTCACCTGCAATGTTGTAGTTACCCAACGTGGTGGAGAAGCTCGCGCCCAGAGACTCGATACCTTCCGGGTAGACCCAGTAGTACTCGCCGGCTTTGCCAGTCTGAGGGTTCAGGTTGGCGAAATCCGGGCGCACATTTAGCTGAGGGTTCTTGTCATGAAAGCGAATGGCATAGACGCCCCAGTCCACCGACTCCGTACGCCAGCGAAGTTGAACACCGCCTTGCCCAGAGTCCTTCGCCTCCTTGTCATTGCCATGAAAGAAAGCCAGCGGTTGGGCACCCGGAAACAGAGGTGCACCAATGAACAGACGCTCATTACCGTCACCAAAGCTGTCGGAGCTGGAGAAGTAGCTTCCAGCGGCTGGCAGGCGATTAGCCTCCCACTCGAACTGGTAATACGCGCCGATGGACACATCTGGCGTCAGTTGGAGCTGACCAGAGATCTGCTGCACTGGACGAATCAGTTCTTTGAACTGGGTGTTAGGTACCGATAAAGCCTTAACGACATCAATTGGCGCCATGCCGCCGGCGATACCATTCATCCCGTAGAAGAGACTCTCGCCCCATTGCATTGCGTACTGACCAACTCGACCTGAAGCTTGCATGTCTCCGAAATCGGTCTTGCCGAAAAGGAAGGCGTCCAGGAGTTCACCCTTACGGCCATGTAGGGTACGGGTATCATCGGTGAACTCGTCGAAGTCGACCGAGTAGCTATTGGCGCGGCTCGGATCATTATTATCGGTACCGCGGTTATAGACGTCGTCATACCATGCGGCTCCGCTTACGCGAGCACCGACGTTTTGGTATGTGATATCCATTTCAGAGAGCAGATCGAGGCGATTAGAGATAAGGCCTTTGTCGAAGTTACGATCGCCGTCATCTTGGTTCAGCGCTGTTTGGCCATCGATCAGTTTGTCGCTCTGACCTTTTGTACGCCATGCGGCGCTGTATTTAAGGGTGTTGTCCCAACGCACTCGAAGGTCAGGGTTCCCTGTGTCGAACTCAAATGCACGGGCATCAGGCACCCCTGCAGTGATTGCTAGTAAAGAAATAGCGAATGCCAGGGGCTTGAGCGGCGGCAATGGCCGCGCGGGTGCGCGCTTGGGAGAAAGCATTTAAGTCACCTCATTATTGTTTTTGTATGTCAGCGTTGGCTGCGAGCGGGTGCGCCTCAGGTTTGGCGCACGGCTGCGATGTCAGATGGGGCGTGCAGTGACCTCCAGCATTTGCTTGACCAGGGCTATGCGGTCGAAGTCGGAGTCTTTCTGCATTTCTTTTTCGCCAGCGAACAAAGACTTCTCGCTGATGAACTTGCAGCGCCCGAATCGACGACCCATGAAGCGCTGTAGTTGTTCAGCTAGAGTCCCGCCGGAAGTGAGCTCCTCGCTTAGAACGATGGCGTCCTCAATCGCCATACCAGCACCTTGGCCCAGGTGCGGAGTAGTGGCGTGAGCTGCATCGCCGATGAGGAGGACGCGATCACGATACCAAGGCTCATCGACGAAAACGGCCTCAAGCGGCTTGTAAACAACCTGCGAGTTGTCAGTGATCTGGTCGCGCAATCTTTCGATCAGACCACCAAAGCCGGTAAGGCGGTTGCGAAGCTCTTCTGCCAGGGTGCTCTCATCCATCCAGGGATTGCCTGGTTCGTGGGAAGTGGTGAAGAGATACATCAGATCTTCGGCTAGTGGGACGAGGCCCGCATTGCCGAATGGGCCCTGGTAATTGGCGAGATGGTCGATTTCAGGTGTGCGAGGAAAGTTGTAACGCCACACGGATTGCCCGGTGAAACGAGGTTGGTATTTATTGCCGAACAGCAGACTACGAACCTTGGAGTACAGCCCGTCTGCACCAACAACCAGAGAGTAACGAGAGCGGCTTCCATCGCTTAACAGCACATCAACGCCATCTGCGTCCTGATCAAAACTCTCAATAGAAGTGCCCAGGTAGATGTGGGTACCAAGCTCGATTGCAGTTTCGCTGAGTACCTTGTGGAGCGCGCGGCGGGAGATGCCTACGTTGGCAGGATAATTTGGCCCAGCAAGGCGCTGACCTGGAATTCGAACCAGGGGCACACCATCGGTGTTGTAGATGCCGACGTCTTCAAATGCATATGCAGCATCAAGGTACGCATCAAGCAGGCCCAGCTTCGCCATTTCACGGACGACGTTGCTTTGCTGGATGATGCCAACTCCGTAGACAGTCCATTCGGTTCTGAGCTCGACCAAGTCGACCTCAATCCCTTTGCGACGCAATGCGATAGCCGTACACAAACCACCGATACCGCCACCGACAATCAGGACTTTTGCAATATTCATGAAATTACTCACGTGTTGTTCTTGTTCTCCGCATCCCAAGTTGGTGCGGCCGTTATTCGCGCTTGGGTCGAGTTTCCCGAGCGCAGTGGGATTTGACTAATCGATTCCTCGGATGCGACCTATCGCGCCGCGCGATACCTCGATGGGTTGGCCAAAGTTATCTATGCAGAGGAGAAGCAAACCCTCCTCGCATCGAAATTTAAGAGCCGTTAACGATTGCCCCAGGCAGGGGCCGAATACGCATTCACCGGTATCCGGCATGAATTGCGCGCCATGTGCGTAGCAGATGACTCGCTGCCCATTAGCAGATAGAAATCGATCCTTTCTGTATTCCAGAGGCACATCGAGGTGAGGGCAACTATTGCGGTAAATCCGAACCTCCCCGCGATGCAACAGAGCGAACACGGTGTCGCCACCTGACTTGAAAGGATCAAAGCCGCGTGCCTGGCCTTCTTTCAGTTGATCGAGAGGGCATAGCGCTACGCTACGATCCACGACTTAGTCCTGCTTCGGCGGTGGGCCGCCCGGAGCCCATTTTTCGCGAGAGGTAAAGAGGAACAACTGCGAATTGTCTGCGGATATAGGAGCTACCCGAGGCGCCCAAGCGTCATCGTGTTTGTCCATATCAGCGTCGTATTCGATGTGACAGCCAAGGGGGCTGTTGAAATACCAGAACCAGTTGGAGCCGAAAAGGTGGCGGCCGGGGCCCCAGAAACTTGTCCAACCTTTCTGCTGAAAACGAGTTCCGGCGAGAAGGACTTCTGTACCGCTGCCCATATGGAATGTGAAGTGCTCGCAGCCCTTCATGTGGGGTGGGGTCTGAATCATGAAAAGGCAGTGATGGTCATCCATACCTTTTGGTCGCATGAATGGGCCGACACCCGCGAAGCTGTCGGTAGTTACGAAGCCCAGCCTATCGCGATAGAAGGCTTCGCCTTTTGCTACATCCGGGACGAAGTACACGACATGCGAAAGCGTTCGCGGCAAAGCGTCCATTTCGGGCGTGATACCCAATTGGTTTACTGGACGTTGTGGCGGATTGCCGGGTGCGTTGGTTAGATCTGCTGGAGCGGTAAAGTGGCGGCGCCAAGTGACTTGGAAAGCAATAGCAAAACCAAGGTCATCTACAGTATGCAAGGTACCGTTCGCATCGCGACGAACCTCACGATCTCGGCTCAACTCGTCCTCGATTGCAGCGAGATCGGTGGAGCTTGCAACCCCATAGATAGTCTCGCGCAGAGAAGGCGCGGGGCCCATTGCTGCAGGAAGATTCGGATCCTCGGGGCGACGGATGATGATGGCCGAACCGTCCAAGGCCTCAAAGTGGCCTCCGTCGGCGTCCAGGTGTACTGCGGTCAGTCCGTAATCACGAAGGCAATCAGCGCAGGCTTGAAGGTCATCGACGCCAAATACCAAGGCATCAAGGCCAAGAATGTTCATGGCAACCACTCCATTGAAATTATGATCCGACCGAAAGGCCGGTGGTGTCTCTGCGGTAGGCATGCCGCATGACTGGAGTGGAGAGTGCTGTGGGAGTTCGTTGCTGACTAATCGCAACGTGGGATGCCAGCTATCTGAAAACTCAATACATAGCTGGAGAACCAGCTAGCAGGGGCCTATTCGATGACTGGGTTGTAGGTTCTCTTGACGTATCGAGAATGTCGGAAGAAGGTATCTCAAAAATAACTACAATATCGGAGATGCATCGCGATGCGATTTCATCATTTGGATCTGAATCTTCTGGTAGCTCTAGATGTGCTCCTGGAGGAGCAGAATATTACGCGCGCTGCTGAACGCCTTCATATGACACAGTCTGCTACGAGTGGCGTACTCGGGAGACTCCGAAAGTACTTTGAGGACGATCTCCTCGTGCAGGTAGGTCGGTCAATGCAGCCCACGCCCTATGCCCTGGAGTTGGCAAAGCCTGTGCGTGAGGTGTTACTGACGATCCGATCTTCCATCACTGCGAAACCCGTTTTTGATCCCGCTTCCAGCAAGCGACATTTCCGCTTGGTCGCGTCGGATTATCTAATCAGCGTTCTATTTGCTCAGGTGATCCAGCGTATACATCAGGAAGCTCCAGGGATCACATTTGAGATGCACCCTCCTGGGGAGCAAGCGGTGGAAATGACCGTACGGGGTGAGATTGACCTGATGTTCGTACCGGAGCGCTATCTCATAGAAGGGCACCCGTCTCAATTGCTATTCGAGGAAGAACACGTTTGCGTTGTTTGGAGTGGTAATACTGCAGTTGGCGAGGTGCTAACGCTGGAGCAGTACATGGAAATGGGCCATATCTCCGTTGGATTTGGTCGTTCTCGCCAACTCAGCATTGAAGACTGGTTTATGAATCAATATGGCTTCAAACGTCGATTGGAGGTCATCACCAATGACTTCAACACGTTGCCGCAGCTGCTGGTGGGCACGCACCGAGTTGCCACTATGCACCGCAGGCTGGCCTTGCTGTACGCGCGTTATCTACCGCTTCGTATCCTTCCGCCGCCCGTCAAAATTCCAGTGATGAAAGAGATCATGCAGTGGCACCGCAGCATGGATGGTGATCCCATGCATCGTTGGTTGAGAGAGACCGTTAGAGAGTTTATTCAGACGCTCGATCAAGCTGGTGAGCAAACGCAACAGACCGTGGCGCGCCGTTGAGCCACCATCTATCACACCCTATCTTTGCACGCGTAATCCGCAAGGATTGCGCGAAGTCCAGCTTCGGCAAATCTAAGGATTTACAGGCTTTACGGATATTGCATCGCGTTTCGTGATACCTCGCATCCTCACTCGCGATTAGCCAAAGTTGAGCTGTCTGAATAACGTCCTGCTCTGATCGTGCCCGACTTACCTACCGTTTTCGGGCTCGCCTTACGACTGAAGAAGGACAACAAAAAAAATGTTTCGATATTTCCCCACTAATTACGTATGGAATCTGTCGGTGGATCTCGCCATCGAGATGGGTGCTCGCATGGGCGAGATCGAAGAAATGTGCGCGCCTCTACAGGAAGCTGCTAAACAACCTGATGTAGCTGGTACTGCGGCCTTTCGCGAGTCATGGTCAAAGATGGCTGACAAGCTCTGTGGTCTTGCAGAGGAAGACGAGGTGGCGGGTCGTTTGCTTTCCGCAGGCGAGAAGTACAACCGTGCCGCCACCTATTATCTAACCGGCGAACGCCTGCAGGCGCACGGGGCGCCTGGTCGGCTGGCGCTGTATCAACGATTCCTGGAAACCTTCGCGCGCGGCATTGCACTGTCCAATGAAAACTGTGAGCGCGTCGAGATCCCTTATGAGGGCAAGTTTATCTCAGGCCTATATGTCCGCGCAGAACGTGGAGAGGGCCCGGCGCCACTGTTGCTCCAGGTTAATGGCTTGGATTCGACCAAGGAAATGAAATACCGCGTTGGCCTGCCTAATTGGCTGGCCAAGCGTGGCGTGTCCTCGCTGATTATCGACCAGCCTGGTACCGGAGAGGCGCTGCGCCTGCATGACCTCACCGCCCGCTATGACAGCGAGCACTGGGCCAGCCGAGTGGTCGACTGGCTGGAAACGCGCCCCGAAGTTGATCCTAAGCGCATAGGAATGGAAGGCGTGTCTTTAGGTGGTTACTACTGTCCGCGCGCTGTAGCTTTCGAACCACGTTTTGCCTGTGGCGTTGTCTGGGGTGCAAATCACGACTGGCGTGATGTGCAGAAGCGTCGTCTGGAGAAGGAGGGTAGCTTGCCTGTGCCTCATTACTGGACGCATGTCTGCTGGGTGTGGGGGGCGAAAAACACTGAAGACTTCGTGCAAATTTCAGAGAACGTTCACCTCGACGGCATTCTCGATCGCATTAAAGTACCTTTCCTTGTTACCCACGGAGAAAAGGATTCCCAAATTCCGCTCAAATGGGCCCACCGCACCTTTGAGCAGCTGGTAAATAGCCCGAAACGCGAGCTTAAAATCTTCACCGAGCGCGAGGGTGGTGTGCAGCACTCAAGCTTCGATAACAGCATCAATGCTGGACAGTACATCGCCGACTGGGTAGCCGAAACCCTTGGTGGGCGCACTGCGTGAAACAAGGCTCTGCCTGTGCTTGGCACAGGCAGAGCCAACTGGCTCACCAGATTTTAATGGTGTAGTCGACGTTTACCCGAGTTTCGTTGTCGCTTCTGAACGTTGACGCAACGCCTTGTTGATTTCGGTAAAAGGCCTCTCTTATGCGAAACGCCAAGCCTTTCGCTGGGCCAGACTGGATGACGTATGCCAACTCCAAATCTTTCGACGACTCCGTAAGGTCATTGCCCCCCAACGCCGGCAAGTTGATGTTGTTACCATGCAGGTAGCGCATCATTCCTGTCAGGCCGGGAAATCCCGCTGCTGCGAAGTCATAGTCATATTTCACAAGCCAAGTTCGCTCCTTGGGATTCACGAAATCCGCACTCATCGTTCCATCGCTCAATACAACAGGCTCCCCTCCAGCTATGTAGGGGAACGCGGTGTCTCCAAATTGCTGCATATAGCCGATCCCTAAGGTGTGACCGCTCCAGGCATAGCTGAACATCCCGCCTACGTTTAGGTTATCGACCTTCCCAGCCTTGGCTTGGCCATCGTCTCGGCTGTTGAACACCCGGATATCAGATCGAAACTTACCCATCCCGAGCGGCATTGTGTGGAGTACGCCGAAAAAGTCTTGGGTATAGATGTCCTGTAACTCCGCATGGATGAGCCGCAGGGTCAAACTGTCTGTCCACCGATAGTCACCACCGTAGAAGTCGAAGCGTTCGGAGGATGCTCCTGGTTTGAAGCGGCCATTCGGGGATGCAAGTGCGATCGGCTGATAGTCAGTAGAGTCACGCAGATTGACCCGAACCATACGTCCCGCATGAATGGTTAGTTTCTCTATGTCATCGGAGGTTAGGTAGGCACCACGGAATGATTGCGGCAGCAGCCTCGCAGGGCTCGCATTTATCACAGGTAGGGCAGGAAACTGCGTGCCTACTGAAAGCTTGGTTTTGGATATTTTGCTTTTTAGTGCCAGTCCTAGCTCAGAGTAATCGTCTCTTGCCTCTCGGGTTATTGGGTTAAAGGACAGTAGCTGAGTCCCCGTGCGATCAGGTGACGAGTCGAGTTTGATGCCTAACAAGCCCGTGACATCAAGTCCAAACCCAACTGTCCCCTCAGTGAAGCCGGAATTGGCTTTCAGAATAAAACCTTGAGCCCATTCGCGTGCGGCGGAGTAGGGGGAGTCGCCCTTATAGTCGCGATCAAGGTAAAAATTTCGAGTGGTGAGCGTAGCACTGCTGTCTTTGACAAAGTCTGCTAGCGCACTTTGCGATAGCAAAGCCACGAGCATCCCCAGGCTGGTCAGCCTGAAGCTAAAAGATTTATTGCACATGAAGAATCACCTTCTTGTTGTTATGGGTGATCTGATTAGGAGACAGGCTTGAATGTGACCTGGAGCATGGAGTGACTTTTCATGAGCCACACCGCTATCGCCGCGACAACAAATGCGGTGGCGAAAAGGAGATAAAGATCAGAGGGCAACCAACTCGAATCGATCAGTTTGCCTGCCACCAGAGGAGAGAGAATTGCCCCCATCCTTCCCATGCCGATCGCCCAGCCCAAAGCAGTGACACGCTGCTCAGGGGCATACATGCTCGGCGTCAGCGCGTACAAGCCAGCCACACAACCATTCACTAGGATCCCGATTATCAGTACCAACACGAATGCCAGGCTAAGGTTGGACGTGAAGTGGACGAAGATTGCGATGAACGCGGCGTTGAGGCAGAGGTAACTCATCAAGACACGCGGTAACCGATATCGCGCTGCAAGCAGGCCAATAAGAGAAGTACCAACAATTCCTCCAACGTTGAGTAGTACACCTCCCGTAATCCCCTGTTGGTTTGAAAGCCCTGCGGTAACCAAGAGTTTCGGTGTCCAGCTCATGACGAAATAGAAGCCGAACATGACTAGGAAAAATCCGGCCCAGACCAGTAGGGTTGAACGCAGAAGATCCTTGGAAAATAGCCCGGCAAAAGTCTGCCGCAGAGAGGTCTGTGCGTTCAGCTCGGTTTGAGGCATAGCAGAGATTTGATTGATCCCTACTCGGCTCAGCAGTCGATTCAATCGATTCAAAGCGTTATGCGGCTGACGAGCGACGAGAAATGCGATGGACTCAGGGAGCAGGAAATACATGACGGGAAGTACCATCAGGGTTACCACACCGCCGTAAAGAAATACCGCGCGCCACCCCATATGAGGAATGATTTGCGCAGCTATAAGGCCGCCTATCGTGGCGCCCAAGGCGTAGGCTGTAGATTGCAGGCTGATCGCAAGGCTTCGCCATTTCTGATTCGCATATTCCCCGGCAATGACGTAGCTGCTCGCGAGTACGCCGCCGATACCCAGCCCTGTAAGGAATCGCAAAGCGCCGAGTATGGTCACGGAAGATGCCTGGGACGATGCCAGCATCCCCAGTCCAGCGATTGAGATGCAGAGTAGTATCAATGGGCGACGGCCAAATCTGTCGGCCCACGGTGCGATAAATAGTGAGCCAAATGCCATGCCTATCAGACCTGCACTTAACAAGTAGCCAAGCTGAATGCCACTAAGGCCCCACTCGCTTGAGACGGATGCAGCGGTGAATGCCATCACCAGTACATCAAATCCATCAAGCATATTGATAAGGAAGCAGAGGGAGATCACTACCCATTGGAACGCCCTCATATCTTGTTCTTCCATTTGCACAGCGATCGACGGACTCATGGTTTTGCCCCCCAAGTAGATTGTGTCTTAGGTTTTTTTGGGGCGATCGGAGTCATCCTGCTGAGGAGGAAACATGAGAAATTCATTGAACACCTTTTGTTTTTGTTATGCGTGCAACGCAGAGGCTGGGTCTTGGTAACTGAATGCTAACTGGCTGCCGATTCCTCTATAGGGATCGGCAGCCGATGGCTATGTCAGGCGGTACGGAACAAATTGTGCGGGTCAATGACGAATTTCTTCGGCACTCCTGCGTCGAACTCACCGTAACCTTTTGGGGCGTCATCTAGGGTGATGACTTCCACGCCGACGATGTCGGCAATCTTCAGGCGATCCCACATGATGGCCTGCATCAGCTGGCGGTTGTATTTCATCACTGGGGTTTGGCCAGTATGAAAACTATGCGACTTGGCCCAGCCCAAACCAAAGCGGATGCTTAGGCTACCGCGTTTAGCAGCGGCATCCGTTGCTCCTGGGTCTTCGGTAACGTACAGACCTGGAATACCAATTTTTCCTGCAACGCGGGTGATACCCATCAATGAATTCAGCACGGTGGCCGGAGCTTCTTGTTGCGATCCGGCGTGACCGTGCCCACGAGCCTCGAAACCTACGGCGTCTACCGCGCAGTCCACCTCAGGGTCTCCCAATAAATCGGCGATTTGCTCGTGTAGCGGGGTGTCTTTGGAGAGGTCGGCGATCTCGAATCCCTGTTTCTTGGCGTGGGCCAAGCGGGTCGTGTTGACGTCGCCGATGATCACCACCGCGGCGCCTAAAAGGCGCGCCGAAGCAGCGGCCGCCAGACCTACTGGGCCTGCACCAGCGATGTAAACTGTGCTACCAGGGCCGACGCCAGCAGTGACTGCCCCATGAAAGCCAGTAGGCAAAATGTCAGATAGGCAGGTCAGATCGCGAATTTTCTCCATGGCAGCATCGCGATCGGGCAGCTTCAGCAGGTTGAAGTCGGCGTAGGGAACCAATACGTATTCGGCCTGGCCACCGACCCAGCCGCCCATGTCGACGTACCCATAGGCGCCGCCAGCTCGAGCAGGGTTTACCGTCAAGCAGACGCCGGTGTGTTGTTCCTTACAGGTTCGGCAATGACCGCATGCGACATTGAAAGGAACCGAGACCAAGTCGCCAACTTTCATGGTTTCTACGCCTCGACCGATCTCGATCACTTCACCGGTGATTTCATGGCCTAGCACCAATCCCTCCGGCGCTGTGGTTCGGCCACGCACCATATGCTGGTCAGAGCCGCAGATGTTGGTGGATACCACGCGAAGAATCACACCGTGATCAATCTGCTTGCCTTGAGGATCCTGCATCTTCGGATAGGGAATATTCTGCACTTCGACCTTACCTTGGCCGAGATAAACCACACCACGATTTCCAGACATACGTTCTCCATCTATGCGCCTTGGGCGCGCTGTGAGATCTGCTGAATAGAGGCTGTTTTGGTCGCCTCCTGATTGACCATCAAGACTCTTGGCGAAGCTGCTCGATTATCTTGCGTGCACGGTTTGCGCCTACGTCCACGTGGATGTCCACCATTGGCTTGGGGCCGAACTCGAGCATGTTTTTGTACTGAGCTTCGATAACGACCTTATCCTCATCAAAGGTCATGGCAGTCTGTTCTACGACCTTTGTCATGACTTCTTCAGGATTGCTCTTCGGATTGGATGCGATAGTCCAGAAGTAATGGCTGGAGGTTTCCGTTTCGGGGGTCACTCCGTGGAAACCACGCATATGGAACCCTCCGCGCTGTGGGTCATCTAGCGATACCGTGTTCGCGTCAGCTGCACCTGTCCAAATACGGAGATGCGTGACGTGGAATTCGATTTCTTGCCAGCGATCGACCTTGCCCTGGAATGGATAAGCCGCGGTGTAGGTGGGTGGCGGTACCGAATCCGGCATATGGCGAGTGACCTTCACAGTCGTCTCATCACTATCGACACGCATTTGGGCATTCATGTGGATTTTCGCGTTACCACCGATAGTGCGCAGGTGCACGTAGCCCAGATGGCTCAGGTCAAGCAAGTTGTCATGGATTAGCTGGTAAGGCGCATCGTAGTGATAGACATCACCTTCGAAGAGATACTCGCCGTTGGTGTGGATGTCGTATGCCGGAGGCTCACAGGTGGGCTCTTTGTTATCCGCGTTGCCGAACCAGATCCAGATAATCTGATCGCGCTCACGGACGTGGTACGCAGGCACTTTGGCTTTCGAAGGGATTTTGGTCTGCCCAGGCACCTCCAGGCATTGCCCCTCTCCGTTGAACAACAGGCCGTGGTAGCCACAGCGCACACCTTGCTCTTCTAGCGTGCCGTGAGATAGAGGCAGGGCTCGATGGCAACAGCGATCTTCCAGAGCTGCCGGCTTACCATCTGCCGTGCGAAACAGCACAATGGGTTTTCCGAGCAACGTTCTGCCCACCGGTTTGTCCTTCAGTTCCCAGGCAAAGCCTGAGACGTACCATTGATTCAACGGAAACTTCGGTAGCTCTGAAGGAGCCCCAACCTCATACGCGAGCGATTGAGCTTGCGATGTACTCATTACGATCTCCAACTATCAGGTTTGTTCTTGTTAGGGGGTTACAGATCCAGCACAAGTCGTGGACTGCGAGAGCGGGAACAGCATGGGGTGAAGCTGTCGTTTCGTGCGTGCTCTGTGGCGTTCATGAACTGATCTCGATGATCAGGCTCACCTGCCAGTACTCGAGTGACACAGGCTCCGCAAATGCCTTGCTCACAGGAGGTTTCAATTTCCACATCGTGCTCAAGCAGCGCTTCAAGTGCGGACTTTTGCGCGGGAACTTGAATTACACGTCCCGAGCGGGATAGCTCAATTTCAAATGGCTGATCCCCTTCGAGAACTTGCGACGGAGCAGCAAAGTCTTCTCGATGAATGTTCTCATCACTCCATCCAGAAACTTTCGCAGTAGATTGAATGTGTGACATGAAGCCGGACGGGCCACATACGTAGAGCTGGTCGCCTTGCGCCGGATTCGCGAGGATCCGTGCGGCATCTAAACGTTGCTCGGATGGGCCATCGTCGACATGAACGTGGACATAATTAGCGAAGGGGGCTTCGTTCAGGATCCCAATGAACGCCAGCCGTTCAATGGATCGGCCGCAGTAATGAAGCTCAAAGCGCTTTCCCTCTGCGACTAAGGTGTGGGCCATCGCAAGAATCGGAGTGATCCCAATGCCTCCGGCAAATAAGACATAACGGTCACCAGTGAGATCTAGATCGAAGAGGTTACGAGGGCTCCCTATCGAGAGTTTTGAGCCCTCCGCTACATCGATATGCATCCCCCTGGATCCTCCCCGAGATGCTGGCTCGTTGAGTACCGCAATGAGATATCGGTCTCGCTCATGAGGGGCGTTACACAGTGAGTACTGCCGAACAAAACCAGGGGCAACATGGACGTCGACATGCGCCCCTGCAGTGAAAGCAGGAAGTTGTCCGCCGTTAGCAGGCATAAGTTCGAAGCTGCAGACACCTTCAGCTTCAGAGATTTTGCGAGATACATAAACTTCGAGCATGAGCGTAACCCCACCGCGAATGTGCAGTGTTTGAAGGCAAGTGGACGTTGAGCCGGATTTACCGACTGAGAGCGGTAAGCGTTGAGATCAGGAAGGGGGAGATAGGAGCAAGCAGGTCACGGCACGGACACCTCTAAGTTTTTATTGTTGTACTGCGCGCTTATGATGCAGGCGCAGAATCGTTGTGAGATTCTTATCCTAAGCATTTTAGTTGCGGTGTCAACTAATTCAATCGACGTTCAGGAACCGCTCGTCATGACCGAATCATCCCCCCTCAATCTGGAGCGCTACGTTCCTGCGCTGCTCACCTCCCTGACCAACAAAATGGCTAGTGGCGCATCAGCTTGTTATCGCAAGCATTTCGGGGTCGGCATTGTTGAATGGCGGGTACTGGCGATGCTGGCTGTTGAAGATCACATCACTGCTAATCGGATGGTTCAGGTCATAGGCTTGGACAAAAGCGCCGTCAGTCGAGCGCTGAAGCTGTTAGAGCAGGATGGGCATGTTTCGACTGAGGTCGATGGGGAAGATGCTCGTCGATACACCGTCTCACTTACACCTGCTGGGCGTAAGTTGCATGACCAAGTACTGGTGACAGCGCTTGAGAGGGAGAGGCTACTTCTGGCTGCTTTGAACGATGATGAGATAGAAACGCTCATCGGCTTTCTGCATCGCATGAGCGCTCAGTTAGAGGCTGTGAATGCAGTGGAACCGGACGTCCAAGCATAGGCTAGATATGCCTTTTACAGTCACTTCGTAGGCGTCGTTATGCCAGCGTGCCCGATATCGTCATCAGCGCCGCCACCTGTGCACCTAGCGTCGGACTATAGGGTTCCTTGCTCTATGGCCCCACCATCCAGTTCAGCGACGCCAAGCACTTTCCGCTGTAGTTACCTTCACTCTACCGGCGGCCTTTGGCCGCTGCGCGCTGATCATCCTGCCGCACTGGGTGACCACGCCGCTCACACCATCCTGTGTATTAGTTACAGGAAAGACGTGACCCTGCCCGTTGTGCCCTGGTGAGCACCTGATACGCCCCCTCATCGCGCTGGCCGATACCTCATAGCGTTAAACGCGATTGGCGTGAAGGCTCGCGCACTCGTTAGCGTGTGTGCGCTTTTCACAATAATAAATAAGGCTGCCATATGAAGTCCTTGTCACATTTGTCCCTTTCGTCATGTGCTCACGTCGTATCTGCGCCCAATACCATAGACATCCTTAGCGTGCTGATCTGCATTTCCGCTCGCGGGGCTTGATATGAGTAAAATTAGAAATTTATCGACCAATCTCTCCGTAGGGGCCAAGTTGTGGGTTGGCTTTGGTCTTGTCTTATTTCTCACTGCTAGCGTCGCTGTCACAGCGTTCATCTCCATCACCACGTTGCAACAGCACAGCGAACGTTTACGCGGTGATTTGCAAGTGCAGGCCCAGGTTCTGCAAGCACGTATCGCTGAAAAGGACTTCGCGCTAGTTCTTGATGAGCGAGCGGCCCAGCAGGTACGCCAGACTGTCGAACAATTGCAAGCGGCATTGTCGGTCGACGCTAATTCCACTCGACAGGAGATGGCATCAGCCGCGCAGGCGTACGTCCTTCAATTTGAGCAGTACGTAAAGTCGTTGCATCAGTTGCACGACGCTCGCGTTGGTATGCAGCGCATGGCGCGTGTCGCTGCAGAAAGTTTCAACGCAGTATTCCTTGATCAGCTCGATGGGCTCAGTGCAGGTGCTGATGGGCAGGCGAGGTTGGCGACAGACCAGTTCGCCTTGCTAGAGCAGAGTGCTGCATTGCGTGACAAGCTGGCACAGATGCGGGACAGCGAGCTGTCATACAGCGTGGATAATGACCAAAGTCGCCGTGCCGATTGGGAAATGGGCATGAGCGATGTGCTCTCGACTATTGATACCCTGTCTTTAAGGGTAGGGGATGATGGGCAGGCATCACTTAAGAGTGCGCGTGAGGCGCTGAAGGACTACCGTTTAGCATTTGCTCAGTTCGCCACCAATCGAGACCTAATCGCCCAATCCAAGGCCAGCATGCAGCACCAAAGCGAGTATCTTGGGGTGTTACTAGCAGCTTTGGAACAGGAGCAGGCCCGCGCAATTGCCCAAAGTGGAAGTAGTGCCAATCGCCAGCTTGGCATCATCACCTTGCTTGCCTTGAGTCTGGGCATCGGCTCTAGCCTACTAATTCGCCAGACAATTCTACGCCCACTACGAGAAGCAGTAGCTTGGGCTCGGCGTATTGCCGATGGTGATCTTTCTGGCCCTCGCCAAAGCACTGTGCGCAAAGATGAACTAGGCCTGCTGTTGCACTCCTTCGGTGACATGCTTGACAGCCTACGAGGTTTGGTAAGACGCATCAGTCAGGGTGTCGAGCAACTGAACGGAACGACCGGCAACCTTGCCACAGTTATTTCTAATACCTATTCAGGAGTCGAGCAGCAACGCAAGGAAACAGAAGTTGCAGTTACTTCTATGCAGCAGATGAGTTCCAGGGCGCGAGAGGTGGCGCGAAACACCTACGAAGCTAACGATGCGGTGATGAAGGCCAACGAACAGGCGCGGGACGGAAATCTCCTAGTACAACGAGCGGCCGACAGAGCCGGGTTCCTAACTCAGGAGATGAATGGATGTGCTGAGGTAATGCATGAATTGCTAGGCGAATGCTCGGCAATCAGCGGGGTGCTGGATGTCATTAAGTCAGTAGCCGTGCAGACCAATTTGCTCGCACTGAATGCATCTATTGAAGCTGCTCGTGCCGGCGAGCACGGTCGTGGCTTTGCGGTAGTCGCTGATGAAGTGCGGGGATTAGCTCAGCGGACTCAAGCGTCTACTGATGAGATTAAGTCGCTCATCGATCGGCTATGCAGTGCCGCACAGCAGGCAGCGACGCGCTTGCAGGAAAACCGTCTGTTGACGGACGAGTCTGCAGTACTTGCGGGAGAGGCATCTGTTGCATTGGAGCGCATTACCCAGGCTGTCGCTACCATCGAGCAAATGAATCAGCAGATTGCTACAGCAACTGAACAGCAGAGCATAGTGGCTGAGGAGGTCAATCTCAGCATGACGAAGGTACGCGTCGTTGCAGAAGAATGCTCACAGCAGAATCTCTCGCTGCAGGCTTCGAACGCGGATCTGCAGAAGGTCAGCGGCGCGCTAAATGTGGCGGTTAGGCATTTTCAAATTTGAGCCCAATGAGTCTTCAAGGGTGACTGGCTTCATAGGCAACATTGGGGCGATGCTAACCTCCCGTAGCAGTAATCCTCTTCAAGTCTCGGTTATTAACCCGGAACTACTAAGCATTGTACGGTCAGAGTTTTAAGACTGTGTTAGTAGGACTCTCCACACCTAAGGTTTGCTCCGAAGCTAAGGCCATGCTGCGCATGTAAGGGTTGTGAAGGCGCCATTTATGATGATGACACCGAAGACCCGGACATACTCAATCTGCTGTCGCAGTGCTGTCACTATTCACGAGAGAAAAAATATGAAGGCATAAATTGCATAAGCGGAGCGGGAGAGCGATCAACGTCTGTCCGCAGCTTGCTCAAGAACGAAGCGCCTCGTTAGCCAGAGTGCGAGCGGCGAAACGAAAGCGAACATCTGCGAGGGCAAGGCGTTAAGAAAATCTGCGGTGATTGGGCTAAAGGGGAAATGTTGCTGCACCTGATCAAGCACTGAGTCGCGCGATTTAATCGGTGCGCACAAATTTGCTGCAATCAACGAAATTCCGAGCAGCAGGGGTGGTGCGAATAGATAATTTCCGACACGAATGGTCGAGGAGGAGGACGTCATAAAGCCATGCACAACTAAAGGACGGATTTGTCCTATGGTTGCGTTGGTTGACGTTAACGCTTACGCAAAGCGCTGGGTAGCGCAATGTCTATTTCCAATGTTATCAGAGTGATACATCTTGCTGTCAAGGACAGCAGAAACTTTCAGTCCCGTTAGTGTCGGCTGCGGTGCTTCCGGGAGACAAAGATATCGAGCCTAAATTTCATCGCCCAACATCTCGTTAATCTCTCTATTTGAACGCCCTAGAGCAAAGCGAGCGGCAGCTCTGACTCACCGCCTCCTGGCTTTCTCGCGTCGACAGACGCTTGAACCCAGACCGATTGATGTAAACAAGCTCATGTATGGGATGATTGAGCTGATTCAGCGTACAGCCGGCCCCCGGCATTGTTGTCAAAACTGAGGGAGCTGCGGATCTTTGGCCTGCATTTGTCGATGCAAGCCAGCTTGAAAATACGTTGCTCAATCTCTGTATTAACGCCCGCGATGCCATGCCTAACAAAAGCCCTAGAAGGCCTAGCACCGCCCCGCGACCATTGAGTCTTGGCTGACCAAGTGATCTTGGATTGAGTACAAAGCGGCTTGCTCACCTGAGCTGTAGGTTGCAGAACCCATGCTGGGTGGACACCTGATACACCTGCTCGACTGAGACCCTTTTTTCAGGCGTTTGTCTCTTCCATCCGTTATCTAACACCCACCCACAGCCCCCGCGTACGCTCTACGGGGCAATTGGCGAGCCGGCGCGCCAGATGGAAATAAACCGCCCCCCCTCTGACGGGGGCCACACGTGTTACTTATCATCACCATACCAGTATTGGGCCGTCACACCGCCGTCCATAAGGAAGTCACTGCCGGTGATGAACGTCCCTTCAGGCCCCATGAGCAGGGCAGCTACAGCCCCCACTTCATCGGGCGTACCTCCGCGCTTGGCTGCACAGGACTCGATCATGCGGCGATACCCATCGCCGCGCGGGCCATTGAGTTCATCTCTTGCCAATGGCGTGAAAATGATGCCCGGACTGATCGTGTTGACGCGAGCGCCGCGTTTCCCCCAGCGCACTGCTTCGGCGGCCACTCGCAGCGAATTGCCACGTTTGGAAATCTGGTAGGCATTCAGTGGATCTGTTATTTGCTCTGGTTGAAGCATTGGTAGAGTTAGGAGCTCTTCAGCAGGGGTCAATGCCAAGGCCTTGTTCTGCTCAGCTGTCAGTGCCGGCAATCGATGGCCTGACTGCGAGGCGATGACGATTGCTGAACCGCCTTTTGCAATCACTTCACCGAACAGTTCCAGCACGAGGGCTGTGCCATACAGATCAACTAAGAGAATGGTGGCAGGTGCAGCTTGGGAGGGGGATACGCCTGCCGCGTGGATGACGCCGGTTATGTCCCCGACGCTTGTAGCCTTGGCTACGAGTGCCTGGACTGAGTCCCTAGACGAGATATCGACAACGGTCGAGGTAACCTCAAAACCCGCATCGTTCAAAACCTTTGCTGCTGTGTCGGCTGTTTCTTGCCGCAGATCTGCGAGCAAAACATGCTTGCCTGCGCTGACACGACGAGCGATGGCTTGCCCAATCGAGCCCGCACCAATTACAACAGTTACATTTGTCATCGTTATTATCCTAGAAGAATAGGACTTCACTCTAAGGTAGGGTTGGTATCAGGCACTCATTTAGCACACGCTGATCGTCACGTCGTAACACCGAGCGTATGTTCGACCGAAACCACAGGACATCCTTGGCATGCCTAGTGTTTGTTTCAAGCGATATTCGCCACCGCAAGAGGCTCTCGCGATGCTGTGCGTGCAGCGAGGAAGGCAAGGATGGCCGCCACGCCCAGCAGGGTGGCGCTCAACTCGAAGGTTGCTCGATAGCCGCTCAAGTCAAAGACCAGCCCGCCAACGGTTGCGCCAGACGCGATTGCTAGTTGGATGATCGCTACCATTAAGCCACCTCCTGCTTCAGCAGCGTCTGGCAACGTTCTCGCCAGCCATGTCCACCATCCTACGGGCGCAGCGGTCGCAACCAGTCCCCATAGGCCAAGCAAGACGGTCGTCGTGGCCGCCGAGCTACCGAATGAAACAAGCGCCAATGCAATCACCGCCATCAAGATCGGGATAACGATGAGGGTTCGATGCAGGCCATTTTTCAAGAATGCCTCAATCAGGAAGGTTCCAGCGAGGCCCGCCAGACCCAGCACGAGCAACATCAGCGACAGCATGGAAACACTGACGTGAGTGACCGTTTCAAGGAAGGGGCGCAAATAGGTAAATAGCATGAACTGGCCCATGAAAAAGACGCTGACCGCTACCATGCCTAACGCGACCGGTAGGCTTCTCATCAACCTGAAGACGTTTCCGGTGCCTGAGCCGCTGTGCGATTTCATCGCTGGAAGGCTTAACAACAGCCAGACACCGGCGACTATCGCGACTGGGATGACGCACAAGAATGCACCGCGCCAGCCAATCAAGGCACCGAGAAAACTGCCTAATGGCGCTGCAATCACCGTCGCCAAAGCGTTGCCGCCGTTGACGATTGCCATGGCCCGTGTGACCTGATCTTCAGGTACCAGGCGCATGGCTGTCGCCGCCGATAATGACCAGAATCCACCGATTGCCACTCCGATCAGTGCTCGTCCGACCATGAAGACCCAGTAGTTCGGCGCGAACGCGACCACTGTTCCGGATAGAATCATCATCAGTGTCAGTGAAAGAAGTAGCGGTTTACGGTCAACCCGTGCCGCCACCAGCGGGATAAAAAGGCTGGTGAACAAGGCAAACAGTCCCGAAACGGAGATCCCCTGGCCCGCTTGTCCCTCGGTGATATGCAAATCGGCAGCAATCGGTGTCAGCAGGCTGACAGGCATGAATTCCGACGCCACGAGCACGAAGGCAGCGAGCGACATGGCGAATACGGCACCCCATGATTTATGGGGCATTGGGAGGAAGTGATCAGTCATTGCTTGAATCCTGTATTGCGCGAAGCGTCGTAGCCCCGAGGGTGAGGCTACGAGAGAACCGAAGCCCGGTCAGGGCAACGACCGGGCTACTTCAGGTTGCTTTTGAAGAACGTGGTCAACTTGGCGAATGGAATGAGGCTGACCCGGTCGTAAAGATCCACGTGTCCGGCATCAGGAATAATGAGCAGCTCTTTAGGCTCGGAAGCCCGCTGGTAGGCATCCTCACTGAACTCGCGTGAGTGGGCCTGGGCACCAGCAATAAACAGCAATGGTCGCGGGGAGATAGTCTCGATGTCATTGAACGGATAGAAGTTCATGAACTTCACGTTACTGGTCAGCGTCGGCATGGTAGTTGTCTGTGGCGTTGCGCCTGCCGGAGTGACCTCACCTCGTGGGGTGCGATAGAAGTCGAAGAACTCGTCGCCTACTTCGTTGCCGGTCAGTTTGAGCGGCGTGCCGCCGGTGTAGCGGATTTCGCCACCCTGGAATTCCGCATAACGTTGCTCGGAGGCTTCGCGAATGATCTGCTGACGTTGTTCGAGAGTCACGGCGTGTTTGAGTCCGTTACGGTTGGCCGCACCCATGTCATACATACTGACGGTGGCGATTGCCTTCAGGCGTGGATCGATCTTGGCCGCGCTGATGGCGAAGCTGCCACTGCCGCAGATGCCGATGACGCCAATACGCTCACGGTCGACTATGGGCAGAGTGCCGAGAAAATCTACGGCGGCGCTGAAGTCTTCTGCGTAGATATCTGGCGAGACTGCCTGGCGAGGTGTGCCTTCGCTCTCACCCCAGAAGGACAAGTCCAGCGACAGTGTGACAAAGCCCTGCTCGGCCATTTTGGTGGCGTACAGGTTTGCGCTCTGCTCTTTCACCGCCCCCATGGGGTGGCCGACGATAATGGCGGCATTTTTCGCTTTGGGGTTGTGGCCCTTCAGGGTGAACAGGTTGCCCGCCACCTTCATACCGTATTGATTTTTGAAGGTGACCTTTTCAACGGTCACTTTCTCACTTTTGTAGAAGTTGTCCGCGCCGTTCGACATATTGGCTCCCATTGAGGAAAAAGAGGTAACGAGCAGCCCCAGGGCTAGCAAAATTCCTTTCACTGGATATTCCTTTCGAATGCTTGGTTGTTCGCTGGAGTTTTTGACTCAGGCGTTTAGTCAGCCAACGTGGCGTTGTCGATCACGAAGCGGTACTTGACGTCGCCCTTGAGCATTCGCTCATAGGACTCGTTTATCTGATCGGCTCGAACCAGTTCGATGTCGGCGACGATGCCGTGCTCGGCACAGAAATCCAGCATCTCCTGGGTCTCGGGAATACCGCCGATCATCGAGCCGGCAATCGTTCGGCGCTTCATGATCAGGTTGAATACGTTCGGCGACGGATGTGGTGATGCGGGCGCACCGACGAGAGTCAGCGCGCCATCGCGCTTGAGCAGTACCAGGAAGGCATCGAGATCGTGCGGGGCTGCGACGGTGTTGAGAATGAAGTCAAAGCTCTTGGCATGCGCGGCCATTTCTTCAGCATTGTGCGACACGACAACCTCGTCGGCACCCAATTGCTTCGCCGCCTCGCGCTTGGACTCCGAGGTAGTGAACGCAACGACGTGGGCGCCCATCGCGCGGGCCAGTTTGATGCCCATGTGGCCCAGACCACCAATGCCGACCACGCCGATTTTCTTGCCTGGCCCGGCGTTCCAGCGACGGAGTGGGGAGTAGGTGGTGATGCCCGCACACAACAGCGGCGCAACGGCAGCCAATTGGTCTTCGGGATGGCGGATGCGCAGTACGTAACGCTCATGCACCACGATGTTTTGCGAGTAGCCGCCGAGCGTCCAGCCGGGCGCGTCCGAAGTCGGGAAGTTGTAGGTGCCGATCATGTCGTCGCAGTAATTTTCCAGACCCGTGGCACAGTCGTCACAGTGTTTGCAACTGTCGACGATGCAACCGACCCCGACCAGATCACCGACAGTGAAGTCCGAAACATGCGCACCCACCGCTGATACGTGGCCAACAATTTCATGCCCAGGTACGCAGGGAAATTGCGTACCTGCCCACTCGGCACGCACCTGATGCAGATCCGAATGGCAGATACCACAAAAGGCGATATCAATCTGAACGTCATGGGCAGCAGGTGCACGGCGGCTGATCTTCAATGGCTCAAGCGGTTTGTCGCCCGCGTGAGCACCATAGGCTTTTACAAGCATGTGAAAGTCCTGAATGGCAGTGTCGGATGATCATTTTCCGGTTCTGCCCAGAGACTCTGTAGAGCAATCCGCTTGATTACTTGCCTGATCCTATGAGTCTTGGCTTTTTTGCAGGACGGTCGCCAACTGGCGAGTTAGAGTTCAGCGAAGAGGTAGAAGACGAACATGACGATCAAACGCGAAACCGCCGCTGCACACACATCGCCCCAAGAAGCGCTCGCGCATACCATTGGTGCTCGGATCTCAAAGCCTGGTGACTGCGCTACTTCGATTGCTGGCCTGGGCTTTTATCGGCGTGAGCATCCTTCTCCCCCCGTCGTTTGTATGGTTGAGCCGAGCATCATTCTTGTCGCTCAGGGCGAGAAGCAGCTATGGGTAGGCGGCGAAGGTTATCCGTATGACACGTCGCGATTCCTGGTCACGTCATTGGACTTGCCAGCCAATTCAGAGGTGCTTGCGGCAAGCCCGGAAAAGCCGTGCCTGGGGCTGACATTGAAACTCGATCTGCGCATGTTGGCCGAGCTGATAGCGCAAAGTGACCTGCCACCAATCCGAGATCGATCAGTTGCGAAAGGGGTAGGAATTGGTTCAGTGACCCTGGCAATGCTCGCCTCATTCGAGCGCCTGTTGGCACTGCTCGATGAACCAGAGTCCATCCCTGTTCTCGCACCCTTGATCCAACGAGAGATTCACTACCGCCTGTTGCAGAGTGATCAGGCGGGCAGACTACGACAAATCACATCCGTCGATGGACAGGGTTACCGGATCGCCAAAGCCATCGATTGGCTGAAGTTGAATTACACCTTGGCGCTTCGCGTTGATGAACTGGCGGCGCGAGTGCAGATGAGCACACCAACCTTTCACCACCACTTTCGTCAACTCACCGCAATGAGTCCCTTGCAGTACCAGAAATGGTTGCGATTGAATGAGGCGAGGCGATTGATGCTCAATGAACATCAGGACGTATCCAGTGCGGCTTTCAAGGTCGGCTATGAAAGTCCATCGCAATTCAGCCGCGAATACAGCCGGTTGTTTGGCGTGCCTCCCAAGCGAGATATCGCGGTGCTGCGAGGGCAGGGGTAAGCTGTGATGACCCTTCGTCAGGTGCGTTTTAATGAACATCGTTCACTCGATGCAGGTTTTCGTCAGCGTCATGGAAACCGGCAGTTTTACCAAGGCGGCGCAGGCCTTACACCTTCACCGGCCTGCTGTTTCCAAAACGATTCAGCTTTTGGAGTTGCAACTGGGAGGGCGATTGCTTAATCGAACAACTCGCCAGGTAAGCTTCACCCCTGAGGGTGAAGTGTTCTACAAACGGTGCAAAGCCATCTTGGCCGAGGTCGATGAGACCATGGCGTCATTCGGTAATCGTCCAGCACGTCTCACTGGAAAGCTGCGTGTAGATATGCCTGTCGCCTTGGGGACGCTACTTATCATCCCGTCCCTGATGGAGTTTCAAAGCGAATATCCAGGTATCGAATTGACCCTTGGAGCGAGTGACAAGCCTATCGACATGATCGCAGAGGGAGTGGATTGTGTAGTGCGGTTAGGGGCCCTCGAAGACTCGAGCATGGTCGCTACCGGCATAGGTTTTCTACCGATGGTGACATGTGCTGCGCCGGCCTACCTTGAGCGCTTTGGAGAGCCCCGCACATTAGCTGACCTGGACACTCATCGAGCAGTCAATTATTTCTCCGGTACCAATCCACGGCCAATCGAATGGATCTTCGTTGTGGACGGGCAGGTGCAGACTATGCGCCTTAATTCGGGAATCAACGTGAATGATAGCGAAGCGTTCGTTGCGTCGGCGCTAGCCGGGTTTGGACTGCTTCAAGGGCTGGAGTTAACAGTGCGAGAGCATCTGAAAGACGGTTCGCTTGTTCGAGTACTGGACGGTTACCCGGTACCTTCCAAGCGGACTTCCATTCTCTACCCCCACCGAGACCTATTGCCGCCAAAGGTCGAGGCCTTTGTGCAATGGCTGAAGGCTTTGATGGGCACACATAACCTGATCTAGACCGGATTGTTATTTTTGGGATAACAGTCTGTGTCTTTGGGCGGTCTTCTGGGCGGTGCAGTAAGGGATTACCTTTGACGCTTTCCAGATACCGGGAGTTTACCCATGTCAAAAGTCGTCCGTTTCCACCGTATAGGTGGCCCAGAAGTGCTGCAGATCGATGAAGTCGATGTACGTGAACCCGACGCCGGAGAGGTTCGAATCAAGGTGAAAGCTTTGGGGCTGAACCGCGCCGAGGCGATGTACCGTTCGGGCCAATACGGGTTCGTTCCTGAAATGCCTGCCATCTTGGGTTATGAAGCAGCTGGCACCATCGAAAGCATCGGTGAAGGTGTGACAGAGTACGATGTTGGCGATGAGGTCAACGTCATCCCTGCGTTTTCCTTTGCTGATTACGGAATGTATGGCGAACTGGTCATCGCGCCACTACACGCCGTTGTAAAGCAGCCTGCTGGTATGACAGCAGTGGAGGGAGCAGCAATCTGGATGCAGTTTGTTACTGCATACGGCGCCCTTATCGACATTGGAAAACTCCAGAAAGGCGAAACTGTACTGATTCGCGCAGCCTCCAGTAGCGTCGGTTTAGCGGCCATTCAAATCGCAAATTTGGTGGGTGCGATGCCTGTTGCACTCACCCGCACAAGTGAGAAGCGACAAGCTCTTCTGGATGCCGGGGCTACCCACGTGATCGCAACTGGAGAGCAGGATCTGGTCAATGAGATCAACCGCATTACTGACGGAAAGGGCGCTCGTATGGCGTTCGACCCGGTCGGAGGCGCTGAGGTTGCAAACATTCTTCGCTCGCTGTCTACCCGGGGTATTTTCTTCCAGTACGGCGCTCTCGAAACCGGTGATATGAGCATTCCGGTATGGGAAGTACTCGGCAAGAGCCTGACTATTCGCGGATATCAGTTATTTGAGGTCACCCAAGAGCCTGAGCGTCTGAGTCGGGCCAAAGCCTTCATCACCAAGGGGCTTGAGGCTGGTGCGTTGCATCCGCTGATCGCCAGAACGTTCCCGCTCGATCAGATCGTTGAGGCACATCGATACATGGAATCCAACACCCAAATCGGCAAAATCGTTATCGAAGTTTGACGCAACAATCGGTAAAAAACGGGGATGTTCACCTCTCGTTGTCCTGAAGCGTTGGCGATTACCTAGTCGCTCCTTCGGGCCAACGAGGCCCGGCTAACCAACCTAACTCGAGACCTACTCACTCTGGCGTCATGAGTACCGCTAACGTCATGTTGATAAACTCTTCGTTCTTGCTGATCGTGTCCAAAGCACCACGAACGTTGCCAGCGACTTCCGCTGATCCGCGCTGCTCGACCCACAATGTCAGCTCCATAATGGCAGCCTCAAGTGCGAGCTGGTTTTGGTTGATCTTGAAGAGTAGGGAAGGGAGCAGGTCTGCGTTCGACATCATGATACATCCGTGAAAGAGGTAAGCGTAGCAGGGGAAAGACGGAAGATAGGAATGCTTGAATTAAAGTGCCTGCAATGCCAATGGAGTTGCGCACTGCGTAAGACTATCGATCAGAAGCACCTCGAAAAATGGTGTTGCGACTACTGCACGCTCGACTTCAGAAACGAGCAATTGCCAATCGCTTGGCACGTACAAGCTATTCAGGTGGCACTGAACAACCAACGAAGTGTTTTCTGGATATGAAATTGCCATTTTTTTTCTGATGGAAGAACTGACAATTGGAGCAAACCCGAGCACATGCTCTGAATTGGTGAAAACCACTGGTTCCGACGTTAGAGACGTTCCTCTTTTTGCATTGATCCCCTCTGGGGCAAACGCAGTTTTTCCTTGGTTCAACAACTCCCACGTACAGTATTCGTTTGGATGCATTGCGCTAGTGATCTCGAGAAAAGCTTTTTGCTCGTAGTATCCTTGAGTGACATAGTCTCCGGACTGGACTAACTCAGCATCGTAGGACTGACGTCCGTTGACCCAGCGAACGGAAATGTAGCGTCCTGGCCTGTAGTAGGTCTGGACATAGCGGCAGATTGGTAAGATCTCATCTAGAAGACGTTTCTCATCCTTGCCCGTCCTGAATCGTAGGCGCTCAATGGCACCAGGTTCTGCTCTCAGTACCTCGAACAATGCATAGGCTTTAGCACAAAAGTCTAAGCCATCAAGGAGCTGACCATCCAACTCACCAATCAAATCTCCCACGGGTCAATGCCTCCTTAGTAAGGTCTACTGCACCGGCTCAGTAGGTTCTGCGCGGTTCAGCATCACGCCCTCCCAACTGTTTCGGATATTCAGCATTCAAAGTCGAGCAAACAGCGTCTGCCTCCGTCCTAACCTTGAATACCCCATGCTTGCTGGCTGAGCCTCCCTCTACAAGATCAACGACCCTGTATCGCTTGCTTCCATCGTCCAGTGTGGTGGTTTCAATCACCCTGAATCTAGCTTGCATGGTCGCTTTCCTAGCATGAGATTGGTGTCCTACAAGTACCGGCAGAAGAAGACGATTTCAAGAACGGGACGGGCTCTAGCTGAAACAATTTATGACAGGGCTCAGTGTTTCTCTGCGTGAGGACAGAGACTTCGCAGGAGGTGGGAGGGTAGGTTGTGTTCAAACCATTCTGTGTGTGGCATCGCCTACCCATAGTTAAGCTGCGGGGTGACGTAAATGGAGAGGTCGCTTCTTCGGGCCAAGGGGCCCGGCTCGCTGATCGAACACATTTATCCAAAGTCGTAGTGAAATATCAAAACGACACTGGTAGTGTCCTGGCCACGTTCGTCAAACCATTAAGGGATGGAGGCGAAAATAGAAGCCCTGGAGCCGCGAACCTCCGGGGCTTTGTTTTTTCTACTCAGCAACCAATTAGGCGATCCACATATTTCTACACAGCGGGCTGACGTGACTGGCTCCGACAGCGTAGTTTCCCTAACCTTTTGGTAGGATCGAGCAACCTGTTGCAATGACCTTGCTCGGCGAAGACGCAACCTAGTGAGGAGTTTTGCGGGAGAAGGGGGGTGTCCAGTAAACTGAGGATACTTTTTGGGGGCTTGCGATGAACCTTACCGACGCAACGATTGTGCTGCTCTTAGCCGCACGCATACATGGCACAGACGAAGCTGTCAGGGCCTCCGCAAAAAGCGTGGTTAAAAAACTGCCACGAGGTAAGCGCGATCTCATTTACAAGGTAATTGACGCACAAAGCCCACTCGCGCTCGTGGGTTTCTTGGCCGAGCACCTGGATGACTGACAGTTCATCGATTTAGCTACTGTTCTGAGTCGCAGCTATCAAGATCCCCCTTGAAAGCTATGCCATAGCGGCTCGCAAAATTCTCCCGTCTTTAACTTCGTCTGCATATCCATTTAAACGGTCTGCCTCTTCGTGCAGCCTCTCGATCTTATGCATGACTGCAAGCAGCTCGGCATCACCGTATTGCTTCGCCATTCTGAACATGTCTTGGGCTGCGTCTTCGAGTGCTAGCGCAGCGCTTTTCAAATCACGGCGCAAAACCTGATTTGTTTTCGTAAGCCCCATGAGGAGGCGCCTCTTTTGAGTTTTCGATTGATAGATGTTTTACCGGTCACCCGCTGCGGCATGCCCCCCCTACAGTAAATCGCTAGTCATTACCTGGCTTTTGTAGGCGCTGGCGCGAATGGGCGACCTTCTGATGGTGCACGCCTATTTGGATAACGTGTTGGCACGTCTGCCCACCTAGCGGGACTGGGAAGTCAAGCCGCTGCCACCCAGTAAACCTCTTGCCGACAGTACGGCATGTGATGGCGCTACCAGCTATGAAGCGTTCGTAGTTGGGCCAGTATGCTATCGACGCCCCTCTGATAATCAAGAAAATGAATCGGGAGGCGGTTGTGAAGCTGGAAAAGCGCAGTATCGAGTTTGTCCCACACACTGAACGTTACGGTACCCCACGGCGGTTGTTTACCATTTGGTTCAGCTCCAATTTTCAGGTGACAGCGTTGATGGTCGGTACGCTGGGTATCGCCTCAGGATTAAGCTTCGGATGGACGTTGCTGGGCCTACTGATTGGCAATCTGGTCGGCACCGTATTCATGGCTGCGCATTCCGCCCAAGGCCCTCACCTGGGCGTTCCTCAAATGATCCAGAGCCGAGCGCAGTTCGGTGTGTATGGGGCTGCGGTGCCGCTCCTGGTCATGGTCACGGCGGCGGTGCTATTTCTCGCCGCCAGCGGCGTCTTGATGCGTGATGCCTTAAAGGCGCTGGTGCCCATAAGCGACGACATGGCCATTGCGGTGGTCGGTGTTCTGACCTTCATTATTGGTTTTATAGGCTATGAGCTGATCCACCGTCTGGGGGCGTGGATGAGCCTGCTATCGACCCTAGTGTTTGCAGCCGCCTTGGCCTTAATCCTGCTACACCCGAGTGATGCAGCATCAATAACGGTTTCAGGTACGGGTTTCACGCTGGCGGCCTTTAATCTGGTCATCGCGCAGGCCGCCTCCTGGACATTGGGGTACGGGCCATACGTAGCGGACTACTCGCGTTACCTCCCTGCAAGCGTAAGCACCCGCGCTACGTTCTGGGCAACCTATTGCGGCTGCGCACTAGGCTCTTTTGCCATGATGGCATTAGGCGCTTTACTGGCGGTGGCTATACCTGCCGCGCTCAATCACGACCCTGCAACCGCTATTGCCACGTTGTTTGGCCCTTGGGCCCCGTTGACACTGGGCGTGATCGCTCTTGGCGTCATCCAGTACAACGTGCTTTGCCTGTATAGCGCCTACATGTCTTCGGTCACGATATTCGGAGCCTTTGGAGGGCTCAAATACGTCACGGCTTCAGCAAAAGCCTCGGTGATGGCCGTATTGACCGTAGTCGCTACCCTGATCGCCATAGCCACCCAGTACCGCTTTGACACGTTCTTTGCGGACATCCTGATTGGTCAGCTGTATTTGCTGATTCCCTGGAGCGCGATCAATCTGGTGGATTATTACTGGGTGTGCCGAGGCCATTATGAAGTAGGTGACCTGTACGAAGCTAAGGGTCGCTACGGACGTTTCAACCGGAGAACCCTGGCGGTTTATGCCGTTTCGATCATCGGCACCATTCCCTTCATGAAGCTTTCGTTCTACACCGGCTTCGTAGCGAACTGGCTGGGCGCGGACATCAGCTGGGCGATGGGGTTGGTGTTGGCCGGGACTCTTTACTGCATGGTGAATAGCCGTCCGGTTGTTAAAACCTCACACATGTACGGTCAATAATCTCTTGAGTAGGGCTTGGTCAGGCGACGGCTCCTAAAGCATGCTGACCATGACCATGCTGAAGGGAGAGATTTGTCCGGATGAGACTATCCAATCAACCAAGGCATGCACTGTTGTAAAGCTCTATGCATAACAACGTGCACCAGTCGGAAGCGACGCGATTGGCTTACGCCTCCATTAGCCCAAACCTCATTGATTTACTGACCTTGGTAATTCGCTTTCTCAGCATGTCTGCTCACACCACTGAAACTCGACTGAAGTGCAGTCACCGTGAACCATCTACAGCGTGGGAGCTTGGACTTCCGAAGAGATGAAGTGTCTATGCTGCCGGCTGGCACAAAGGCTGCAATATTTACTCAGGGTTACCTGCCACGTTTTCTTCTGGACACCTCCTCGGTCAACGATGATCGATGTGCCGAACAGTCCCTGAACAACGTGGGTGCCTGAGACGTGGAGCTCTGGCTTTAACACTGCAAAAGAACAGGCAAAGGCGCCTGGAACCCATATGGTTTCAGGCGTTTTTTTTTGCATTTTTTTATCCGCAATTAGCATCGGAGCCGTTCATGAAAACAGCCGCACAATTGCTGAAACTGAAGATCTTGCAAAACCAGCAGGTACATAGCATCGCGCCGGATCAGATGGTGTATGAGGCGCTGAAAATGATGGCTGAAAAAAACGTAGGTGCACTCCCCGTGATTGAGGGTGGGCAGGTGGTGGGGGTTATCAGCGAGCGCGATTACGCACGCAAAGTCGTTCTCCAAGGGCGATCCTCTGTCGGTACGCCGGTCAGGGCCATCATGAGCGCTCCCGTCGTGACGGCAGAAAGTCAGCAGAGCATTGAGCGTTGCATGGAGGTCATGACCGACAGACATCTGCGCCATTTACCAGTGGTGGATGGCGATCAACTTATTGGTCTCCTGTCGATCGGTGATCTGGTGAAAGAGGCCATCGTCGAGCAGGCCGACCTGATACGACAGTTGGAACACTATATTCGCGGGCACTGAGTGACCGAGCATGCTGCGCATATAGGGTTCATGGGTCTTGTCGTTATGAAATGTGGATGCCCATTGGGCAGGAATAAATCAGGGAGCATTTGATATGGCCAAGTTAACCACGGCTCGACGTATTGCTATCGGGTTTGCAATTGCGCCGGTGGTACTGATTTGCCTGACTTTTTATGCGTTGCACGATCTGGCAACTCTGAAAGACCAGGCAATGGTGATCGTCAAACAGGACTGGCCGAAAATTGATCCGATCATGGTTATTGCCACAGGCGTGCGGGACAACGCCAGGAACACTAGAGATTTGCTTATCGACAAGGAGAACCAGCAAGCGCAGGAGGCGATTGATGCCACTAAAAAGCGAATCAGCCAAGCACTCGTAACGCTTGAACTATTGCTCGACACAGCGGATGGCAAGGTCGGCTATGCTGCCCTGAAACAGAACCGCGAGGCATACGTCTCTGCGTTCACCCAAGTGCAGGTGATGATCAAGCAAGGTGCTTTTGATGCCGCGATGACGCAGTTGAAACAGCACGTCGTCCCCGCCGAACAGCAGGTTTATAAAAGCCTGGATTCCGTGATGCTGCTGCAGGGGCAGATCTTTGCCGATCGCGAAAAGTCGGCACAGGCGCTATACAACGATGCGCGACTGAACATGTTGGGATTGCTTATGTTCTGCCTGGTCTCAGTAATCGTCGCAGCAGTCATCGTGACGCGTAGTGTCACTCGACCTTTGGGTGGGGAGCCAATTGATGCAGCGCGGGTCTTGAGTCAAATCGCGCAGGGTGATCTGACGATTCAGGTGCCATTGAATGCAAGTGCTGACGATAGCGTAATGATGAACATGCACCAGATGCAGCAAAGCTTGAACGCGATGGTGAAACACATCGCGGCGTCGGTCGAACGGGTGGCCAGTTCGTCCGAGGAGCTGAGCGCGGTCAGTAGCCAGACCAGCAGCAGCTTGCAGATGCAAGGTCTGGAGATTGAGCAGGCTGCGGAGGCGGTCAATCAGATGACGGCGGCCGTCGACGAGGTCGCACGCAATGCAGTCAGCACAAGCGAGGCGTCCCGGGTGTCCGAGCAAACCGCGCAACGCGGCCGTGAGCAAGTTCAAGAGACAGTGTCCTCGATAGGGGCGCTGGCAGAGGGCATGACGGATACCTCGGAGCGCATCCAGCAATTGGCCACGGGCGTGCAAGAAATCAGCTCGGTGCTTGATGTGATTCGCAGCATCGCAGAGCAAACCAATTTGTTGGCTCTCAACGCGGCGATTGAAGCAGCACGTGCCGGCGATGCCGGTCGGGGTTTTGCGGTGGTCGCTGACGAGGTGCGGGCGCTGGCTCATCGTACTCAGGTATCGACCCAAGAAATCGAACAGATGATTGGTAGTATTCGGCTTGATACCGAGCATGCAGTTAGCGCCATGCACAGCAGCAGTCACCTGGTGAAGTCGACCCTGGAAGTCGCGCAACGCTCCGGCGATGCACTGGAAGAAATTGCCCATTCGATCTCGCAGATCAATGAGCGCAACCTACTGATCGCCAGTGCCACGGAGGAGCAGGCCCTGGTTGCGCGAGAGGTCGATCGCAACCTGGTGGGGATTCGTAATGTGTCAGACCAAGTCTTGGTGGGTGGCCAGCAAACCCAAGCAGCAAGTTCGGAGCTGGCGCAGATGGCAGGAGCACTGCACGAGACGGTAGCGCGTTTTAGGGTCTAAATAGGCTAATCCTCGAATGGCAAATGCCTCCTGAACTGCGTGAGCTCAATGATTTACTTAGGACTGGAGCCACTTGCTGAGAGGGTAAACGGCGTCCCGTCAGCTTAAGTGCAAGTGAAAAGGGTAGTTTCAACCTCACGCAATTGCTCTGGCATGTTTCACCACCAACGCTCGTCAAGTCGCAATGGATAACCGAGTCATGGGCCACCAGGCTTTGAAACCATTCCTCATCTCGATAGCTGCCGTACAACTTTGCATCGATTCGTAGGTAGGTGAGGGCGGAACGGTTTCTATACCTGTCTCGGTTCAAGGCGTTGCGACACAACACGAATGCAAACCGGGCACGGCGGCAGAAGCTGTCGAGCTGCATAGTGAGACAGCCTTGCTCGCGGACGATTAGCCCACAGTGTGTGCGCTGATGACGGATGTGATGGGTGAGCTCGGATATCACTTAATTTTTCCGACTACGCTCCACTGTCAGCTACCCAATGAAGGGGGCATGAGGCGGGTTGGGTTCATAAGGAGCGTGTATGTCGAGTCTAAGAGCAGAGTATCAGCGGTTCCTGGGGCACCTCGCTAACCAGCAAGTGCATGACGATGTGCGCCGAATGGCCAATCTGGTTATGAGTCAGCTGTCGCAACTTGCAGAGGTCGGTGCCAATAGGCGGGCACGATCTGTCAGGTTAGCGCCGCTTGCAGTCCAACATCTACTTGGTATCGATCCCCAATCGCAGGATGCTGCACAGGACGCTCCTAGTGGCCGTCAACAGTTGCGTCTTCAGCGCTTAGAGGTAGGCCCATTCCGGGGGTTTATGGAAGCTGAAGTCTTCGACTTGAGCCACGACATTACTTTGGTTTATGGGCCAAATGGCACAGGAAAAAGCAGTTTCTTCGAGGCGCTTGAGACAGCAATGCTTGGCTCTATCAGTGAAGCTGAAGCGAAGCGCTTCGACCATCGAGCCTACTGCAATAACGCTCGTTTAGGTCGACATGTGGCTCCTCGGCTTTTTGCGTCGGTGAATGACGAAGAGACTGGCCCATTAAGGACTAGCGACGAAGAGTACCGTTTTTGTTTCGTGGAGAAGAACCGCCTAGATGACTTCGATCGAATTGCCGCCAGGACTCCAGGAGACCAGCGTCAACTGATTGCTACGTTGTTTGGCGTCGATCAGTTCAGTGAGTTCGTTCGTGGCTTCAACCCTAACCTTGATGAGAATTTGAACATCGCGGGCTTCAAGGCCTTGCAACTTGACGCGAGACGCAACCAAGTCGCCGCTTCCCAGCAAACAATCGACAACCATGAACAACGCCTCGCAGCTGTAACTCAAGAGGAAGAAGGGCTTGCAGCACGAATACATGCTGGTAATACCTATCAGGCATGCAGCGACTGGATTCTTGGAACGACGGGTACACAGGGCCGACTGGCGTATTTAAGAAGTGCCCTAGAGTCACCGATCCCCGTGATCCATGGATGCACGGCCGGAGGTCTGGATGAAAAGTTGAGTCAAGTCGACCGGCATGTTGAAGCTAGCCAATCAGCCCAGCAATCACTTGCTGCTCGAGCTGCTGACGTCTCGTACTCGAATCTCTATGACGCCTTGCTGCAGCTGTCGCAAGGAGCAACAGAATGTCCTGCGTGTGGCACTACTCTGGATCGTGTTAACCAGAATCCCTTCGAGCGTGCGCGGGAGGGGCTCGCGGAACTCGCTGAGCTCAAGACTCTACAACAACGGGCTGAAAATGCCGCCAGTGAGCTGGATGAGGCGTTCCGCTCACTGCTCGCTGAGATGCAACGGGTGTGTGCTGCAGCGGCACAGGTGTGCAACGCCGAGCTTCAAGCGTCCCTGCTCCCAGAGCTCCCACAAATCGGCAGCGGCCAGTGGCTTCAAGTCTGGATTGATAACGAACGAAGGGCCTGGTGTGCCTTGCTACGCTTAGCCAACCTGGTTGAGCAAGCAGATGGCAACACCCGCCAGATCGTCGAGCAAAGAGAGGCGCTATCACAAGAGCGTGAGCGACTTGATAGTTTCAGAATTGAAATTGAGCGCTGCCGCTTGCTGCGATCCCAGGCCCTCACTGATGTGGAGCAAGCGAGGGCAACCATCGCCCAGTTTGAAGAAGACAACCAACAGCTAATCGCTGAGGTCGGCCGGGAAGCGCAGGTGGTGGAGCACCATAGACGAATTAAGGCGGCCTATGACGCTTACCTCCCACAGCTACAGGCATATCTTGCTGCTCTTCCTGGCCAATTGCTGCAGGGATTAGGGGAGAGCGCACGTGATCTCTACAACTCATTCAACCGGGAGGATCCTCCAGCGGCGCAGATTCATGCTCTTTGGCTTCCATTAGCCGAGAACGGAAAAATTGAGATCGAATTCGTATGCCAGCCAGGCCAACGTTTCGATGCGCTGATGATACTGAGCGAGGGGCACATTCGGTGCCTCGGCTTAGCTATTCTTCTTGCCAAGAATCTGGCGGAAAGTTGCCCTGTCGTGATTTTCGACGATGTAGTTAACGCGATTGATGATGAGCACCGTGATGGTATTTGGCGAACCTTTTTCGAACGTGGTTTGCTCGACGATAAGCAGGTGATATTGACCTCGCATGCAGAGGAATTTTTGCATCGGATTCAGCAAGAGCTGGGGGCGCAGCGGTCAGCACAAATTCGCCGCTACAGATTCCTCCCTCATCAAGGTGAACACCACCTTCGGATTGATACAGATCCCCCCACCAAAAACTACGTCTCACTGGCCCAGGCCTCAGTGCAGGCAGAGGAGAAGCGAGATGCTTTACGCCATTCACGTGCGGCGATTGAGAGCCTGACTGATCGTGCCTGGACGTGGCTAGGGAAACGGTACGATGGAAAGCTGGAGTTGAAACTTTCTGGCCCGAGAGCCAATTGGGAGTTGAATAACAAGTGCATCAAACTTCGAGCTGCTCTGGGCCGCATCCCTGATCATGCGCCAGGGTTACAGTCAATCTTGTCAGGGCTGGATGCGCTGCTCCAGAGAAGCGGGACATCTATTGAGTGGCATTACCTGAACGGCGGCACACATGACTCACAGCGAGACCACGAATTCGATCGCGCGGCAGTGCGTGCCATCGTGGATGCAGCTTCTGCTATGGATAACGGGTTAGAAGCCTTGCGAAACGGCTAGGCTTCACTGGAAATCAGTCCCTGAAAGGGCACCGAAATGGGGTGCCCTTTTTATTGAATGGCGCCAAGCCTTAGGCAAAAAAATTTGCTAATGGCCATTGTTTCATTGGTTACGGAAAATGGAGTAGTCAAGGAAGGTTTACTCACGATGCATTTTTCTGGGCATTTAAACAGCATCAGCAGCTTGCTGATGGGTTTGAGATATCGTGCTCAACTGCGGAGAGCTTGGCCTCCAATTGCTCAAGCTCATGTGGTATCAGAAGTGCCACGGGATCAGCGTCTTGGTTGAGCGGTGATTGGAAGTCATAGTTACGGCCGTTCGGACTGAAACAGCTGTCACAATGGCTGATCTTTTCACGCCACCTCGATACGGTGATCAGCCAACCTTCGATGTCGATAGTCATCACGCCGGAATGCGGCGTGTCGAAAACTTTAGCGCCGATTTGACGCAGTGGACGAGTACCTGATGCAGCCTCGCGAAGCACTTGGTACACCTCACGAGCGGTGAGAACTTTTTGGTTCACCTAATAACCTTCCTTCGTGACACCGGAGGGAGCCGCTTCCTGATGGGGGCTACCGATAGCAGTGGCTAGAGTGCCCTTGGTGGATAGATTAAACGACGAGGTTTGCTCAAGCCAGCTCTAGGCCGATCAGCTTTTCCTGTGGCAATGCCTTACCCGCCTTACGGACGATCCGGTAGACCCGAACCAGCTCTGGGTCGGTCAAGCTTTCGAGGAATGCCAGCTTCCCCGCAACCTGTTTCTGGTACCGTCGCTCGGTGTTGATCTCGCCCATGAGTATCGTCAGGCATTTATCTGATGGAGCAAGGTACCGAGAAAAACCGGGTAGGGTGGCAGCGATACATAGACCCTCTGGGTCATAGTCGGTGAAGGCAATCACAGGCAACTTCAGGTCTGCGAGCAACGCTTGGCTACTGTCGGTCTTGTAGCTGCCTGGTGCACCTCGAAACACCACTAACGGATTCCCAGGCAGTTGCTCGAGCAGAGGTGTTTCGTGGGTGAGTTCAAAATTTTCCCAGTTCTCGATTAGCAAAACGCTGTCATGGCCGGAGTGTTCAGCCACCCAATGGCGATCGAGATCTAGGCAGGCGCCTGGAGGAAGTTGGAGCGGGGTCAGGCCAACGAGTAAAGGTCGGCCTGGTAAGGACTTCACCGCAACGCGCTTTCCGCGAAGACGTTTGTTGGCGTATTTCTCATCCCCGCCCTTCTTAAGAGCGCCATGTCGTGACTCATTATCCCAGGCATCGAGCGATTGGTTCGGATCGACCTTGGCCTCATTCGCAAGGTATGTCGCGATTTTTTCCTTGTCGCTCTGGCTGAACCTCCAAAGAGATCCGACCCGGCGCCCAACACCATAATCCTCGCAGAAGTCTTCGAGTAGTTTGCTGTGTCGGAAGTCCTGTTCGTCCGACTGATAGACAGACATAAGCTTTTTGGTGAGTGCTAGCGTTGGCATAGCAAGACATCCTCAATGATCACGTTGCCGCTCAGGATATCGTCTTCGCTCTTGGCGACAGGCTGTATTGCGACGCGTCTGATGATTTTCGCGTTGGCGTTGATTTGTTTCTCGACGAGTGTGAGGAAGCACATCATGCATGACTCTTGATCTAAGATCTTGGTCTCCTCAGCTTGAAAGAAGTAGCCTGCAGCCGAGATCTTGATAGAGGACTTGGCTGCCTCGTTGAGCAGGCGCTGACTAACCACCACAAGTGGCGATCCTTTTATGAGTGCCGCTTTCGGTGTAGCTTCATCGACCAGTGTGCCTGGCTTTCGTGTCTTGGCGGGTACCGCGACTGCCTTCTCAATGCTCTTTGCGACTTCGACCAAAGCGTCCCGAATATCTTGATTCCCGAGGTCAGGTACCAGCTGAATTTTCAGGGGCTCATGGTGATACGCCCACTCCGGGATTTCAGGGTACTCATCAGGAGAGCGCACCTCATATTCGGGATGCTTCTGCAGATAGAGCTGCAGAGCACGAATGCGCCGCGCGCGAGGGGCGACCGTCCTGATTTTATAGAGGTAGGTCTTGAGCACCTGAATGATGTCGACAGCCCTGGAGCGCCATTCGGAAAGCTTATCCAGGATATGGCTATGGTAGAGAGCTTCGAGTATCTCTCGTTCTGGGGGGGTTAGTTCCTCTAGGATCGCTTCACCATCGAACATGCTCATCGCTTTGAGGATGCGTTCAAGTTGATTCAGGTAGTGTTGGGTCTGCTTTTCCTTTTCCTTGTAGGTACTGACATTGCCGAAGTTGTTTTCAGCGGCAGTACGGACAAGGAGGAGGAAGTCATTCATGGCCTCCGCCATTTCGTATAAGGTCGCGTCGATGTCACCTTGAATCAGCAGCGAATCATCGAAGCGATTCTGCAAACAGGCGTCCGAGTAATCGTCCATAAGCTTGACGAGGCGTGCCATCTGCTCACCAAAATCCGCCGAGACGTCGTAGTTTCTCGTGCGATGCGTAGCCTCGTTGAGCAGGCGATTCAGGGTAGGGGATAGTCGATAGGTGTTCTCAACAGCGGCGTTGATACGCACGGCCCTAATCTGCTGAAGTTTCGTCAGCGCTCGAGCATTCTCATTGTCTCGAGTGACATAGCCGGCGGAATACATCTGGGCGATCAAGTTACGGTTTTTATGAAGAAGCTCTAGGTGCTTCACCACCGACTCTTGGAGCGCGCTCATGAGTCAGCTCTCTTTTCGTACTCGCTATCCTCTTCAGAAATTTCGTCATGCAGCATCAGGTACTCAATGGCCTCCATGAGCCACTCTATGCGACCCGTGAACATATATATCTCTGACTCTGGATTGACGAGAAGCAGATACCCTTCGTTCTGAAAGCGCTTAACGATTTTGTTCAGGCGCTCACGATCTGAGCCGTCTTTTGTGTTGATGTCGATGGTTGTTTGGCGTAGCTGAAGATACAAGCTCGGATTTTCCGAGATTCTGGCCATCATCTGGTTGAGATTAAGAACCTGGCCAGCAGCGACTGAGTCATCATCTCCAGTGATGCGCATCACCAGTTCAAGGAAAGACACCATGGGGCGTAGGGTATTTTTGACCTCAGTGAAGCGTTTCTTCGCATCTCTTTTTCCCTCGACGTCGATGTCCGCGTGGGCGGCGAAGAACGCGCCGCCATCCCGGGTCGTCGTTAGCCTTAGGTCGATCCGCCTTAGGTATTTATCGAGATCATCATGATGTGTTGAGTTAGCCAAAAACTGATGGCCTTCATAATCTGTGATCTGGCAGATGAACCCACCTCCCATGAGCGCGGTCGCCACACGTGCAAAGATGCTCATTCTCCATCCTCCCAGGCGAGCTCGAGCTCGCTGTCATCGCCTGCTTCCTCTTCAACGGAGAGTTCGCATTGCACCAAGCGTCGTTCAGCATCCAATTTGTATTTGTGCTCAAACAGCATCAGCGTCTCAGCATCAGGATCGGGGAATGCGGTGCAGAGGGTGATTCTGTTTTGCCCGAGGTAGTTGCAAAGCGACACGATGTTTTCAGCATCAATGGCCTTGAGTTCGTCCACACACCATGTCAGTTGGACAGGGGCGTTGCCGCGAACCTTTCCGATGAAGCCGAGAAATAGGATGATGAGTACCAGGTAACTCAGCCCATTCGAAGAGATGTTTTCAAGTTCAGTGCGATTGCGGAATTGGCGGTAGTTACCCTGTTCGCGCACGGAGCCCCGGATGCTGACCAGCGATTTGAACTGAGCATTGATGCCGCGGTTGCCGTCCCAGATGGCGAGGAGGGTGTTGAGATGGGCAACGGCATCTGCACTGGGCAGACTGTCCTCTTGCGTCCATTCCTCGCGGTCATTGGTTATTTTGGTGATCACAGACCAGTAGTCGAGCTCCTCAACACCCGAATAGATCGAGATTTTCAGCTCTGAGAGGTTGTCGAACACGGTCGAGCTGTGTTCAAGGTGCTCCTGCAAAGACGCATTGAAGCTGGAGAGCTTTTTATTGAATGTCTGCAGCACACGGTGAAGGCCTTGGATTTCGCCGAAGATGGTCTTGGCATCTGCAACCAACAAACGCCGGCTCTTATCATGCTCAGTGGCGAACCAGTCTTCGACGACTCGTAGCGTCATACGAGCATCCACCTCTTCACCGGTTTCTGTGCGGATGTTGTAGAGGCGATCCTGGAAGTAGGTCGACGGGGCAGCATGTGGCACTTCGAGGAACGCAGTGCGCATCTTGAGGGTGAGCTTCCGCAGGTGCCCTTCGGACTCAGTGATCTGTTGCTGAAACGTGATCATGGCCGCCCGCAGGGAATTGGCTTCCCATGCGGTGTCATAGGCTTCGTGGCGACTGGTTGATACGTAGGATTTCAGCCGGTCTTCAAGGCAGCTGGCAACAACCACTAACTGACCTTCAATGCTTACGATTGCCGAACGACACTCCTTAATGGAGGCGACTACCTGCTCGCGTTTTCGAATCCAAGCATCAGTAGCCTCTTGAAGACGGATGGTGTCTTGGTCGAAGTCTGTCTGCCTTTGCTCTTTCTTAGCCTGGAGCACGGAGATCTGTGGAAGCACCTGCTTTTTCCAGATCTGCCATTCGGACAAGAGCTCACTCCACGATTTGATATCCTCAAGCGTCTTCAACAGCTCCTCGCGCTTGTTTTCGAGCATGGTAATGACGTTGACATCTGCTCCTTCGCCAGCGAGCTCTCTCTTCTGTTGCTCCAGGAAGAATTCGATGCTGGATTCGCACGCACGTTTATGAGCCTCAATGCTGGATTGAATATCCCTTATCTCTGAATTGAGCTGGATACTAACCGCCGACGTATCTTTTTCACGCTGCTGGACTAGAGACTGTTTCTTACTGGCAATGCGTCCGATAAATTCTGTGTGAGCCTGTTCGGCATGCCTGACGCGGCGCTCGCATTCGACCATTTGCGCTTGCGCAAGCTGGCGAGCTTCGTCGAGCATTTTACGCTGTTGAGCGTCCAGCTCATCGACCTCTCTCTCTAGGGCCTGTGTAGCTGAGTTGGCTTTCATCAAGGCGGAGCGTGCCAGTGTCAGTTCGTCTGCAGCGATTTTGATCGACTTTCGAAGCTCGATCTGTTGCTCAATAGCTCGCTCAAGTTGGACTTGAAACGCGTCCAAAGCCTGGTTCGCTTCATCAAGCTTTTCATGGAGCCTCGACTCATCCGCCTCGTCTGTGGCCTCGACGAACTCCAGCTCAAGCGCAATCCCGTAGAGGCTTGCAGACACAGCTGTCAACTGTGGGTGGAGATCAGTACGGTGGAGGAGACCAGGGTTAATGACTTTGGCTATGTCTTCTGACCAATCTGGACGGTTGGCTCTTAGGAAAGCGAGGAGGCTATCCTGGTCAGGCGTGTGAGCTCGTATGATCTCTTCAATCAGGTCTTTTTGTTGAGCGATGGATTGCTTGATTGCTCCGATCGTCACATCGTACTTGGACGATTTAGCCTGGAGATCGTCGACAAGCCGCTGCCTATTAGCGACTGATGCGTGTGAGGTACCAATCGCCTTGTTCGCATCCCTAAGGTCGAGATTTTTCTTGTCAATCCCGGCTTGAATCAAAGGGTCAACCGGTGGGTTGGCTGCGCGCTCCTGAGCACGTGCCAGCTCTCCATGGCGTTGCTGTACCTCACCGACTAGACGATGGAGCTCATCGGAAGAAGAGTCGTCCAGTACCTTCAGCGCATCCGCGTGGACGCCCTCGATTTTCGCTTGAGCTTCGCGAGCCTCATCCCGGAGGACGTTGATTTTATCGAGGGCCACAGCGCGGAAATCATTGTGTAGCCGGTTCTCTTCATTGATCTGCTTGTCGAACTTGGCCTTGATCCCCCTAGCTGCGCCGAGGGCCAGATCCAGTTTCGTGTCAACGCTTCTGAGCTCATCGTTAAAAACTGCCGCTTGAGCCGCACGTGCACGCTTCTCATCAACGCCCTTGCTTTCGTAGTCCTGCCGGGCGGCTTCAATATCCTTGAGGTTACGGTCGCAAGCGTCGATATCGAACCGTGCGCTTTGAATGGCCTTGGTTAGTCCCAAGGCGTTCTCTTCATGAGCCGCTGTCTCTTCGTCGAGGTACGTTTGCTTGAGGGATTGCTCACTTTCACGCTGAGCTTTTGTGAAAAAGAGATGGTCTTGCAGGAAGATAAACTTTTCCTTCACCTCTCGGATGGCATCTTCGGCGGCTTCAAGATCAGAACGGTGTGCCTTCGCGACGTCGACCAGTGGCGTGATATTCATGATATTTTGGTAGGCGTTGTAGTCTCGAGGCCAGTTTTCTACACGCTTGCGTTCTGTTTGAATTCCCGCGGACGGCTTACCTTCGAAAACCCAATCGGCCACCACTTGTTGAAGGTCATCAAAATTGGCCTTGCGAGAAAACATTCCCTTGGTGAGCTTTTCTAGATGCCGCAGTGGTCGGTTGTACGTGGTGAACGCATAAACATCAGCCATCCCGAACAGGTAGCGCCTATGCGTCGGATCAACATGCGGCGGCTGCCACCCCTGGATGATCGCTCTGTAGTCGGTGTACGTGTCTACTAGCTTCTCTGCATGTGGGATCTTCAGGTAGACCAGGCGCTGCCGAAACTCCTTATTGAGTACGAACTGACCGTCATCGGTGACAAACATGTCACGTCGGAAATGGCTGTTCACAAATCGAAATCGGATCTTATCGGCAGTGGAGTTGCTGAGCACGACTACAAGCCGTCGGGTGCCATCCGGGCGTTCGTACTCATAAACGAGGTAAGAGGTTTGGTTCGGCAAGTAATAGTCGATGAACGAGTCCTTGCCTTGCGACACCACATCGCGTGGTTCAACGCCTGCGAACAGTAGCGCTAGCGAGAGCAGGGAGGTTTTGCCTCGACCGTTACGCCCGGTCAGCGCCATGCCTCCGTCAATGCCCATCGTTTGAACTCGCCCGCGGGATAGCGAATCGATGAGATGGATATTCATCAGTCGAAACAGGCCTTGTGGCGCGTTCTGGGGCGCTGCAATCACATCCTCCGCCAGCTGTGGAGGCTCCTTAGCCACGGCCTCCTCAGGTGCAAGAAGGTCGAGACTGGGGTTTTGTGAATCGGTACTCATAACTACTCCTTTAGCAAACAAGGTGCCGCCCGGACGCTATCCCAAAAAATAATTTCTCAGCCCTCTTGAAACCAAAAAAAGAAAACGGAGTTCTTATATTTGAAAACAAAAGAAAGCTGAAAGTGCGGAGTACTCAACCGATCTTAGCAGCAACAGATTTAGGCCTGTCGACTCGATGAATTTCTGCTGCTTTTGTCTCGGCTCTGATTTTTGCTACTAAAAGTGAAGGCTGCAGAGAGCGGCTAACTGGACGCGTCGATCATGAAGGGCATCGTTCGTTCGCGACGTGAGTCGCGGCTAGCTTTTTGAGCCACTTTCAATCTCAAAAATGGGGGCGGGTTGTCTGAATGAGTGATGTGGGTGAGAGAGAGGGATCAACCTAGCCATCCTCGCCCAATGCATAGCTGTGGTGTGATGTAGATGGCAAGGTCGCTCTTTCGGGCCATGGCCTCGGCTCACTTAATCAGCCGAGCATTTCCTTAATGATGGATGCAACGTTCTTGGCATCGTCGATTCCTCGATGATAAGTACCCTGCCATTTCAGGCCCAACGACTCCACCGTTTGCATAAGTCCTTTCGGTCGATTGTCATATAGGCCGGCATGCCATTTCCTGGCATTGAAATGTGGCAAGCCTTCGAGCAGGGAAGGGCGCCGAGCAAATGCAGCATCGCGCTCAAGCTGTCTTGCATCATAGTCACCCCATGATGCCCAAGCCGCGTTTGGATAGGCGAATTGCTGGATGGGTTGAATCGAGTAATCAAACAGGACTTTCTTCCAGCCGCCGAGATGAGGGCCAGTCCAGTCGCCGTAGATGCGTTTCACGCTCGCGACGCCGTACTTAGCAATTTCTTCAAACAGGCCTTCGACGATTGCCGCAGGGGCATTGTCGGCGTCGATCAACACTGCGAGGCGCTTCTGAGCGTTATTGGATGTATGCGTGGCCATGGTTCATCCTTGAGTGAAAGCGTAACCATACCTGTAAACGAGGGGCTAATCTTGGCTTCGGTCGCGCGTATTCCCACCCACTAAGGGCCCGGATTAGCGCCGTAGCTGCCAGATTTAAAGTGTTCCAACTCGTTCCTCGGGTGACCTGTAATCCTCGCAGTAATCCAAGCTGTCGTTAGCGTCAGCGCCAACACCCATGCCATTGCTATGGGCTTCACAGCTGAACAATGCGACCTATAAGCTCTATTTCAAACTCATCAATGAATGCCTTTACCATCGCCGAGTATGGCTGCTCGGGCCCGTGCAAGCGCCTCATGGACACCACCCGTTTCACTGCGCGATCGATATGGCGTTGGGAGCCGCCGTAGGCGAGATCCTCTTCCAGCTCCTCAATGATTTGAGCTTTCTGAAAACGTAATTCTGTCAAAATGCGTGTGCGACTGGCCTCATGTGCATTGCTGGGTGGATGCTTAGAGCAACTAGTTTTCGCGAAGCCAGGTACGTTTGTGCGTAACGGTGTCTATCAGACGTAGGTGCCAACTCAGCACATTAAGTCCTCTCTGTTTTTCGCGAGGCCTGCTTTTCTGCTCAAGTCTGAGTCTTTCCTTGACGAACGCTCCAAGTGTCTGGGCGCCTCAGTGGAGGCCGACTTGTCTAAAGTTTTTGGGAAAACCTAGCGCTATGCTTGTATTCATCCCATAGCACAGTTGCCAGCCTTTCGATAACCCGCCGCCTGAGCGGCTGATTCAGAATCAAAAGTTACCTGGTTTTTCGCCGACACCTGAAGCTTTAGCGTACCTTTCAAGGAGACGACATGCCTGCTCTACTTTTCTTCCTTGGGTTACAACGGAGGAGGAAGTGCAGCATTTTGTATCATGAGCACCTTGGGCGTCGTATGGCAAATCCCTTAAAACGTCATTTACAGAGCAATGGAGTGCGCCCAGTACATGCACAACCCACCGAACACGCAATCGCTTTTGGAGCGAGCCGGCTACCTAGTGAAGGAGAGTCAGGCGAACCTCGCAGCCACAGGCGAATCCTTTAACATTTTCGCGATCACGAAAATTGAGCGGGCAGAGGTCGCTACGCATTCGGCCATGATTGCGGAATTAATCAATCCGCGAGGTAGTCACGGAAAAGGCACAGTGTTCCTTGCGCATTTTCTGTCCACTATCGAGCTTGAGCACGAGAACTCCTTGGACAATGCGCATGTTCGAAAAGAGCAGACTTTTGATGGTGGTCGGGGCCGGGTAGATATCGTCATTCACTTACGAAGTCACCTCATCCTCATTGAAAACAAAATCGACGCTGAAGATGGGAACTGGCAGCTGAAGCAGTACGCCGACATCGGCATGGCGTCGGGCAAGAATTGGAACCTCTTGTACTTGACCAAAAAAGGTACTCACGCACGCGAACGTAGTCATCAAGGGGCCAAATACCAACGAATCTCATACCGTGAGCACATCCTTGAATGGCTCGATCTGTGTCTGGATTCCTGCACAGACACACCGGCACTTCATCATGCATTGATCCAGTACCGAAACCTAGTTCGAAAAATCTCAGGAATGACGATGACTCAGAAGGCTAGAAATACTCTTATCGAGCTGTTGTGCAGCGACGATCAAAGCTTCAAGTCGGCTGATGCCATCGCTGAAGCTTTGCCCTATGCAAAGGGTGCAGCTTTGTTCCGCTTCTTCCAGGCAATTCAAAGCGAGATTGCGAGCGTCCACACACGGGCGCCGTCACCACCAGGGTTTCCTGGCCTTGAATTTAGCGCAGAAAATTGCTCGAAGTGGTTCATGGCCGGCAGGTTGAAGGTGAAGCATGTAGGCCTGTTTTTCAGTATCGGTGTTGAAAACATGCTGTTCAGAGTCGAAGTCGCGTCGGACGCCTTACATTATGGTTTTGTGCCTGTCACCAGCGATGGTCTGGGTGGTATTGAGCAGCAGGCGGAGTCCATGCAGGAGCTTTTACATATTTTCCCGCGGCATTGGAAGGTCTTCCAATGGCATAGCCATCTCTATCAAGACAACGTGGCCAGCAACATGCAGTGTCTGCTAGACCCGTCCAGTATCATCGATCAGATTCTACAATCCATTAAGCACGTTCAAGGGTTTTGGCGGAGTTCTCAAAAAGCTGAAAGCGCCTATGACCTATCATTTGCGCCTTCGCTGGCGTAATCATCTAGTAACCATGCCGAAACTCTCGTCTACCGCGGCATCGAAATCGCTGATTACACTACCTCCAAACCACGGGCTAAGTGCGTTAGCCAGGTTGAAAGACGCATGGTTCGATGTAGCTGTTAGGACGATTAACTGAGCGTGGGATGGTGTTTTGTTTGGAGTGTAGGCAAGATTCTGGCCAGCCACGAACCTGTCACGCGGCGATGCTTATGCGTCGGTTGGCCATGTCACAATCTTTGAAAAGAAGGGCGGCCTGCGATGCAAACTTTTTTAAAATTCAGCCTCTCCATAGTAAGGTTGCTAAATGCGCCCGCTAAGTGATCAGCACGTATACGAAATTGCGGCAGAAATCGGCGGTACGATTTCGGACTATCTCAATGACCACTGGTATACAAAATCAGGTATGCAACTCAGCATCCGGTGGTCATTCAGTCCGCGGATTGAGGCATCCGCTTCTGCATATCCTTCTTTAGAAAACCCTTCGCAGCATGTGATAGATATTTCATATGCCTTTGTAAAAGAGATTTATGACCAAGCCGTAGATTTTGCCCTCTTCGCAACGGGCGGGGATAAAGCACATCCACTTGGCGTTCACTTGATTCCAGCGGGGTATAAGCTTTTCGAAGCAGCAGAGCTGATGTTTCAATTCGGTTTGACGTTTGTGATTTTTCATGAACTGGGGCATCTGAACCAGAGCCATGGGGCGATACGCGCTAAGTATACCGGCAACATCAAGCAGCTAACTTTGGCCGAATTTCAAGTCAACGGCCACGAGAAGCTTGCGGGGGATCAATCCGCGATTTACCACGCTACGGAACTAGCCGCAGATTTTGAGGCTCTGGACTGGATGTGCACGTTCTTGCAACGAGATTATCAAGGTGAAGAGTTTCTGGATCTGGCCTACCTACAATGCGCAAGCGTCAGCTGCATGATGCTGTTATTCAATGGAGATCAGCCGGTTCGACTTGATAAGCAACCCATCGGGTCACACCCGTATCCGGTTGTTCGTATGGATTTGTGGGTACAGGCTTACGCAGAGCGTATCCGAACGCTGGCAGTCCAGCTCGAGATTGAGACACCTTACCCCGAAATTTATAAACGCATGACGGACGCAGCGTTTGTAACTCTCTTAAAATGGATGACTCGCTTGCAGTTACCGAACGTGCCTGAATATTCAGGGCATAGCCTTGGCTCGCTCACACACCCAAATTTCAGTGACTATATGAAATCTATTATTGAGGTGTGGAGTAAGGAATACGTAAGCGCTAGAGAGTTCAGAAAGTATGGAATGCCATTGGCGGTTCTATATTTTACCGATGAATTTCGTCAATTCGTGGGCGCTGAATTGAATACGGAATCGCTGCTCCAGCACGTCCGAAGTTGCTTGATTACCCAGTGCTCTAATTGATTGCCTCGCGACGTCCGGTATGCGCAATGCCAGTTCTGTGACAGCTATAAATGACGGCGGGAGTCATTACCGTGTCTTTTGCAAGCTGGCGGTACAGAGCCACTGGACAAGCTTGAGGCGATGAGATTAGTCAGAATGGCGAAAAGCATGTGCTGGTAGCATTTGGTAGATACGCTGCTGAATTAGGGCGTGCCGCTTTTCGCGGACGCCTACCGTAAACCAAGCCTAAGCGATGCCCGCTTTTGACTCGTCCCCGCTTGCTTCTATGCACACGTCTTTCAGCCAGTGTTTACATCTCTGCGATGGCCCAGTTCATCAAGCTCTTCTCGAAGCTGCTCAAGGCGCAGATCTTTTCGTGAGGCGTTACACCCAACCCATAGTGATCGTACGTTTTGCGCAACGCCACCTCGTCGCCAGAGGAGACGTGGGAATGGGCGAAGATCGTAGCAAGGACAGGCTAGCCCTCGTCAAACATCTCCATTGCTCGCAATTCTTCTGCGCTCGACAAGCTTGTAATGTAGATGGAAGTGTTGCTTTGTTGGGCGTTTGGGCCCAGCCCAGGCTGTCACGAGAGCATCTCTAAATTGCACCCGTCTTTAACAAAATATGTTTTTACGAAAAATATTTCTCTTCTACGTTAAAGTCTGCACTTAATCCGTCCGATTAGATGTTAAGAACATAGATAATGGCGGTGTTTTGTGAGCAAACATGACGGGCAGTCAAAAGTATTCCTTGCGACTCGCGATCTCACATGCTGGCGAGAGCGTGAATACAACGACCAATACCCATGCCAAGTATCAGATTGTAAGGGAGTTAACAGTGTTGATATCAATTTAGATATCGTATCGATAAGGCTTGCTAAAGCAGTAGCGGAAGAGATCGCGCGCTGTCTTTACGATGCTGTACTCATTACCGTAGGGAACTTGGCAGGATTTGTACCAACGCCTGCTGCGCGGGACAGTCTGCTTGAGAGAAAATATCGAAAAAAAGTATCTGGAAAGTGGAGCTACAGCGCCGACGGGCAGTTTCTCTGTCACAAATCAGAAAGTAAGATTTATTCTGTTGAACTTTCAACAGATACGAATGATACGACTGAACAAGTAGGCGTTTATACTGTTGATGGTGGAGTAGAGCTTGTTTTCGACTTCACGTACTTTTCGTTCAGTATGCTTGATGCCGTTTGGCTAGCGAACAGCTTGATGCAGGCCGCCGGAGGTGAGCCTCTGGATGTTTTGGAAACTACTGGTGTGAACTGCGTGCCGCTGGCGGCACTACAGCGCCATGGGCTTGTATGAAACCTAGGATAACCCCGGCAATCCTAGTTAAGGCTATCACCGTTATCACCCTCCGGGCCATTAGCCCGGCTTAACGTCAAGCTCATGCTAAATGAAAGTCGGGAAGGAGATCCTGGGCAAACCAGGTCGATAAGCCTACCTCCAGCCTTTGAAGGTTAGTTGGTGGGCTCACCACGAGGCCGAGGTTGATCAGCCGGTTGAGCTGGTCGCTCGCTGCGTCAGGTGGAAGACCGGTAAAGGTTACGAATTCGGTGCGAGGTAATGAGCCTTGGATTAACAGCGCTAGTAGCGCCGGCATCGTTTCTGGGCTGATGCCTGCTTCGGTCAATTGCGAGTTCGTTCTGTACGCATGGGTAACGGACTCACGAAGCTGGTGACGATTCAGCGCGGTAGTCATGTAGCCCACTTCTTCATGGCAAACATCAAGCATGAACTCGATGAAAGCGAGCTGATCCGTGCGTATGAGTTGTTGAGCACCCTCAAGCCCATCTATCTGCAGGGGATCATTCATGCCAGTAGAAGACTGGTACTCATCAAGCCTTCGGCTCAAGCCCCGCGAAAGCGACCACAGGTGTGGGTTAAGCCCAAGCATCGCGAAATGCTCGAAAGTAAGTGCTCGCGCAAAAGCCTCAATGCCGGCACGGAGTGTTCTCGTATGGAGAATTTGGTAGTGCTGACACAGGGCTGCAATGATTCGCCGACGAAACTCTGGAATACCGTCAAATGCGCTTTGGTGGTGCTCAAGTACGAGATCACGCTCCAGCATTTCTGACTCCGAAAGCCCGCCATTAATCTCGCTGCAGTAATGAGTACTGGTGACTTTCAGAAGTTCGCTCAAGCATGCAGCGGTCTCCGGTGCGACCAGGCCAGCGAGGAATGCAGTCTTCCTTACTAGCTCGTCAGCTCGGGTCAGAGTCGATGTAGGAATCGAGTCGGGGAGGGTGGGGAGGAGCCAGTGCTCAGTCATCTGCGTGAACATCGTAAAAAGGCATTGCTTCACTCATCATCCGCTGAAAGTGGAGAGTTGATGTCAACCTCAATACCGCCGACCAAGGAATCGAGGCGAGCTAGGAGCGTTGAGTCGAGGGCGATCAGCTTTTCAGGGTTGCTTAGGATGTCGTCCTCTAGCAATTTCAGAAACCCACAAAGCTCCTGGTCATTCTCTGAGGCGCCTACATGCTCAGACGCATTGCGAGAGTGGATCGTAGAAGTGGATAGAGTAGGATTTGGATCGTTCATGGCTCTGACATTATCCGTGCTTGAAGTTCTTGTCATGCTCTGCTTGCGTAAGTAGTAAAGCGAGGCTTGTCGCAGAGGGGGGAGTCGCTGATCCGGGCCCTTGGCCCGGCTTGCCTCAGGTCTGTCAAAAGGAGATGAAAGTGCTGTCATCGATCAAGGAATACCAACCAGTGCCACAGATCTCACAGAGCATCTGGATGATCCTCGGGCTTCCTTCACGTGGCACCATGCTTCATGACCTAGTTCACGAAGGACTGCCATTCCAGTACCTTGAGCGAATAGCGAACCTCCTGCAGGTTCAACGAGGCGTAATCTCCAAGGCTATTTGCGTAGCACCTTCGACGTTGGCGCGTAGAGCGAAAGCAGGGCGGTTCAACTCCGCAGAAAGTGACCGCCTCGTCGCACTGGTAGCCATCTTTGAGGAAGCACTCTGTCTATTCGCAAACGATAAGGCCGCTGCAACGGAATGGATGAGTTTGCCGGTTCAAGGGCTCGGATCGAAGCGCCCAATCGACATGCTGGGGACGAGGGTGGAAACGAAAGCTGTTTTCGATCTTATCGGCCAGCTGGAAAGAGGAGTTCTTGCATGAGGTCAGGGCGGAGTAGCCTCGAACCCTCTAGTGACACGACCTGCAGAGCATGAGAGTTGAGGCTATCTAAAGAGATCGTGATTCCGGGCCTCAGGGCCGGCTTGCGGTCACTTGTTACCAGATCATACTGTCAGTGTTCATTTCCTTAGGCGTCCCCATGGCTACCGCAACGGTTAACTCACGAGGCCAAATCACAATTCCTCCTGAAGTACGAGCCGCACTCGCGCTTACGCGGTGGAGCAGAACTTGAAGGGTGTCATTTGATACGACGGAGCATTTCTTCGAGTTGGCGGTGCTCTTCAGGGGTCAAAAGCTCGACAGGATTAAACGCATCTCTTGAACTGAAGTCGTACTTGCGGCCTTCGGGGCTGAAACAGCTATCACAGTAGTCTAGGGTTCCACAGTCGTTGAAGAATGTGATAACCCAGCCATCGACGTCGACTGTCATCAATCCGCAGTAGATCTCGTCCCAACTGGTCGTGGTGATGCGGCGCATTGAGCGCGAAGCGACTGAAGCGTCACGGAGTACTTCGTAAACCTCTCGAACGGTGAGCATTTTTGTATCCATGCTGGATTAGCCTTTAAACTGCGGCGATTAAACACTGTGAGGTCTAGCCGTCACACCTGGCGAATGGCGTCGAGCTAAGGTCGATACGTGTTGAGTCTGAAGTAGCAAATACGCACGCTCAACTGGGCGAAAACGGACGCAAATGACAGGTAGTCCGACCTAGACATTTGCGCCAAACAAATCTTGTGAGACGACTCTAGAGGAGCTCCACTTTGGGCGCTGATGGCTTCAACGCAAGGCCCCCAAAAGAGGAGCCCGCATCAACGTACCTCAGCGCTGACTTGATGTCCTTCCAGCCGACATAGCTCATCAGCGACTTGATATCCCAACCATTAGCGGAAGCCCAAGTGGCAAACCCACGCCGCATTGAGTGACTACTGTAGATGTCCGATGGCACTCCCGCCTGCGTAAAGATGCGACGCAGCATTGGGATCAGGCTGTTGGAGTTGATGCCCCCATCAGCAAGGTTGCCCCAGCGATCGATCTTTCTGAACACAGGCCCATGGGCAATGCCACCCACGGTGATCCAGTTAATGTAAGCCTGCACAGGACATAGTTTCTTGAGGGCAGGGGTATGGAACGTCGTCCCCTGGTGCTGTCGATCGCCTTTGGTGTAAGGCAAATAGAAGGTGATGCCGGCGCCGGCCTCCGCTTGAGTATGCTCGACTTGTAGTCGTGCCAGTTCGTCCCCGCGAAACCCTCGCCAAAAACCAATCAACACCAAGGCTATATCGCGTCGACATTTCATCACGCTTCGGTAGTCATTCCGCTCAGCGGCAAGATTTGCTTCGCGCTCAAGCCAGCTCACAGCTTGCTCCAGGTGAGTGAGGAGGAGAGGGGTCGCCTGCTTTTCTTGAGCAGGATGCAATGTCCGGATCCCCTTTAGCACCTGCCGCACGTTGGGCGTTTTCGTTGGATCAGGAAATCCCTGCGTGATGTGCCACTGAGCCAGGGCAGCCAAGCGCTGCTTCAAAGTGCTAATGGAGTGCTTGTCTGCGTACTCGGCCAGGTAGCGAACGATGCCGTCCCCAGTCGCAGGCAGAAACCCTCCCCAGGTCACTTCGAAATGCTCCACCGCGGCGCGGTAACTACGCCGGGTGTTTTCCCTGGTACCGGCCTGCAGGTACCGATCAGCCTTGTTCATACAGCCCCTTCGACGCGAAACGTAAATTTTCCAGCGATTGAAATGCGAAAATCAGGTCTATGATGTGATAAGCCTCCATTATTTGATCATAAAAATACGATTTTAGTGACTGATTTTTTATCTAAATGTATTATGTAATTACACATTACGTTTACACTACGAAAACGTAGGAGAGGTCATGGCACGCGGCGGTATTAACAGGGCAATCGTCCAGATAGCACGAGATGCGCTGATCGCTCGGGGTGTAAATCCCAGCATCAACGCTGTGCGGGTCGAGCTTGGAAATACTGGTTCGATGACGACCATTGCCCGCCATCTAGGCGAACTCGAAAAAGTAGAGCCACGGCCAAACGAGCGCCGCGAACGCTTGAGTAATGAGCTCAGCGGGCTAGTTGGCCAGTTGTTAGATCGCTTGCTTGAGGAAGCAGCTGAAGAAGTAGCCGAGGCTCGAGCTGAGCTCGATAAGCACCGAGCGTCAGTCAATGAACAGCTTGCGCAGGCACAAGCTGCCTTGGCGGACTTGCAGCGCCAGCACGACAATCTTCAGACAGCGCTCGACGTCCAGGCAGGCGAATTGAGCACGTGCCAAAGCAGCTTGCAATCTGAGCTCACTCGCAACGCCCGCTTGAGCCAACGCTGCGCCGACCTGGAAGTGCGGGTGCACGAGAAAGACGAGCAGATTCGCTCACTTGAAGAAAAGCACCTGCATTCTCGTGATGCACTCGAGCACTACCGCTCGGCCGTGAAAGATCAGCGCGAACAAGAACAGCGCCGTCATGAAGGTCAGCTTCAGCAAATCCAGGTTGAGCATCGTCAGTTGCAGCAGACACTTTCGGTGAAGCAGGACGAACTCAGCCGTTTGAATCGAGACAATGAGCGTCTGCTCAGTGACTCCCGTCAGCAGACCAAGGTTATGACCACCCAAGATGGCACCATTGCGCGGCTTACTGCTGATCTCAATACCTTGGCCATCGCGTCAGCTAGAGAGGAGGGCGCCAAGGAGCAGCTTATCGATCAGCTTGCTCATGCCCGCGAAGAGTCAACCTCCCTGCGCGAATCCGTCACCCAGGCCGAGACACGAGCTAAGAATGCGCAGGGGCTACTGGAAACGACTCAGCATGAGGTCGACCAATTGCGGCAAAAGCTGAACCAACTTCCAAATGAAAAGAATTCATCACGGAGTGAGCGAGCAGATGATCAGCAACAAGAGTGATATGCATCGAGATGAACCACACGCATCCAGATTCCGGGACGCCCTTCAGAAACTCAGGGAGCATGCCGTTGCTGGACATCTCCAACTACAGGTGGAGCGGCGCTCTGGAGAGCTTTATTCGAAGGGTAGGGCTGTGACGAGATTGTGTGCTAGATAACCCGACAATCCCAGAGACCCGTTAGCGCATCTCGGAAGGTAGGGATGCCACTCTCTGCTGATGCGCCGGCGCCGGTGAATACAACTACGTGCTTTGCTTCCTGCAACCGCTTCACAATGGCGCTGATAGACATGGATTCGTATCGTGGTTTCGGCTCTGTCGAGGTTAGTGCTGAGCTGTCTCAAAGAAGAAGTCAACCATGGATCTGAAGGAACGGAAACTACATATGCCTTATGACCCCATGTATCAACGGACTGTAGCTGGGTGGCTACTGCTCCCAGATTTCCTGATATGGAGGACATCAAAGTCATCGGCATTGACCTAACGAAGCAAGGAGGGCAAGCGGCGGCTAAAGCAATTGAGAGCAATCAGGCGAAGGTTAGCCAGAAAAATGATGAATCTAGTTCGTAAAGCCTGCAGCGGGAGTACGCCGCAAAAAGCCTAGCTCAATTGGCTCTCAGCTCTTAAGAAACAGTCTCTGCGCTACAGGAGTCCGGGCAACTTAACCTGAACGTGCAATCTCTTAGACTCCGCTGTCCTCACCTGGAAGCAATTGGAGCTCCGTGTGGACTTCATCACTGATATCTGCAGAGCTCTCCTTTTGCCCGTAGCGCTTCTCCAAATAGGCCCTAACGTACTACTTGCGCTGCATCTCTTTGAGATCTCTAGCGCTCATTTTGGCGATTATTTCACGCTTACTGTTAAATAGAATGCGTGGCTTTAGCGAGTTCAACCGTCTTGCCGACAGCCAAACTTCAAAGTTCAATCGTCCCTCCATGTAATCCTTTACTAGAACGACACCGACGAATCACATATATTAAAATGCCATACGAATCATACCTGTAACAATTAAATTCTCACAAGCAGATGGGGAATTCTGACAATACTTTTATATTGCTTTGGATCTCAAAGCAAAAAATAAAATTACAAATATTGCCAGATTGGCAATTGATTAAAAATAAACAGCTAGCACCAACTACCATCTCACCGTCCAACCTATTGATTTTACTCTACTAGCCATCTCCATAAAAACCAATCAAAATAAATTGACAGCGCGCAGATTGAAAAAAAATCTACGAGCGGGCGAAATAGACTCTGTTGGGCGCTGGTAAGGTAATTTAATTTTTCCGCAATTCTACGAGGCTCATGAAGCGAAGATTTGCACCTTGACTCTTCTAGAAACAAACCTAGGCTAGTAATCTGGATTAAAAATTTAATTCGAGTACTAGAGGGAATTCAAAAATGAATGAGGAAAAACATCCCACTTCACTAAACGGTGGCATACATCTAAATGAAACCCCGTACAAGCTCAATCAGCTTCCATACAAGCCGATTATCACAATCGCCGTCGATAAATTTACTCAAAGCATTATTGCCTTCTCAATCCAGGTAACACCGATCGCGACAAACTTTCAGATTCATACTCGTCAACTGAAAGCGGTGCCTATCAACTATGTTCGAAATGCAATGGCACGCCAGTTTGCTGGCAGCTCAGGCTACTTCAGCGTTTGCAGTTCGCCCGACCTCAGTACTGCCAGCTATCTTAACGCAATGAAAAAGTATGGTTTGCAACCAAAGCTAGTTTGGGATAATTCAGTAGTTCAAGGAGCCAAAATCGAGCGCATTCTGGTAGACGTTTTTTTGACACTATCACAGTCCCTTCGCGGAAATACCAGACCTTCGCCTAAAACTCATTCGTTTGGTGAGCTGTGGCGGCAGGGCAGCCACCGCTTCCCGCCGAAATAATATCGATTATTGAAGATGCTCATGTGCTCAGCATTCCATGCAATGGGGTTGAGCACGTGAAGCGAACACCAGTAATTAGTACTACCTCTTATGGACATTCTACGCAGCTGGGTTCGTACGGTACCCTTTAAGGACGGGACGTAATGCTGTTATACCAACCTCCTGGGCATAGAAATCAAACAATCTAACTGACATGAGATATTACAAGGCGATGACAGAAATGGTCGCCACGCAGAGTGTACCTTTCAGTTTTCGTAGGGTTGTAATGGGTTAGGTAGTAATTTCGAGCTCACTGTAGGGGCGCACTAATCAGCGCTAGGAGCGCTAAAGAGCTCTTCGTAACGGTGTAGATCCCAAGCCCTCAGACTCAATAGCGACAAGCCTTCGGAGACGCATCAATTGAGAAGACGCTCGAGATGTATGGCCTCAAAGTAATAAGACGCACTGGCTTACGCAGGAGGCTAGCTGAGGGCTATGCATCGCTGGCAGTACTATAAGCTAACAAATGGAAAGCAGGACTCACCTACAGCTTCAAGCCGAGCTAGCAGTTCGTTATTATCCGGAAATTAATCCAAACCAGAGGGGCGCCGCTGGGCGTACGGGCAATACATCGGAAAAGGGACAACAGCGACAGCAAGGGGACACCAGCATCGTGAGATCATGGATAGAGTTTCGAATATTGTAGACGCTGGCGAAATGCGTACTGGGTGACACTGATTAATGAGTGCGAACCTCCGGACTAGGAGGGGCACTCTTGGTTAACTCATTGATATTCAACCCCACACAGGTTCATGAAAAAACCGACACAGAATCGTGAAAATGAACACCTGCCAGACAAGAAATTGCTGGCATTACCATTTGCTGACAAATGGATAGCAGGATGCGTCTACAGATTCGAGCCTGGCGAGCACATCAACATTTGCAGGAAATTGACAAAGGCGCGACGGACGGAACATTGGAAAAGGGTCAAACTGTGACGCCATCTAGACACCAGCACCGTAAAATTACGAACGTTATCACAGATTATAGACTCTCATAGGACTCGCTCCACGTAACACATAAGGCTTAAATTGCCCGCACGACATGAGGGCTTTCCGAGCTTGGCTGCACGTCAATTGAAGACAAAAACGTGGTGCTAGCACCGTGGAAGCTTGTAGCAGTGGATGCGTAAGGAAGGGCGTGTTTGTAGGAAAATTACCACCCTGCCGGGGTGATTGGGAACCGAGAGGTGCATATTGCTCGGCGTCCTAAAGTGACAATATTCGAAAAAAATCTTAAACCCACAATAGGAGTCGATAAAAATCGGCATAGCGAGTCGGGGAACTCGGTCACAGCGCGTCCAGATGCTCAAATATCTTTGATAAACCGCGACTTAAATTGGCTTAGAGGCGCGCGGTGCAGCGGCGCGACTCGCTGGTTCAGCATCGTAGGGCTGCCTCGTGTCCTTTCGAGCGCTAATCTGATGCGCTAGAATCGAGGCTAGTACTCGCGCGAAGGAGCTGGTAAGCCATGTCTAGATCTCACGAGTTTTTAGCCCTTAGGCAGGCGGAAAGTCGTTTGGCTGAAGCCACCAGCGAGGTAGAGAAAATTCGCGCCTCTCGTGACTTTATACTTGATGAGCAATTTTTCAAGGCTTTACACAATTTGATGAATGCGTATGGTTTCAATGCTCCAGATGTTGCACGACTGCTACTTGCTCGTGACCCTGATATCAACTCTCCAGAACATGATAACTCCACTATGTCTTATCTGGAAAATTTAAGCGAGTTAGTTATTCTGGACGAGAATCACATCAACCAACCCGAGCCGGCGGACATTTGTTATGAGGGGTACAGTCCGAAAGAGTTTCGAACACGCATTCAAGCTTCAAAAACTAACAAAACCAACTCGTACGAGGGATGAAGTTAAGAGAGCTGTAGTGAGGTGGCGTTGTGAAAAAGATAACCGAAGTTTTTCAAATCAACCGTCGCATTCAGTCAGAGTATCAAACTGCTGCTGCCTTGTTACGCGATGCAGAAGTCATACGCGCTTTACGTTTTCTAAACGACCTTGACGTGTTAGCCGAAAAATTTCAATTTACGCCTCGTGACATACTTATGTATCTCGCGCCTCGAAAGGAATCCTCCCAGCCGACTCATGCTGGCCAAAGTGTGATAGAGAAATTGTCGGCGAAAGTGTCCGCTACGAAATCTACACGCCGTCCACGGGAATATCCTGTCAAACGCTACGAGAACCCTCATACCGGCGATGTGATAGAGACCCGGGGCGGAAACCACACTGTGCTCAAAAAGTGGAAGTCCACCTACGGCGGCGCCGTGGTTGAACGATGGCGAGTCTACTGAGAAAAGCTGCTTTCGGTCGTTGCTCGACAGGCCAGGAGGGGAAGGGTGCTGATCCAGCTCTCAGGAACATTATCCACTGTTCCCACTACGGTAAACGTTAAGCGAAGCGAGTCGAGCCGAGCGGCGCACCATACTGAATGAAAGTTTCCGAAAACAGTCTGCCGACGCAGCGATACTGGGATCGTCGTCAGCACGCGCTGCATCAGCAACAAGTACACGAATTACCTCCACGTAGTTTGACATGGAATTATATTTATAGCCGTCAACCTCACTAAGGTGAGGGAACAGTGGCAGATTCGGCATTGCGCGGATCAGATCCACTTGTCGTGACTGCAGGTACCTTTCAATCAATGGACTCATAGTTGCGGGTAAACGTAACCAGCTATCCGATACGCCGCTGGATGACGCTGAAAGGCTCCAGTCTCCATCAGTCTCGTGCCTTAGGCGGTCGAGTGTGACCTGCTCGCTTGGGCTACCCACTACTTGCTTTGCAGTCGGGGTCATGCCGAGATAAGGCAAAAATTAGGACATTCGTTCTGTAAATCTATGATTTAAAAGGGTATTAGAGAGGCCATGGCTTGCTGATCATCCACCGTCTGGCTAGCCGTCTATGCTGATGCTTTTGCCTTGCTTGGGGGATGTGTTCAATGGCATCGGTGGAAAGAACAGCCTACCCGATCTTGCCCAGTCAGCTACCGGCCAAGGAGCTTCATCGAAGCTATTCCCTGTCTGATTCAGAGATCGAATGGGTCAACAACACCGCTAAGAGTCCAGCGCTCTCGATTGGGCTGGCAATCCAGTTAAAGGTGTTTCAGCAGTTGCACTATTTCGTTCCGTTCGAGGAGCTTCCTCAGGAACTAATCAGTCATGTCCGGCAATGCCTCCGCTACGGCGCGCGAATAGCTCCACGCTATAGCAATCCCCGCACCCTTTACCGGCACCAAGCAGCGGTACGGCAGTACCTGCAGGTTACCCCCTTCTACAGCAGCGACGGGCTAGCGGTCACTGAGCAGATCGCACGTGACTGCGCTTTAGTTCTTGAGCAGCGAGTCGATCTCATCAATGCCATGCTTGATGAGCTGATTCAGCGTGGCTATGAGCTTCCGGCTTATTCGACGCTCAACAACCTCGCAGAAACTGCCTTGGCGAGTACCCAGGAAGTTACCTTCAACCTAGTCGTGACTCGAGCGCCAATCGAGGTGATCTACAAGCTGAAGGAGCTGCTTGACACCGACTTCGGCCGGCGCCAGAGCGATTTCAATGCGCTGAAACAGGCACCCAAGAAGCCATCTCGCAAGCACCTGGAGGTGCTGATCGACCACCTGGCCTGGCTAGAGAGCTTCGGGGACCTGGAGGCCATTTTTGAGGGGATCGTCGATGCCAAGATTCGCCACTTTGCTGCCCAAGCTGCTGCGTCGGACGTCGCCGAGCTGAAGGACTGCTCGCTGCCGAAGCGCTACACGCTAATGCTGGCCTTGATCTACCGCATGCGCGTACGGACCCGTGATCACCTGGCCGAGATGTTCATCCGACGGATATCGACGATCCATAAACGCGCCAAGGAGGAATTGGAGCAAATCCAGGCGCGGCAACGCCAGAAGCTGGAGCAATTGGCGGCGACCCTGGACGGCGTGGTGCAGATTCTTGTTCAAGAACCGGATGACCAGGAAGCTGGCAGCCTGATTCGAGAATACCTCTCCCCCGATGGCAATCTGGATCGCTTGCGCGAGACGTGCGCCGAAGTCCAAGCTACTGGCGGTAATAACTACCTGCCGCTGATCTGGAAGCACTTCAGGTCCCATCGCTCACTATTATTCCGTCTCAGTCACCTTCTCCAACTGGAGCCCACGACTCAGGATCGATCGCTGGTTCAGGCACTGGAATTGATCCAGGACAGCGAGAATCTACACCGCGAATGGATCGACGAGCACGTCGATTTGTCGTTTGCGTCGGAGCGCTGGGTCAAGGTCGTTCGTCGTCCTTCCAGTGAGGGGCCACCGACCAACCGGCGCTATCTAGAAGTTTGCGTATTCTCCTACCTGGCCAGCGAGCTGCGATCCGGTGACATGTGCGTACAAGGGTCGGAATCCTTCGCCGATTACCGCAAGCAGTTACTGCCTTGGGAAGAGTGTCTCCAGCGACTACCAGTCTACTGCGAGAAAGTGGGTCTGCCTGCCAACGCGACGGAATTTGTCGCCTCGCTCAAGAGCCAGTTGGAAGAAACCGCACAGCAACTGGATGACAAGTTTCCCTCCTGTCGGGGGGATGTGTCGATCAACGAGGCCGGCGAACCGGTACTGCGTCGTGTAACAGCACGGGACATCCCACTTTCGGCCATCTCGCTGCAGACAGCGCTTATGCAGCGCATGCCGGCTAGGCATGTGCTGGACATCATGGCCAACATCGAACATTGGATTCAGTTCACTCGGCATTTCGGCCCCATGTCCGGCAACGAGCCAAAGCTCAAAGAGCCGGCCGAGCGCTATCTGATGACTATCTTCGCCATGGGCTGCAACCTGGGCCCTAACCAGGCCGCACGGCATCTGGCCGGTAATGTCACGCCACACATGCTGTCCTATACGAATCGCCGTCACCTCTCGCTGGAGAAGTTGGACAAAGCTAACCGCGAGCTGGTGGAGCTCTACTTGCAACTTGACCTGCCTAAGCTCTGGGGCGATGGCAAGGCGGTGGCCGCGGACGGTACTCAGTTCGACTTCTATGATGACAACCTGCTAGCCGGCTACCACTTCCGCTACCGCAAGATGGGGGCCGTGGCTTATCGGCATGTGGCCAACAACTACATCGCGGTGTTCCAGCACTTCATCCCACCTGGTATCTGGGAGGCGATTTACGTAATTGAGGGGCTGCTCAAGGCTGATCTCAGTGTCGAGGCAGACACTGTGTATTCCGATACTCAGGGGCAATCGGCGACGGTCTTTGCCTTCACCCATCTGCTGGGCATCAACCTGATGCCACGTATTCGCAACTGGCGGGACCTGGTGATGTGCCGGCCGGATCGCGGCGCTTCGTACAAGCATATCAACCGTCTGTTCACCGACACTGCCGACTGGAACCTGATCGAAACCCACTGGCAGGATTTGATGCAGGTCGCGCTGTCTATCCAGGCCGGCAAAATCTCCTCGTCTATGCTGCTGCGAAAACTCGGTTCCTACAGCCGGCGTAACAAGCTCTACCATGCGGCACAGGCACTGGGCAGCGTGATCCGTACGATCTTCCTGCTCAACTGGATCGGCAGTCGCGAGTTGCGCCAGGAGGTCACCGCGAACACCAACAAGATCGAGTCCTACAACGGTTTCTCCAAGTGGCTATCCTTCGGCGGCGATGTGATCGCCGAGAACGATCCGGACGAGCAGCAGAAACGCCTGCGCTACAACGACATGGTGGCCTCGTCGGTGATCCTGCAGAACACCGTGGACATGATGCGCATCCTGCAGAAACTGGCCCGCGAGGGCTGGCAGTTCACCGATGAAGACGTGTCGTTCCTCAGTCCCTACCTGACCAGCAACGTCAAGCGCTTCGGTGAGTTCAACCTCAAGCTCAATCGGCCACCGGAGCCCTGGATCAAGGATTCGGTGTTTCAACAAGCCGCTGGCTCGCTGCGGGTCAGCACGACCCGCCAGGCCGATACCGAGATGACCTCATGATCAACATATCTCCCACATCTTTTCGCGTTACGCCGTGTGGAGAGGTGGACGTCGCAGCATTGGACAAGCTTCGCAACAGCTTCTACACGTCACAGCTACTTGAACTTGTCGATCGACTGGACACTAGCCTGGCTGAGGTGGGTGGGATGATTGCTGTACGCGACGACTTGCTGAAGCTGCATACGATGGCTCAGGCGTTGGTCGAAGGCACTCTACCGCCGGTTACGACCGAGGAATCCTGCGTCTGGGAGGTAGCCGAATCAGTGCTATTAGATCTTGAGACGTTGAGCTCCTGGATTCGCACTGCTCAGATGATGATCGCGCCGTTGGTCGATCTGGTGCCAAAGCATAGAGTCATTGAGTCGCCAGATCGCGAAGGCAACTGAGCAGGTAATTACCGGAGATAGATCAGCGTTCTGGCTGACTCGGGCTTTTACACTGCGCAATCGGTTTGATTGGAATCCATAAGTGGAAGCTCGCTCTGAAAATTTGTGATCGAGAACTGGCCATTTTTTGCCAAGATGCCCAATTGCTCCTGAGGTGAGGTCGATACCTACCGGGCTGAAGGGCCTGGCTATATCGATGTCGGTTTGCCTACGACATGCGCAAACGCAATGAGCGTATTGCGTACCATGGAGCTGACCACCAGCAAATTGCCGTCAGCTTCAATAACCCACCTGGAGATAATGAGCGGCTTGCGATGCGCAATGCTTACGACGATTTTCGCGTCACGATCAAAGTTGGTATCGAGGACACGATCCTCAATGAAACCGTGGTGCGGTTCCATGACGGCATCTCGGTCGGCTAACAGCTTTTTGTAACGCAACCAACCGAACTCCTGCGAAACATCGAGCCCGTCCACGCCCTGTGTCACGATATCCGCCGGCGCAGGGGTTAAGCTTCGCGCCATCACTAAATTGGCGCAGGGAGTATCTGTTGGTCGGTAGCTGCCTATCATATAAAGCCGCCCGCCCTTCCGGAACGGTTGTTCGTTTTAGCGGAAACGTTCACTGGCTTGGCATCACCGTAATCAGCCCTGAGGACTGCGCTCAACCTGTTCGCAATAGCGACGGAAATTATCCGTCAGGTCGGGTGGGCAGACGCCGCACAGGCGATTTCCAGGCACGGCGTGATCGATGAACGCGGGATAGGGCAAGTTCAATTCCGCCATAATTTCTCGGAAGCGCTCCAGGGTGATCGCTTCACCGAGTCGGGGGTTGCGCTGCTTTTCCTGGGCGATGGTCGAGACTCGACGACCGCTGTAGTCATGGCCGGGATAGACCAGGGTGTCGTCTGGCAGCGTGAGCAGCTTGTTTCTAACGCTGTGAAACAGATCGTCGGCGCTGCCGTTCTGAAAGTCGGTCCTACCGCAGCCGTCGATGAGTAATGCATCACCGCTGAACAGGCGATCACCGAGGAGATAGGCAAAGTGCCCGTCGGTGTGCCCGGGGGTATGCAAGGGTGTGAACTGCAGGCTGCCGACGATGAAAGGAACACCGTCCTCAATGCCCACATCCGTGCAGGGCAATTTGTCGATAGCCGGCCCCGCGATACGGCAGCCGGTCTGCTTCTTCAGTTCCAGCGCGGCGGTGATGTGGTCGGCATGTATGTGGGTGTCCAAGGTGAACGCCAGCTGCAGGTCCAGCCTGGCTAGCTCGGCCAGGTCGCGGTCCGTTGCGGAAATGACCGGGTCGATGAGCACGGCCTGGCCGGTGCCCTCGCACCCGAGCAAGTAGGTATAGGTGGACGACACGGGCTCGAACAGCTGGCGAAATATCATGATGGTCTCGGCTAATGGTGAGTGTTCAGCGGTGCCTGTTCCAGCGCCCTGAGCAGTGCATACTTTTCCTGATCGATCTCGCCCCGCGTGCGAATACCCAGCCGGCGCAGAATCGCCAGCGGCGGGCACCAGCCCTGCAAACCGTGTTGCAGAAGAAACGGCAGCACGACGCCAGGCAGCAGAAACCACTTTCGGTTCGCTGTCAGGCCAAGTAGCAAGCCAGACAGCGCGAGCGAGGAGGCATTGACCTCGAGCACGCGCTCCACGTCCCACTCGCGATCCAGGGCGTCGATACGCTGAAGAATTGCGCTTCGTCCCATCCCGCTGAATCGACGAACGTTCGCGTCCGTTTGCCGATCGATTTCTTGGTTCACAGGTTGGGACGTTGAGCGGCGAACCCGGTCCGCCTGGTCATGATTCGTACTGTTTTGCTGTATCGATAACATGTCTATCTCCTGGTTCGCGCCGACGGGGGCGCAGCGAGGTGAAGAGAAAAGCGATGCCGCACAATTTTAGGTGCCTGTAGGGGACGTCGAGTTCCGAGCCGGGCGTCCGCTGTCGCGTCGATACTATATATTGAAATATATATTGATAAATTATATTGTCAAATCCACCTGACCAGCTGAAGAAGAATGGCCGACATGGCAGATCTCGATATCGAAACCCTCCGCCGCAGTGCTGCGGACGCCTGCGGCTTGCTGAAGGTGCTGAGCAACCCTGACCGCCTGTTGTTGCTGTGCCAGCTGACCCAAGGGGAGCACTGCGTGGGTGATCTCGCCAGTGCGACGGGCATCGAGCAACCGACCCTGTCCCAACAGCTAACCGTGCTGCGTCACAACGGCTTGGTCAGCACCAGGCGCGAAGGCAAGCAAGTGCATTACAGTATTTCCAGCCATCAAGCGATGGAGGTCATGCAGGTGCTTTACCGGCTCTACTGCCAGCATCCCGAACGTGAGGAATCCACGACATGACGATCGACTGGGCGAATTTCACACCGTGGTTCTCGCTCGCCGGGGGCACGTTGATCGGCCTCGCTGCGACCCTGTTCATCTTGTTGAACGGGAGAATCGCGGGCATCAGCGGCGTGGTCGGCGGGTTGCTGCGGCCTGCCAAAGGCGATGTGCTCTGGCGTGTTTCATTCATCGCCGGACTGGTCATCGCGCCGGTGCTGTTTCAGGCCGCGTTCGAGCAGCCAGATATCCAGATTGATGCGAGCACCTTGACCCTGATCGCAGCCGGATTGTTGGTCGGGGTCGGCACGCGGTATGGCTCTGGTTGTACGAGCGGGCATGGCGTATGTGGATTGTCGCGCCGGTCGCCGCGCTCGCTGGTCGCGACGGCCGCATTCATGGCCAGCGGCTTTCTGACCGTATTCGTCATCCGCCACCTGCTGGGCTGAGGAGTTGCCATGAAATTGCTAAGCGCATTTGTAGCTGGGTTGGTTTTCGGCCTCGGCCTGATCCTGTCAGGGATGGCCGATCCATCCAAAGTGATCGCCTTTCTAGACCTCACCGGGCCGTGGGACCCCTCGCTTGCGTTCGTTATGGGCGGTGCGATCGTGGTCGCCAGTGTCGGGTTCTATTTCGCCTCCAAACGGTCCCGGGCGGTGCTGGGAGATGTCATGCGGATGCCCACCGCCACCCGAATAGATCGTCGTCTCGTGCTGGGTAGCCTGGCGTTCGGAGTGGGTTGGGGGCTGGCCGGTTATTGTCCAGGACCGGCGGTCGCGACGCTTTTGAGTGGCCGGAGCGAGCCGCTGATCTTTATTCTCGCGATGCTAGCGGGCATGGCGCTGTACGAGCTGCAGACTCGCTTAGCGGATAAGCCGCAGTGATTAGCTGCGTTAGTATCCGCATGACTCGGCCGAGGCGCCCGGACAGGGCGGCTTATGGTCATTGAGTTTGGACTCGGCTTGCTCGTTGGCATTGTCCTAGCGCTTACAGGGGCGGGGGGAGGCATCCTGACGGTCCCCTTGTTGGTGTTTGTGATGGGCCTTGGTTTGCCTCAAGCGGCACCTATTGGCTTGCTTGCTGTTGGTTTGGCGGCCTGGGTGGGGGCGGTTATCGGTCTTAGGGAAGGAATAGTTCGCTACAAGGCGGCTGTACTGGGGATGTAAGCCGGAACCCCAGAAATTTCCGTCACCCTAGTTGGGTGGGCTCAACACTCGTGTCACCAGCTACCTTCTGGAGAATCGAGCTCGGCCATCCCTCCCTGGACGGGCATCGCTCGACGATGTTCAACGGCTCCCTCACGGGGCCGTCGTTTTGTGGGGGCTATTCCATCCACAAGTCGTCGAGGTTCTTGAAGTTCCAGAGCGTCGGGTCTTCGGGGCCAGTGATACTGTCCTTGCAACTCGTGGCCGCCAGGTCGATGGTCTGCATCGGGATCGGCTCTCTCGAGCGTAGCGAGAAGAACACGCGAACCTTGGGAGTCAGCAGTGATTCCATTCCCGGCTCAACGACAACGGCCAGACGCTGAGAGGACAGGCGAACCAAGGAGCCGACGGGGTAGATGCCCACGGCCTTGACGAAGGCGTGGAAGATGCGTTTGTCGAAATGGCCCTCCCACTTGGCCATCTGCCGCATCGCCGCGGACGGGTCCCACGGCTTTTTGTAGGCTCGCTCCGACGTCACGGCATCATAGACGTCGCAGATTGCGCCCATGCGGGCCAGGAGTGAAATGGCGTCACCGGCCAAGCGATCCGGGTAGCCGGTTCCGTCGATCTTCTCGTGATGGTGCAGGGCAATGTCCACCACCCCGGGCTCGGCCCCGCCTGCGCGCAGCATCTTTGCGCCCTCCACAGGGTGGCGCTTCATGATGGCGAACTCGGCATCGGTGAGCTTGGGGTCGTTTGCGGGAGAGGGCGAAATCCTACGCTAAGGCTTTGGCCAACGATATTCTCCGGTAAGATTGATGTGTTCCCAGGGGATAGGAGAAGTCGCTTGATATCTAGTATGACGTCTGTCGCACCTGCTTGATCGCGGCCGCGATAGCTAGATCGCGTTGCTCCTCTTCTCCATCCGCGTTCCAAGCTGCGGAAAGGCACCCATAAGCGTACGCCTGGTCGAGCAGGCGACGCGGATCGACGTCCAGCGCACGAGAGAATGCGTCCGCCATCTGTGCAATGCGTCTAGGATCGAGACAAAGGTCGTCTCTGTCAGCCGGATCGTAGAACATATTGGCGGCGCCAAAGCCCACTTCACCGACCAGACCGACGGGATCTATCACCAGCCAGCCGCGACTGGAGAACATGATGTTTTCATGATGCAGATCGCCATGTAGCCCACGCAGTTCCGAGGCATTGCTCATCATTTGATCGGCTATAATCGCCGCGTGGACGTAGTCAGTTTGACAACCTGCGTTTTGATCATCGCGCGCCCGCTGAAACAAAGCTGCAAAGCGATCCCGGATCGGGAGAAGGGCAGAAGGCAGGGGTTCCTCAGATGCGGCATACAGCTTCGCCATTAGTTCCGCTGCAATTTCGGTCGCCTGGTAGTCGCCGTGCTCGGCAACGATGTGAGAGAGCATTCGCTCCCCGGCATATTCGAGCAACATCAGATTGTTCTCACGACCGAGCAACCGGACTGCTCCCCTCCCATTGCGCCATACCAGATAGTCGGCCCCGCGCAGTTCATCAGCAATGTCTTCTATAGGTTTCAATCCCTTGACGATTGCAGGAGTCCCGTCTGGCAATGAAACTTTCCAAACGAGGCTGGAAAAGGTGTCCGCAATGAGAACAGGTTGCGAAACGTGCCAATGAGCAGGAAAAACAGGCGGCATGAACATCAACCCCAAGTCAGAGGGTCCAATCGCAGATAGAAGGCAAGGCGTTCGCGGTCGGGGGCTTCGATCCCCAATACATTGAATAGGACAGCGAAGGCGCGCTCTGCTTCATCTGGCGCTGCCCAGTTCTCTTCGGCGTTAGCAATCATGAGTGCCAAATCGGCATAGCGATCTGCTGTTCCGAGCCGCCCAAGGTCGATCAGACCCGTGCATTGAAGAGTTTTAGGGTCCACCATGAAGTTCGGCATGCAGGGATCACCATGGCAAACAACCATATCGGTGCGCTCTTGGTCGAGCCGCACCGGTAGCTCTCGTTCGACACGAGCCAAAAGATCGAGCTGCGGCGTACTCTTGTCCTCGTCCGGTAAGAAGTCGGGATTGACGGCATTGCGGGACACCACATCAACGGCGCGTCCGAACATTCGCGACAGCCTGCGCTCAAACGGACATTGATCAACCGATAGGCTGTGAACAGCGCCAAGTTGCTGCCCCATTGACGGCCACGCTTTGAGCAAATCCGCTCCAGACAGATCAGCCGCCGGTACTCCCGGAATTGCCGTTATCACCAAGCATGCACCCTCCTGTTCCTCCTGCCAGTTGATCACCTCGGGGCAAGCCACACCTCGACCTTTGAGCCAAATGAGGCGGTCACGCTCTCCAGCGAGCTCACCGCGGCGGGAAGCAGGTGCGATTTTCGCGAAGGCATGCCCGTCACCACGTCGAAAAACAAAATCACCAGATTCTCCGCCTCTGACAGGCAACCAGTCAGAATGCGATTCACCAAAAAAAATATTAGTTCGATTCAATGGAGGTTCCTTCAGTTTTCTGATGAAGCGCGGAGGTGGCTCAACCTGCGAAAAGAAACGAGTTGCTACGTAAGTCCGAGAACATGCTTTCCATGGTCTCTGAGCTCGCCTTTGGGACCGACATATCGGTAGAGAGTGACGCGCTCGATGCCGAGTTCCTTGCAGAGATCGGAAACTGAAGTATCGCGCTGGGCCATGGCGGCTTGCGCGAGACGCACCTGAGCTTTGGTGAGCGCGAATTTTCGTCCGCCCTTGCGACCGCGCGCTCTCGCGGAGGCGAGACCCGCCATGGTGCGCTCTCGGATCAGATCCCGCTCGAACTCGGCCAAGGTGGCGAAGATTCCGAACACCATGCGACCGGACGCAGTCGTGGTGTCGATCTGAGCGCCCTTTCCAGTCAGAACCCGCAGGCCGATCTTGCGGTCTGACAGCTCCTTCACCGTGTTGACCAGATGGGCAAGCGATCGTCCGAGGCGATCGAGCTTCCAGACCACCAGCACATCGCCGTCACGCAATGACTTGAGGCAGGCAGTCAAGCCAGGGCGATCATCACGACCGCCGGAAGCAAGATCATCATAGATATTGTCCCGTTCGACACCTGCGGCGCGCAAGGCGTCGTGCTGCAGGTCGAGAGACTGCGAGCCATCGGCTTTGGAGACGCGGGCATATCCGATCAGCATGTATCACAAACGTTGGTTTGAGGCGGCGCTTCGGCCACGATTGCATTGACCTCTGGAAATGTATCTCAACCAGCTTCATAAACAAAGCGTCTTGAACGCTATCAGATTTTGAAAAAGGAACATGTATGCCGCGTCGCGTCACTCTAACCGATCGGCAGAAAGACGCGCTGTTGCGCTTGCCGACTTCACAGACGGATTTGCTCAAGCACTATACGCTGAGTGATGAAGACCTTGGGCATATCAGGCTGCGTCGGCGCGCTCACAACAGGTTCGGCTTCGCCCTGCAATTGTGTGTCCTGCGCTATCCCGGCCGGGTGCTGGCTCCAGGCGAACTGATCCCTGCAGAGGTCATCGAATTTATCGGAGCGCAGCTTGGCCTGGGTGCCGACGATCTCGTAGACTATGCTGCCCGCGAGGAAACACGGCACGAGCATCTTGCCGAGTTACGGGGGCTCTACGGCTTCCGCACCTTCTCCGGACGTGGTGCGAGCGAGCTGAAGGAATGGTTGTTCCGAGAAGCCGAGATGGCGGTGTCGAACGAGGATATCGCCCGTCGCTTCGTAGCCGAGTGCCGACGCACCCGCACTGTCCTTCCCGCGACATCCACGATCGAGCGGCTTTGTGCCGCGGCTCTCGTCGATGCCGAGCGACGCATCGAGACGAGGATCGCCAGTCGGCTGCCTATGTCGATCCGAGAACAGTTGCTGGCATTGCTCGAGGAGACGGCTGATGATCGGGTGACCCGTTTTGTGTGGCTGCGCCAGTTCGAGCCTGGCTCGAACTCTTCGTCGGCCAACCGGCTGCTCGACCGGCTCGAATATCTGCAACGCATCGATCTCCCCGAGGATCTGCTTGCCGGCGTTCCTGCCCATCGGGTGACTCGTCTGCGCAGGCAGGGTGAACGGTATTATGCCGACGGCATGCGCGATCTCCCGGAGGACAGGCGGCTTGCGATCTTGGCTGTTTGCGTCTCGGAATGGCAGGCGATGTTGGCCGACGCAGTGGTCGAAACCCACGACCGGATCGTCGGCCGTCTCTACCGTGCTTCGGAGCGTATTTGCCATGCAAAGGTCGCAGACGAAGCGGGGGTGGTGCGTGACACCCTGAAATCCTTCGCCGAGATCGGGGGCGCCCTGGTCGATGCACAGGATGATGGCCAGCCGCTGGGCGATGTCATCGCGAGTGGGTCAGGGTGGGACGGCTTAAAAACCCTTGTTGCAATGGCAACCAGGCTGACCGCCACCATGGCCGACGATCCGCTCAATCATGTGCTCGACGGTTATCACCGCTTCCGCCGATACGCTCCACGCATGTTGCGCCTGCTCGATCTGCGAGCTGCGCCCGTTGCACTGCCGCTTCTGGAAGCGGTGACGGCCCTTCGTACCGGTTTGAACGATGCCGCGATGACCAGCTTCTTGCGGCCCAGCTCGAAATGGCATCGCCACCTTCGGGCCCAGAGGGCTGGCGACGCTCGCCTATGGGAGATCGCGGTGCTGTTCCATCTGCGCGATGCGTTCCGCTCCGGAGATGTCTGGCTTACTAGGTCCCGGCGCTATGGCGATCTGAAACACGCACTCGTTCCGGCACAATCCATCGCGGAAGGCGGTCGTCTCGCTGTGCCATTGCGGCCGGAGGAATGGCTGGCAGACCGGCAAGCTCGCCTCGACATGCGGTTGCGCGAGCTTGGCCGTGCCGCTCGCGCAGGCACGATCCCGGGCGGGTCGATTGAAAACGGCGTTCTGCATATCGAGAAACTCGAAGCCGCCGCGCCGACAGGCGCCGAAGATCTGGTGCTCGATCTCTACAAGCAGATCCCGCCCACGCGCATCACCGATCTCCTGCTGGAGGTGGATGCGGCGACCGGCTTCACCGAAGCGTTCACCCATCTGCGCACAGGAGCACCCTGCGCTGACCGGATCGGGCTAATGAACGTTATCTTGGCGGAAGGGATCAACCTCGGCTTGCGCAAAATGGCGGATGCGACAAACACCCACACCTTCTGGGAATTGATCCGCATTGGACGGTGGCATGTCGAGGGCGAAGCCTATGACCGGGCGCTGGCCATGGTGGTCGAGGCACAGGCAGCGTTACCCATGGCCCGGTTCTGGGGCATGGGCACGTCGGCTTCGAGCGACGGACAGTTCTTCGTCGCTACAGAGCAAGGTGAGGCCATGAACCTGGTCAACGCGAAATATGGCAATACCCCGGGCCTGAAAGCCTATAGCCACGTCTCCGACCAATATGCGCCGTTCGCAACCCAGGTGATTCCTGCAACGGCAAGCGAAGCGCCTTACATCCTCGATGGCCTGCTGATGAACGATGCTGGACGCCATATCCGCGAGCAGTTCACCGACACGGGCGGCTTCACCGATCACGTCTTTGCCGCATGTGCCATTCTCGGCTACCGGTTCGCTCCGCGCATCCGCGACCTGCCATCCAAACGGCTCTACGCGTTCAATCCGTCGGCCGCCCCGGCGCACCTGCGAGCGTTGATCGGCGGAAAGGTCAACCAAGCCATGATCGAGCGCAATTGGCCCGACATCCTGCGCATCGCCGCCACCATTGCTGCCGGGACCGTCGCGCCAAGCCAGATTCTGCGGAAACTCGCCTCCTATCCGCGGCAGAACGAGCTCGCGACAGCCCTGCGGGAAGTCGGTCGCGTCGAGCGCACCCTGTTCATGATCGACTGGATTCTGGATGCCGAACTCCAACGGCGTGCCCAGATCGGGCTCAACAAAGGCGAAGCTCATCATGCGCTGAAGCGGGCAATCAGCTTCCACCGCCGCGGTGAAATCCGCGACCGTTCCGCCGAAGGCCAGCATTACCGCATCGCCGGCATGAATCTGCTCGCCGCCATCATCATCTTCTGGAACACCATGAAGCTCGGCGAGGTCGTTGCAAACCAGAAACGCGATGGAAAGCTGCTATCGCCCGATCTCTTGGCCCATGTTTCGCCGCTCGGATGGGAACACATCAATCTCACCGGAGAATATCGCTGGCCAAAGCCTTAGCGTAGGATTCCGCCCCCTCCCGCAAACGACCCCAGCTTGCCTGGTTTGTTAAGCACTTCCAGCGGCATCGCGGCCTTGCCTAGGTCGTGCATCAGTCCGCCGATGCCAGCCAGGCGCGTTTGCTCCTCGTCTAGATCGAGATGCCGGGCCAGCGATAGCATCAGGGCGCAGACGGCAACCGAGTGCAGGTAGGTGTAATCGTCGTGCGTTTTGATGCGTGCGACGCTGATGAGGGCATGAGGTTGGCGCAGCACCGAGGCAGCGATTTCTCCGACCAGCGGCAACGTCGTGCTTGGGTCGACGGCCTTGCCAAGCCGGGCTTCCTGGAACATGTCCATGACTTGGGACTTGGCCGCAAGACAGAGTTTCCGTGCATAACACATTTCGCTCTCCATTGAGGTTGCGCCGTCACTTTTCTTGCTTAGTGGACTAGACGGCAGAGATTGCTCCTCCGACAATTCTCTGGGCTCTGGGCTCTGGGCTCTGGGCTCTGGGCTCTGGGCTCTGGGCTCTGGGCTCTGGGCTCTGGGCTCTGGGCTCTGGGCTCTCTGGGCTCTCTGGGCTCTCTGGGTCGACTTGGCTTTTGGCCAAGTCGACCCAGACCTCCCCGACGCCACATTCTCGAATGGCAGAGAGATCCTGAGGCTCGGTCAGCAGGAAGCTGCCGCGCCAGAATGGGTGTCGAACCCAAGAGCAGGCGAGCTTGTGGATGTACATGCCGAGACGAAGCTCGGATACGGGAATGCGTTTTACCAACTTATTTTCCTTTCTGAGTTGGGTGGTTAGGCGTGCGCCGAGGCTGGCACCCAGCGGTAGAGCGGAGGTAAGGTCACGCCAAGATTCTTGGATCAGCCGGAACCGCCGAAATTTCCGTCAGCCGATCAACATGGCTTTGTCTCGCGCTCGGTCGATGCGTTCCTGCATCGCCTGCATGACTTCTTCGTGGGTGTACGACTTGGCGTTGGGGTCGTCGGCCTCTCGGAGAGCTTCCTCGACCTCGCGGGTCATCCGCGCATATTCTTCCGGCCACAGCGCTTGCTCCATGCGCAGCGACGCCTGCCCAAGCAGGTGCAGCAGGCCGAACAGCCGCATGTCATTGGTGGCGACGACGTGCTCTCGAATCCGCTCCTGGATCACCTCGCAGGCCCGATGCGCCTCTGGCGTCGCCGTGCCCTCGTAGCCGGCTGGGAGTTCTGCTTCTTCAGCGATTCGCGCCCAAGCGATAGCCAGCGCCTCGATGGTGGACAGGTTCATTTGCTCATCCACTTGCGCAGCAGACGCTTTTTCAGGGAGGCGCGCTCTTGCGGATTGCGTCCCTTGTGGTTGGCAATGCGATCCGCCGTGGCGGCCTGGCGCTTGATGGGCCAGTAGGAGCGGCCATCCTTACCCATCGACCAGACGTTGCTGACCTGGTTTTCCAGTAGAGGCAGATGGGCGCATAGAGCTTCCGGCGACGCGCTGGCCAGCGCGGTGCGCTCGTGGGTTCGCCAGCGCTGATGCCAGAGTTTCTTGTCCTCGCGCTCGCTACGGCAGGTCGTGTGCCCAACGATGGGCGTTTTGCGGCGGCTGCGGCTCATGATGTGGTTGTCTCCAAGAACATTCAGGACAGGCTTTCTGGGTAGAGCGCCGTCACCGGGACAGGGTTTCTTGCACTTGTTCCAGCGAGGTCATCAGATGATCAACCTGATCCTGAAGATCCACGGCGAGATCAAATAGCTCAGCCACTCGGCTGCGTGATCCCTCGTTGAACGCGGCCATTGCCAGTTGATGCAGCTTCAACAGGTCGGTGCGCAGTTGCGGAGGTGCGCCGTCTGCGCTGTCATTCAAATCGCCGCGCAGCACGTCCACGGCATCGACTGCACGCAGCAGTGCCGTGGTATCGAAATTCTCGGGAGTCAGTTCGTCCCATTCGTCGTCGGTGATGCGGGCTGCCATCAGGAGAGCTCCGATTAAGCGGTTGCGAGCGTTAGATGCCCGATCGGCTCGGCTGCTGGCCGTACCTTGATTTCGATGTCGTAGCCGAGGCGATTCAGACAATCCATCAGCTTGCGTTCGGATAGATTGGTGAAGTCGCCGCGCATCATGCCCGACACCTTCGGTTGCGGGATGCCCATGCGTTTGGCCGCCGCTTGTTGAGTCAGCCCAAGGGCGCGCATGGCCCTCCTGATCTCGACCACCAGGCCGGTCTTGATCTTGAGCTTTTCAGCGTCAGGCAGTCCAAGGTCGGCAAAGACGTTGCCCGAGCTGCGCTGAACCTCGACGCCTTCAATGATTCGTTTTTGCATTTCGTAGCTCCTGTGCCAATACCTCGGCCACCTTCAGCCGAGCGCGGATGATGTCCATGTCGGCCTTTGGCGTGGCGATTCCGCTCTTGCTCTTCTTCTGGAAGCAGTGCAGGACGAACACCGCTTCCGCAAACTTGACCGTGTATACCGCTCGATAGGTGCCGCCGGCATCGTCTTCGACGACCTCCAGCACGCCGGCACCACCGAACCCCTTGAGCACCTTTGCTGCGTCATCCTGATCGCCTATCTGCGCCAACGAGAGCGCGTAACCGAAACGGCGACGCACGTCGGACGGCAACGCCATCAAATCCTTGTGGCTGCTCGCGATCCATTCGAGCGGTTTTTCTTTGTTTGTCATGACGGAATTTTATACCTGTTCAGGTAATGATGTAAACGCGGCAACCTCAAGGAGGTGTCGTAAAACATTTGTTTTGCGACAGGCTGTCAGCCGCCGCTGTGCTACCTGTGCAACACCCCCTCAAAAATGTACGGAAAACTCTATCGCTATTCACTATTATGCGGAAACCTGTTTTTGATGGTTATCCGCCTATGTTGGTTGGCTACATGCGCGTGTCGTCGGACTCCGACCGCCAGAGCACGGACTTGCAGCGCGACGCGCTGCTCGCCGCCGGCGTCGATCCGCGTCACCTGTTTGAGGATCGTGCCTCTGGCGCGAAGGATGACCGTGCCGGCTTGGCGCGGGCGCTTGAGTTCGTTCGAGCCGGCGATGTGCTGGTGGTGTGGAAACTCGACCGGCTCGGTCGCTCGCTGTCGCACCTGCTCGCCATTGTGACTTCGCTCAAGGACAAGCGGGTGGCGTTCCGCTCGCTGACAGAGAACCTGGACACTACGACGCCCTCGGGCGAATTCCTGTTCCAGGTGTTCGGTGCGCTCGCGCAGTACGAGCGCGCCTTGATTCAGGAGCGCGTCGTCGCGGGCTTGGCCGCCGCACGCAAACGCGGCCGGATCGGCGGCCGGCCGCAGGCGATCACTGGTGAGAAGCTGGACGCCATCGTCGCCGCGCTCGATGGCGGCATGTCTAAGGCGGCGGTGTGCCGCAACTTCAATGTCAAGCGCACTACGTTGATCGAAACATTGACGCGAGCAGGTTGGCGTGGTGCGGGAAGGACGGTCGATGAGCAACAAGAATAAGCTACTCACCGTCTTTTCTGACGCAGAGCAGGAAGCCTTGTACGGCCTACCGGACTTCGACGATGCTCAGCGGCTGGAATACCTGGCGTTGGCCGAATCTGAACTGGCGTTCGCCAGCAGCCGGCCTAGCCTGCAGGCCCAAGTCTATTGCGTCTTGCAGATCGGCTACTTCAAGGCCAAGCATGCTTTCTTCCGCTTCGATTGGCATGAGGTCGAGGACGATTGCGCCTTCGTGCTGAGTCGCTATTTCCACGGCGAAGCGTTCGAACGCAAGGCGATCACCAAGCATGAGCACTACAGCCAGAGGGGTCAGATCGCCGAACTGTTCGGCTACCGGTCGTGGGCGGCTAGCTTCCTGCCGCAACTGGCACAGCAGGCTGAACAGATCGTGCGGCGCGACGTAATGCCAGGATTCGTGGCCGCCGAACTGATCGTTTGGCTCAGCGAGCACAAAATCATCCGGCCCGGCCACACCACCTTACAAGAGCTGGTCAGTGAAGCCCTGTCCACCGAACGCAGGCGCTTGGGCGGCTTGCTGGCAGAAGTGTTGGACGAATCGGCCAAAGCTGCGCTGGGCCAGCTCCTGGTGCGTGACGACACCCTGTCTCAACTGGCAGCGCTCAAGCAGGACGCTAAAGATTTCGGCTGGCGTCAGATGGCAGGGGAGCGCGAGAAGCGCGCCACGCTGAAGTCCTTGCACGGGATCGCCAAGGCGCTGCTGCCCAAGCTCGGCATCTCGCAGCAGAACCTGCTGTACTACGCGAGCCTGGCGAACTTCTATACCGTCCATGACCTGCGCCACCTGAAGGCGGAGCAGACCCGGCTCTACCTGCTGTGCTATGCCTGGGTACGTTACCGGCAGCTCACCGACAACCTGGTCGACGCGATGGCCTTCCACATGAAAAAACTTGAGGACGAGAGCCGCACGGGTGCGAAACAGTCCTTTGTCGCCGAACAGCTGCGACGCCATCAGGAAACGCCGCAGGTTGGCCGCCTGCTGTCGCTGTACGTGGACGACAGCGTGGCCGATCCGACGCCGTTCGGCGAGGTGCGCCAACGCGCCTACAAAATCATGTCCAGGGAATTGCTGCAAAACACGGCGCAGCGCATGAGCGTCAAGCCACTGAACAAACTGGCGCTGCACTGGCAGGCGGTGGACGGCCTGGCCGAACGCATTCGACGCCATCTACGGCCGCTGTACGTCGCGCTCGACTTCGCCGGCACGGCCCCCGATAACCCATGGCTCGCGGCGCTGACTTGGGCCAAGAGCGTGTTCGCCAAGCAGCAGCGCCTATCACAACGGCCACTCGACGAATGTCCGGCGGCAACGCTGCCGAAACGCTTGCGTCCGTACCTGCTGATGTTCGATGCCGAAGGCACGCCGACAGGCCTGCATGCCGATCGTTACGAATTCTGGCTTTACCGTCAGGTCAGGAAACGCTTCCAGGCGGGCGAGCTCTACATTGACGATAGCTTGCAGCACCGGCATTTGTCCGACGAGTTGGTTTCGATGGACGAGAAAGCCGCCGTGCTCGCGCAGATGGACATCCCCTTCCTGCGGCAGCCGGTCAGTGCCCAGCTCGATGCACTGGCGACCGAGTTGCGTGCGCAATGGGTGGCGTTCAATCGCGAGCTGAAACAGGGCAAGCTGACGCACCTGGAATACGACAAGGACACGCAGAGACTGACCTGGCGCAAGCCCAAGGGGGAGAACCAGAAGGCGCGCGAGCAAGCTCTCTACGAGCAACTGCCATACTGCGATGTCGCCGACGTGTTTCGCTTCGTCAACGGCCAGTGCCAGTTCCTGTCGGCGCTGACACCATTGCAGCCACGCTATGCGAAGAAGGTAGCCGACGCCGACAGTCTGATGGCGGTGATCATTGCCCAAGCCATGAACCACGGCAACCAGGTTATGGCACGTACCAGCGACATCCCGTACCACGTCCTGGAGAGTACCTACCAGCAGTACCTGCGCCAGGCGACGCTACATGTGGCCAACGATTGCATCAGCAACGCCATCGCCGCACTGCCGATCTTCCCGCATTACTCGTTCGACCTCGATTCGTTGTACGGTGCCGTTGATGGGCAGAAATTCGGCGTCGAGCGACCAACTGTGAAGGCGCGCTACTCGCGCAAATATTTCGGCCGCGGCAAGGGCGTCGTCGCCTACACGCTGCTGTGCAATCACGTGCCGTTGAACGGCTACCTGATAGGCGCACACGAGTACGAGGCTCACCACGTGTTCGACATCTGGTACCGCAACACGTCGGACATCGTGCCGAGCGCGATCACCGGCGACATGCACAGCATCAACAAGGCCAACTTCGCCATCCTGCACTGGTTCGGACTTCGTTTCGAGCCGCGCTTCACCGACCTCGACGACCAGTTGCAGGAGCTGTATTGCGCCGATGATCTGGCATTGTACGAGAAATGCCTGATCCGGCCGGCTGGCCAGATCGACCGGCAACTCATCGTCGGTGAGAAGGCGAACATCGACCGAATCGTCGCCACACTGGGCCTGAAGGAAATGACGCAGGGCACGCTGATCCGCAAGCTGTGCACCTATACGGCGCCGAACCCGACGCGGCGCGCAATCTTCGAGTTCGACAAGCTCATCCGCAGTATCTACACACTGCGCTACCTGCGCGACCCGCAACTGGAGCGTAATGTTCACCGCTCGCAGAACCGCATTGAGTCCTATCACCAGCTACGCTCGACCATCGCCCAAGTCGGTGGGAAGAAGGAATTGACCGGCCGCACCGACATCGAAATCGAGATCAGCAACCAGTGCGCCAGGCTGATCGGCAACGCGATCATCTTCTACAACTCGGCGATCCTGTCCCTGCTGCTGACGAAGTACGAGGCAGCTGGCAATGCCAAGGCGCTGGCGTTGATCACGCAGATGTCGCCAGCGGCCTGGCGGCACATCCTGCTGAACGGGCATTACACCTTCCAGACTGACGGCAAGTTCATCGACCTGGATGCGCTCGTGGCGGGACTGGAGCTGGGCTGACGGAAATTTCTGGGATTCCGGCGTACAACCCCGCGTACATGAAGAGCGGGTGCGCCGCGACCCCAACAGCACCGACGAGGACATTTCAGCGGCTAAAGAAGCCCGGAAGGATGCCGAGGCGACCGCCATGCTCAACGATGCGGACTTGCAGCGCCGCATTGCCGAGCTTGAACGCGACCAGCAGGCGCAAGCCCAAGGCGTGGCGGCCGAGCCGGAGCAGCAGAAGCCCGAACGCGAGTACATCAATGTGCCGTTCAAGGAAAAGGACGAAGCCAAAGGACTCGGGGCGCGCTGGGATCGCCAGCAACAGTCCTGGTACGTGCCGGCGGGCGTCGATGCCGCCCCATTCGCCAAATGGGCGCAGGGAGCCGCTACGGCGGCCACAGAGGCCCGTTCAGAGGCCGCAGCACCCCAAGCCCAGCCCGAGGGCCAGAAAGCCGCCCAGGGCCGCACCTATCTGGCCGTTCCCTACGCCGAACGCGGCGAGGCGAAGGCCGCCGGCGCGCTTTGGGACAAGGCCGCGAAGTCCTGGTATGCCGGCCCGCGTGCCGACTTGGCCAAGCTGGAACGCTGGAACCCCGAGAACGTATCGACCCAGCAGGGGCCGGCAATGACGCCCAGGGAAGAATTTGCCGAGGCGATGAAGGCGGCCGGCTTGCAGGTTGGAACCGTCAAGGGCGCGGCCGGCGACCATCCGATCATGGACGGCAAGAAGCACCGTGTTCCGGTCGAGGGCGGCAAGGCCGGCGCGCTGGACGGCTTTTATGTCGGCCACCTGGACGGCCACCCGGCGGGCCGGATCATCAACAACAAGACCGGCACGGACGTGACCTGGAAGAGCAAGGGCTACGCTTTGAGCGACGAGGAAAAAGCCAAGCTGCAAGCCGAGGCCGCGACCAAGCTGGCCGAGCGCAGCGCCGAGATCGAGAAGCAGCAGGAAGCGACCGCGCAGCGGGTCGGCCGCCAGATGGACGGCCTTACCGCCATCGAGCAGCCGACGCCGTACCTGGAAGCCAAGGGCATCAAGCCGCAGGCCGGGGCGCTGACCGACAAGGACGGCCAGAAAACCTACATCCCCGCCTTCGACGTGGACGGCAAGCAGTGGACGATGCAGTACATCCAGGAGGACGGCACCAAGCGATTCGCCAAGGACTCGAAGAAGGAAGGATGCTTCCATCCGGTCGGCGGCATGGATGCCTTGGCCGCAGCGCCGGCGCTGGTGATTTCCGAGGGCTACGCCACGGCCGCGAGCAATGCCGAGGCGCTGGGCTTCGCTACCGTCGCCGCGTTTGACTCCGGCAATCTGCCCCACGTCGCCCGCGCCTTGCATGAGAAGTACCCGGACAAGCCCATCATCATCGCCGGCGACGATGACAAACAGCAGGAGATCGAGCGCGGCCACAACCCCGGCCGGGCCAAGGCCGAGGAAGCGGCGCAGGCGGTCGGCGGCAAGGCCATCTTCCCGATCTTCGCGCCAGGCGAGCAGGCGGGCGATCCCAAGGGCTTCACCGACTTCAACGACTTGGCCAACAAGAGCGAGCTGGGCCGCGAAGGCGTCAAGCGCCAGGTCACTACGGCGGTGGGCAAGGTGCTGATCGACGTTGGCCAGGAGCAGAAGGCGCAGAAACTGGAACAGGAGCAGAAGCGCGAGCAGAAGCAAGAGCAGCGGCCGAAGCGGGCCGCCAAGATCGGATAACCCCACCACCACCCTGCACCACTTCGCCGCCCCGCACTCCGGGGCGGTTTTTTTTGGCGTGCTGGCCAGGTCGGAGATCCACGCCGGCGAGATCCACAACGAGATCCACGCGGCCAAGTTGCATGGCCAAAAATAACCTAGCCTCACGGGCAGGCGCTTGATACTTTACTAACTTGTCTGTAAAGTTTGGCTACTCTCACTGAATGGTGCTATCATGCCTGCCGCCCACTCGAACCGCTGGGTTCTTCTGGTGACCGTCGCCGCCGGTCTCCTGCTTATCGTTCTGGACAATTCGGTCCTCTACACGGCCCTGCCTACCCTGACGCGCGAGCTTGGCGCGACGGCAACGCAAGGGTTGTGGATCATCAACGCATACCCCCTCGTCATGGCCGGCCTGCTGCTCGGCACCGGGACGCTGGGTGACAGGATCGGTCACCGGCGCATGTTCCTCATCGGCCTCGTGCTGTTCGGTGTCGCGTCGATTGTGGCGGCCTATTCGCCTACAGCGGAAATCCTGATCGGGGCGCGGGCCTTTCTGGCGGTCGGCGCGGCGGCGATGATGCCCGCGACACTCGCCCTCATCCGCGTCACCTTCGAGGATGACCGGGAACGCAACATCGCCATTGCGATCTGGGGGTCGTTGTCGGTCGTCGGCGCTGCGCTCGGACCGATCATCGGCGGTTTTCTGCTCGGCCATTTCTGGTGGGGGTCGGTGTTCCTCATCAATGTGCCGGTAGTGGTCGCTGCCTTCATTTCGGCGCTGATCGTTGCGCCGAAGGTGGCCGGCGATGCGACCAAGCCTTGGGACGTGGTGTCGTCGTTTCAGGCATTGGTGGCGCTGTCGGCTTTTGTGATCGCGATCAAGGAATCTGCCCATGCCGGGCAGTCGTGGGCCGTCCCCGCTATTTCGCTGCTGGTTGCCATCCTCGCCGGAGCGCTGTTCGTCCGCCGGCAACTGCGCCTGCCGTTCCCGCTGCTCGACTTCTCGATCTTCCGCAATGCCGCGTTCACATCGGGCGTTCTAGCGGCCGCGTTCTCCCTGTTCGCCATCGGCGGTGTTGAGCTTGCTACGACGCAACGCTTCCAGCTCGTTGCGGGCTTCACGCCGCTGGAAGCCGGGATGCTGGTTTCGGCGGCGGCGCTCGGATCATTGCCGACTGCGCTGCTCGGTGGTGCATTCCTGCATCGTATTGGCCTACGTATCCTTATAGCTGGCGGGCTTGCGGCGGGATCGCTGGCGGTCCTGCTTGCGACATGGGGCATCACTCATGGCCTTGGCTGGCTGATCGCCGGTCTGGCGCTGACCGGTGCCGGCGTAGGTGCAACAATGTCGGTGGCATCAACGGCTATTGTGGGCAATGTGCCTGTGCATCGCGCCGGCATGGCGTCGTCGGTCGAGGAAGTGTCCTACGAGTTTGGCAGTCTGTTCGCTGTCACAATTCTCGGAAGTCTTTTGGCCTACCTCTATACGGTCAACGTCGTGTTCCCCGCCGGAACCTCGGAAGCGGCCCGCGACAGCATGGCGTCGGCGCTGGTCTTTGCCAACGAGGCGGGGGCCGATGGTGTTGTCGTGCGTCAAGCGGCAGGAATCGCATTCGACCACGCCTATACGGTCGTCATGTACGTGGCGGCGGGTGTTCTGGCCGTGGGTGCCCTGATCACCGGCATCCTGTTGCGGCGCTACGGTCCCGGCTCGCAATCGTCAGCCTATCCCACACAACACTAAGGAAGCCGACATGGCGAGAGCCAGCAAGCGCCTCGAAGTGCTTGAAGCCATTGTGAGCATCATCGAGCGTGACGGCCTCACCGCCGTCACCCTCGACGCCGTAGCGCTCGAAACCGGCATGACACGCGCCGGCCTTCTGTATCATTTCCCGTCGCGCGAAGCCCTGATCCTCGCCACCCATGAGCATCTGACTCGCTCATGGGAACAGGAGCTGGAAGCGAGCGCCGGCAACACCTCGGACAGGGCGACAGACGCCGAACGACACGCCGCCTACATCAACACCTGCGCAAGAGCTGCCCGGCGGGTCGAACTACTGCTCATGCTGGAAAGCTCCGACAATCGGCAGCTTGGCGATCTGTGGCAACAGGTCATCGACCGCTGGGCACCTCCTGCGCCGATTGGAAACGACGCTGCCGAGTTGGACAGGTTCATTTCGCGCCTTGCCGCCGATGGGCTGTGGATTCACGAGGCGCTGTCGTCGCGCCCGCTCCCCGAGCAACTGCGCAAGCGTATCGCGGCGCGCCTCGTCGCGATGGCCGCCGGACCTGTTGAGGCGGAAGAAAACCTCCCGAAATAACTGGTGTCCCCCCACAACCCTACTGCGCCGGTGCTGCCGGCGCTTTCACGGTGATGGTGCATTGCTGATCTGAACCGGCCGTGCGCGCGGCCTCGGCGCATTGCCCGATCGCCTCGGCATTGTCGCGCACGAGCTGCGAGGAATTTGAGTCGGGAGCCTTCCCATTTTGGCTAGGCATGGAACAATAGCCATTTTCCCTATACCCAAAATGACCAGGAGGCCCGCATGAAAGTGGGGTTTGGGGAGCAATGGAACCAAAAACCAACGTAAGCCCTACCAACGCTTTTCGGTGTCTTCTTCCCAGGCGCCCATCTCGACAAAACAGTTGCGCATGTCGGCCTCCTGGCTGATCTCGGTCAGCAGGTCATGCACGCTCTTGTCCAGCTCATCGTCGCTCCGATACGGAATGGTCAACTCATAGTGGCCGGCATCCAGCCGCTTCATGCCATAGGGCTCCAGGCAGTAGCGCTCAATGTTCTCCGTGGCCCGCTTCCGGCCGCGCACGAACTTGCTGTTATTCACCACCGCGAGGCGCAGGGTGACGGTGGCCACCCGCTCGGCGGCGGGCGGCTCTGCCGGCGACGCGGCCGAAGGCTGCTGGTCGCGTGACCTGGCGCTCTTCTGGTACGCGCCGATCTCGACACCACGGTGGCGCAGGTAGCTGTACAGCGTGCTCTTGGAGATGTGCAGCTTCTCGCCGATCGCGCTGACGCTCAGGCGACCTTCGCGGTAGAGGGTTTCGGCCGCCATGGCGGTGGCCTCAGCCTTGGCTGGCAGGCCCTTGGGACGGCCACCGATCCGGCCACGCGCCCGTGCGGCCGACAGACCCGCCTGAGTCCGCTCGCGGATCAGCTCGCGCTCGAACTCCGCCAGCGAGGCGAACAGGTTGAACACCAGGCGGCCTTGGGCGTGGGTGGTGTCGATGGGGTCATTCAGGCTCTGTAAGCCGACCTTGCGCTCTGCCAGCTCGCCGACCAACTCGACCAGGTGCTTGAGGGAACGCCCAAGGCGATCCAGCTTCCAGATCACCACGGCATCACCCGGCCGCACGTTGGCCAGCAGTTTGTCCAACTCCGGCCGGGCGCTTTTCGCGCCGCTGGCGATGTCTTGGTAGATGCGTTCGCACCCGGCCTGTTTCAGGGCATCGACTTGTAGGTCGGCTTTCTGATCCCGAGTGCTCACTCGCGCATAACCGATCTTCATCAAAAGTACTGTTTACTCGACTACGTTAGTAATAGTTGAACTTTGATTAAGCGTACCAGTTATTTGAACCGTAGCGCGGGGAGCTTAACGAACCGAGCCATTCCTCGATAGAGTTCGGCAAAACCTTCGTTTTGTCGAACCATTGCATCGCCCTTTGTGATTGGCGTATAAACACACAAACACCTATTAGCGGAGAACGCTATGAATACCATTCGCTGGAATGTCGCCGTCTCGGCCGACACCGACCAGTCGCTTCGGATGTTTCTGGCCAGCCAGGGCGGCGGCCGTAAGGGCGACCTGTCGCGCTTCATCGAAGAAGCGGTACGGGCACACATCCTGGAGCTGAGCGCTGAGCAGGCCAAGGCCGCTAACGCCCATCTGAGTGAGGCAGAATTGACCAACGCGGTTGACGAAGCGCTCGACTGGGCACGTAAGCGCTGATGCGGGTCGTGTTGGATACCAACATCCTGTTCAGCGCCCTGATCTCGCCACATGGCGCGCCCGATGCGATCTACCGTGCCTGGCGGGCGGCGCGTTTCGAGGTGGTGACCTCGCGGATGCAACTCGATGAAATTCGTCGAGCCAGCCGCTATCCCAAGCTTCAGGCCATCCTACAGCCCGCCAAGGTGGGCGCCATGATCAATAACCTGCAACGGGCTGTGGTACTGGAGCGCCTGACCATCGAGGTCGAAGCCGATGATCCGGATGACTCGTTTTTGCTGGCCATGGCCTTGGCGGGCGATGCGGACTACCTGGTAACCGGTGATCGCCGCGCCGGCCTGCTGCAACGCGGGCACATCGAACGCACGCGGATCGTCACGCCCGCCGTGTTCTGCGTCGAGGTGCTGTGATCAATGCCGGTCGGTTTTCTGACTCAAGAGCAACGCGACGGTTTTGGCCGCTATGTTGATTCGCCCAGCCGTGAAGAGCTGGAACGTTACTTCCACCTGAGCGATGAAGACCGTGAAGCCATCCAGGTGCTGCGGGGTAACCATAACCGTCTGGGTTATGCCGTTCTGCTGACCACCGTCCGCTTCGTTGGCGTTCTGCCGGACAAGCCCGCCGCCGTGCCGGTGGAAGTCCTGCAGGTGCTTTGCCGACAACTGGCGATTCCAGACCCCGACTGCCTCCAGCGCTATAGCGATCATCGCCGCTGGATACATGCCACCGATATTCAGAACCGCTTTGGCTATCGTCATTTCACCGATCCGGGCATCGGCTTTCGCTTGAGCCGCTGGCTGTATGCCCTCTGCTGGACGGGCACCGACCGGCCGGGAGTGCTGTTTGAGCGAGCCACCTCGTGGCTGTTCACACAGAAAGTCCTCCTGCCTGGTGTGTCTCAACTAGAGCGCTTTATCGCCCAGTTGCGCAGTCGGGTCGAAGAACGCCTCTGGTTTACGCTGGGCCGCAGCGTGACTGAGGAACAGCGATTGCAACTGCAAGACTTGCTGACGGTGGCCGAAGGCAACCGCAGCTCCCGGCTGGATCAATTGCGCTCCGGCCCGGTCATGGTCAGTGGCCCCGCGTTGATTCGGGCACTGCGCCGGCTCGATGACGTGCGCGGCATCGGCATCACCTTGCCGGCGGCGGCGCACATCCCTCCCAGCCGTATCGCCGCCCTGGCCCGCTTCGCCAACACGGCCAAGGTCACCGCGATTAATCGGCTGCCGGCGTCGCGGCGGATGGCGACACTGGTGGCCTTCGCACTCTGCCTGGAGGCGACTGCGCACGACGACGCACTGGAAGTCCTGGAGGCCTTGCTGCGCGACCTGTTCAGCAACGCGGAGAAGGCCGACAAGAAAGCCCGCATGCGCAGCCTGAAAGACCTGGATCGGTCGGCCGCGACGCTCGCCGCCGCGTGCAAGGTCGTGCTGGACAGGACGATCAGCGATGACAACGTGCGCGCCCGGCTGTTCAACGACCTGCCGAGGACCACCCTGGAAAAGGCCCTGGAAGAGGTCAACGCGCTGATCCGCCCGGTAGATGACGTCTATTTTCTTGCATTGGAAGCGCGCTACCGCAGCGTGCGCCGCTTCCTGCCCGACCTGCTCAAGCACATCCGCTTCGGCTTCAGCCCGGCCGGCAAGGGCGTGGCGGCTAGTCTGGAGTGGCTGCAACTGAACCTGCCGCGCCGGAAGCCAGAGGATGACGCGCCGCAGGAGATCGTGGCCAAGGCTTGGCAGAAGCACATCACCCGCGAAGATGGCTCCCTCGACATGGGTGCCTATGTGTTCTGCACGCTCGATGCGCTGCGCACGGCCCTGCGCCGCCGCGATGTCTTCGTCTCGCCCAGTTGGCGCTATGCCGACCCGCGCCTTGGCCTGCTCGACGGTGCCGAATGGCTGGCGGCGCGACCGATCATCTGCCGGTCACTGGGCCTGACCATCGACGCCAAAACCACCCTGGACGCCTTGTCCGTCGAGCTGGATGCAACCTGGCTGGCAGTAGCCGCGCGCCTGCCCGACAACCCGGCGATTCAACTGAGCGAGAACACCGAGGGCAAGACCGAACTGTCGCTCGGGGCGCTGGACAAGCTGGACGAGCCCTGCTCGTTGCTGCAACTGCGGGCGGCCGTGTCTGACCTGATGCCGCGTGTCGATCTGCCGGAAATCCTCTTGGAAATCGCCGCCCGCACTGGCTTTTCCGAGGCCTTCACCCATGTCTCCGAACGCAATGCACGCGCCGACAACCTGGTCACCAGCCTCTGCGCGGTGCTGTTGGGCGGGGCCTGCAACACCGGCCTGGAGCCCTTGATCCGCACCGACAACCCGGCGCTGCGCCGTGACCGGCTGTCCTGGGTCAGCCAGAATTATATCCGCGACGACACCCTGTCAGCGGCTAACGCCATCCTGGTCGGAGCGCAAAGCCAACTGGAACTGGCCCAAGTCTGGGGTGGCGGCGAGGTCGCCTCCGCCGATGGCATGCGCTTCGTCGTACCGGTGCGCACCGTGCATGCCGGCCCCAATCCGAAGTATTTCGGCACCGGCCGGGGTGTCACCTGGTACAACCTGATTTCCGACCAATTCTCCGGCCTCAACGCCATCACCGTGCCCGGCACGCTGCGCGACAGCCTGGTGTTGCTGGCGGTCGTGCTGGAACAGCAGACCGAGTTGCAGCCGACGCAAATCATGACCGACACCGGGGCCTACAGCGATGTGGTGTTCGGGCTCTTCCGCCTACTTGGCTACCACTTCAGTCCGCGGCTGGCCGATGTCGGCGGTACCCGCTTCTGGCGCACGCGCCCGGACGCGGACTACGGCAAGCTCAACGGGCTGGCCCGCCAGTCGGTCAAACTCGACCTGATCGCCGAGCACTGGGACGACCTGCTGCGCCTGGCCGGCTCGCTCAAACTCGGCCGGGTGCCGGCGACTGGCATCATGCGCACGCTGCAAACGGGAGATAGACCCACCCGGCTGGCCCAGGCGCTGGCCGAATTCGGGCGGATCGAAAAGACTCTGCACACGTTGACCTATATCGACGACGAGTCCAAGCGCCGCGCCACCCTGACCCAGTTGAACCGAGGCGAAGGCCGGCACAGCCTGGCCCGCGCCGTGTTCCACGGCAAACGCGGCGAGCTCCGCCAGCGCTACCGCGAAGGCCAGGAAGACCAGCTCGGTGCTCTGGGCCTGGTGGTGAACATCATCGTGCTGTGGAACACCCTCTACATGACGGCGGCCGTGGAACGGCTCAAGCAGCACGGCTATCCAGTGCTGGAAGAGGATTTGGCCCGGCTATCGCCGCTGATCTACGAGCACATCAACATGCTCGGGCGGTATTCCTTTGCGGTACCGGAAGAAGTTGCGCGCGGCGAGCTGCGGCCACTGCGTAATCCAGACGACGACCTGTGATCCCCCTAAACGCTATGAGCAACACCCAAGCTGCTGCTGGATCGGCGGGCACTTCACCGAGCCGAACGAACAGAAAACGCAGCAATCCCCTGGGTTGGGGCGCAGCAGCGCCTTGCAGTTGCTGCACTCGTAATAGAACTGGCAGGCGTCCGTGGGCATGGTTTCCGGCTTGGCGAAGCCGCAGCGCGGGCAAGTCAGCACGGACTCAAGGACAATGGCGCTCATCGTGACCTCACTTCTGCACTGTGGAGGGGTATCCCGCGTTCGCGGTCGCCTCAGTCAGTGCCTCGGGCTGGGCCTTATCGGGATCGTAGGTGACGGTCGCCGTCTTCTGGTCGAAATTGACCTGGACGTCACTCACGCCGGACACCTTCTCCAGCGACTTCTTGACCGTGATCGGACAGAGTCCGCACGTCATGTTCTGCACGTCGAGCGTGACGGTTTTCGGGGGAGCCGCCAGCGCCACGAAGGGCAAGGCGAAAAGCACGGCGATCAGCAGTTTGCGCATGGTTAATCTCCTTCAGTAGAACAGCGGGGCGAGCCACGGCACGGCCAATAGGCCGAGCAGCAGCACGCTGACGATCCAGAACACGAGTCGCTGTCGCACGAGCGTGCGCGGATCGGCGCAGGGTGTACCTGGCGTACAAACCTGTGGCACCAGGTAGAGCTTGCGGAATGCCAATCCCAGGAACAGTAGAGTCAACCCGATGAAGAGGGGGCGTAGTGGCTCCATCATGGTCAGAGCGCCCACCCACGTACCGCCGACACCGAGTGCCAACAGCACCAGTGGCCCGACACAGCACACCGACGCACCGATGGCGGTCAGCGAACTCGCGACCAGCGAGCCTTTCCCGGTGAGTTGCATCCCCATTCCCATCTCCTGAGCCTGATTGCCTAGGTGCTATTCTAAACTCCGTACCAAAGTACGGAATCAAGGAGAAAGTGATGGCCACAGAGCTGACCATTGGCAAGCTGGCAGACGCCGCCGGGGTGAACGTCGAGACGATCCGCTACTACCAGCGACGCGGGCTGCTGGATGAACCAGCCAAACCCTTGGGTGGCCATCGGCGCTATCCGGTGGACATGGTGAAGCGACTGCGTTTCATCAAGCGGGCTCAGGCGCTGGGTTTCACGCTCTCGGAAGTCGGTGGACTGCTGACGCTGGATGAGTCGTGCGCCTGTGCCGAAACGCGAGCACGGGCTGCACGCAAGCTCGCGTTGATCGAGCAGAAGATGGCCGACTTGGTCGTCATGCAGCAACTGTTAGGCGAACTGGTGCAGCAATGTGATGCGGGAGACGGCGGAACGATCTGCCCGATCATCGAGGCACTGATCAGAGAGTAATGCCTGGCGGGTGAGCTGGAGATCGGAAAGCCCCTTTACGGTGGGATTCAGAGCTTACGTTGGTTTTTGGTTCCATTGCTCCCCAAACCCCTGGAGCGCGCGCGGCGCCTGTTGGCGGATGCGGAGCAGGCGCTTGAGGACGTGGAGCGTCAGGTGCAGGGCTTGGCCGGGCGTGTGCGGCTGGGTGCCTCCACAGGGGCCATCGCACAGTTGATGCCGCAAGCTTTGGAGACGTTGGGCCAACGCCATCCCGCTATCGATGTGCAGGTCGCGGTGCTCACGTCGCAGGAAACTTTGAAGAAGCTTGCCGAGGGCTCTTTGGAGATCGGTCTGGTCGCGCTGCCACAGACCCCGGTGAAGGAATTGCGGATCGAGCCATGGCGGCGGGACCCGGTCATGGCCTTCTTGCCGGCTCGCTGGGAATGCCCGGATGTTGTGACCCCCGGTTGGCTGGCCGCCCAGCCATTAATTCTGAATGACAAAACTACTCGGCTTTCGCGCTTGACCTCGGAGTGGTTCGCCAGTGATGGACGGCAGCCCACGCCGCGTATTCAACTGAACTACAACGATGCGATCAAAAGCCTAGTGGCGGCCGGTTATGGTGCGACGTTGTTGCCGCATGAAGCCTCCACGCCATTGCCCGATACCAGGATCGTCATGCGGCCATTACAGCCCTTATTGTGGCGTCAACTTGGTATTGCCCACCGTGGTGGGGACGTCGAGCGGCCTACGCAACATGTGCTGGATGTGTTGTGGGGGTTGAGTGCGGGCTAGGGCGATGTTGTCAGAGAAAGGACCGCTTTCGACCCGGTCATACGGTGATTGAGGTCCCAGGCGTCAGCTACCGCACCTGAAGCCGTCGTTCATCGCTCCAAAGCCGGTGCCTGTCTCCGTTCGCCCAGGCCAGGGTGTCGTAGTACTTGTGCAGCAGCTCGGTAATGGCGGCGGTGTCGTCGGTCATGGGGTTTCCTTGGGGTTGGCGGTGAGGACTGCCTGGACGCGTGCTTGCAGCGCGGGCAGCACGTCTTGTTGGAACCAGGGGTTGCGCACCAGCCAGCGATTGTTGCGCGGGCTAGGGTGAGGCAGGGGGAACGCTTGCGGCCAGTGCTCGCGCCAGGCTTCGACCACCCGGGTGAGCGGCGTCTTGCCAGTACCGAGGTGGTAGTCCATGGCGTAGCTGCCCAGCACGATGACCAGCGACAGGCGCTCGAAACGCTGCATGAAGGCTTCGCGCCAGGCGGGGGGCGCACTCCGGGCGTAGCGGCAGGTCACCGCTTTTGCCGGTGCCCGGATAACAGAAGCCCATGGGCAGAATGGCGATGCGGGTAGGGTCGTAGAAGGTGTCGCGGTCCACGCCCAGCCAGGCGCGCAGACGCGCGCCGCTGGCGTCGTCGAAGGGCACGCCTGAGGCATGGACCCGGGCCCCCGGTGCTTGGCCGGCGATGAGGATGGGCGCACTCGGGTGAAACTGGAAGACCGGCTGCACGCCGTGTGGCAGATGCGGTGCGCAGCGCGTGCAGGCGCGGACGTCGGTCAGAAAGGCGTCGAGTGTCGGCATGGCGCGCTTCCGGAAAGGGTGGCTCGCGCAGGACGGAGGTGCCATCCTGCGCGAAGCGTAACCCGGCAGCAAGTCAGTGCTGGGTCAGTGTCGGATAGCCCTGGATGAATACGCGGTCGGTCTTGGCCGCCGGCACATGGCAGCCCATGCAGTCGGCTTCGTAGCTGACGGCGACATTCTTGGCGGGGGCGTCGGCCTTGAACAGCGCCCAGCCCCAGCCGTCGCCCCACAAGGGGTTGCTGGCGAAACGGCCTTTGGCGTCCTTGACCATCACGAACCACACGGCCGCATCGGAACCCCAGACCACAGGGTTGCCAGTGGTCATGGCGCTGGTTTCGAGCTTGCGGATCTCTTTCACCAGCGTGGCGCCGTCCAAGAACTTGCCGGTCTTGCGGTAGTGCTCGGCCGAGGCCTTTTCGGTGTACACATCGTGCAAGCCGCGAGAGGCGGATTTTTCGTCCAACACCGCATATGAGCCCAGGTGGACGAAGTTTGTGCGGAAGTCTGTGGGGCGGCTGATGCCGCCCTGGCTGTCCACATAGGGCGAAAAGTCGCCGGCCGTGACGGCCAGTGGCAGGACGAGGGCGCTGGCGAGCAGAGCGCCGGTGAGTGCGATTTTCATCGTGTTCTCCTTATATGCCTATGGAGATCAGACGGCGACCACGGGGAAATCCACCGTGGGGTCGGCGATGTGGTTGGTGTAGTTGGTGAGCGTGTTCAGCGCGACGTTGGCGATCACTTCCAGTATCAGGCCGTCGTCGAGCCCCGCGCGGCGGTAGTTGGCCATGGCGTCGGCCGACACCACGCCGCGTTGCTCGACCAGCGCGCGGGCAAAGCCGGCGATTGCATCGTCAAGTGCGTTGGCCGCCTGGCCGGTGCGGGCCGCGGCGATGGCCTCTGCCGACAGTCCGGCACCTTTGCCGATCAGGGTGTGTGCGCTCAGGCAATACTGGCAGCGATTGGCTTGACCGGCAGCGAGCGCAACGATCTCGCGCTGGGAGGCATTCAGGCGGCCGGTGCCCAGCGTTTCGGACAAGCCGAGGTAGCCATTGAGCGCCGCCGGCGCGTGGGCCAGCGTGGCGAACAGGTTCGGCACCATGCCAAGCTTGGCTTTGACGGCCTTGAGTGTGGCAGCGGTAGCGGCGTCAGCGGTGTCGATGGTCAGGGGGGCGATTTGGGTCATGTCTATCTCCGTAGTGGGTGAGGTGCAAGAGCACGTGGGCATGATCGCCCTTTGTTTGGTACGATATGGCACGTAAAGTATCAAATACGTAACCTATCGTCTTATATGGAGAGTGGAATGGCGGATCGACTGGCCGGCTTGCTCCGGCACTACTCGCTTTCGGCGCGCGTTTTTCACAGCGGCGCCTTCTGTGGGCAGCATCATTACGCGGCGCCGCATGGCTATATCCATCTGGTGCGGCGCGGCCCGATTACGGCGCGTTCGCCCGTGCATGAAGATCTGCTGGTTACCGAGCCGAGCCTGCTGTTTTATCCGCGCGTGGCGTCGCATCGTTTTGTCGCCGCCCCCGGCGATACCGCTGAGCGGTTGTGTGCGGAGGTCGACCTGGGCGCTTCGACGGGCAATCCGTTGGCCATGGCCTTGCCGTCGATGCTGCTGATTCCGTTGGCGGACTTGCCCGGCCTCGGGCCGACGCTAGAGTTGCTGTTTGCCGAAGCCGAGCGCGACCAGTGCGGTCGGCAGGCCGCCATCGACCGCTTGTGCGAGTTGCTACTGATCCAGTTGCTGCGTTATCTGATGGATGGGCGGCTTGGCGCCACCGGACTGCTGGCGGGCCTGGCCGACCCGAAACTCGCGCGCGCCATAACCGCCATGCACGATGCGCCGCAGACCGCGTGGTCGCTCGAGGCGCTGGCGGCGAAGGCGGGCATGTCACGCGCGCGCTTCGCCGCCGCGTTCAAGGACGCGGTGGGCGTCACGCCGGGCGACTATCTGGCCGACTGGCGGATGAACGTCAGTTGCACCCTGCTCAAGCAGGGGCGGCCGGTGGCGGTGGTGGCCGACCGCGTCGGCTACGGCAGCCCGAACGCTCTGGCGCGCGCCTTCCGCGTGCGCATGGGCTGCGCCCCGCGCGACTGGCTGGCGCAGCAGCGCGGTGACGCGGCGCTCAGCGGTTCGTGAGTTTGAGTTCGATTCGCCGGTTCTTGGCGTAGGCGGCGCCGGTGTTGCGCTCGTCGAGCGGGTGAAATTCGCATCACGCCGGAACAACTGGCGGAACTCCAGGTGGCGATCCGTCAACGGCTGGTCAGTCTGTTCGTGCGGCGCGGCCGGCTGGACAAGGCTGAGTCAGTGGCGCAGGTAGCTGGATGACGCTGTCCCGCCCTGAGCCGACGCTCACAGGCGGGGATTTCCAGTGTCGTCATTGTCGGCTATTGGCCGGCAGCAGCCCGTCGTTGCCTGATGGATCCAACCCCTCCGCTGCTATAGTGCAGTCGGCTTCTGACGTTCAGTGCAGCCGTCTTCTGAAAACGACAGGTTGAACGCCAAAGAGGGGGCGGGAGCGCTGCAACCGGAGCAGCGTCAGAGCCTCCAGAATCGCCCACACAACGCGGAAGCTGTCAGTCAGGGGGCAAGCCTACCTTGGCACCAGAAACGCGCCCAGGAGGCCGCAGGGGGCGATTTTGGCCGCTGCAACTGTCCAACCTTGGCCGGGCCTCGCCGGGCCAAGTGGGGCGGCCTTCGACCAGGGCGGGCCGGCGACCGTCCGTCGGGCATGGAGGGGACGATAGAGAAAACGGACAAAATCGTACGCTAAGCGTGCGGCCTGTCAGGTTGAGGCCCTAGAGGTTGCAGGCGAGTCGTCAGAAAATGCTGGAATCGGCCCTATTCTGACACTGCCCAAGGTTCCGGCCTGACGCCCAGTTAGGGCATACCTCAAATTGACACTGCGTATTCCAGAGAACGTGATGACGGAAGGTTGAACCTTCCGTCATAGCGCATCTGGTTTGGCCTCCCGTCAGCCAACCACGGGAAACACTGACTCGATCATTGGAGAATGGTCAGCTTGGCCTTGAGATCAATGGCTCTCGCGAAGTTGTGGTAATTCGGCGATGTTCGCTGCACCTGCGCGTGCAATGCTTTCAGCGCCGCCGAATCCGCCGACGACTCCATTTCGACCTCATACTCGACCTGGTCGTACCCTGGATTGATCCCAGGATCGATTCCAAGAAAACCTCTCAGATCGAGGCTTCCCTTCGTGCGGATAGTCAGCGATTGCAACTCGATGTTCATTGCCGCCGCATTTGCCGCGTAGGTTGCAGTCATGCATGCGTTCAACGCAGCCAGGATCAATTCTTGTGGATTAGCGGCCGTGTCGGTACCGAGCAATTCTGCCGGTTCGTCCGCGTCGATGACAAAGCCGCGCGCCAAGGCCGTGTCACCTAGTACGAGCGGCATGGTTCGCGCACGCGTCCGGGTGCCACCCTCCCAGGTTGTCACGACGCCGAACGTCGCGATGCCTGCGGCGGGCTTTGCTGCGACCTGATCTGCAAACTCACGCAATGCGCCGACGTTGATCCCGTTGCCGGGAGTTCCTTTAATGTTTGTGTTCATTTCTCGTTCCCCCATTATGTGTTACGCCCGGCCATCACGCCGCCGTCAACGTCCCAGATTGCGCCCGTCACCCATGCTGCCTTGTCCGACAACAGGAAGAGGATGACCTCGGCGACGTCTTGTGGCGTCCCAACCCTGCCGATTGGGTGGAAGCTGTTGAATCCCTGTAAGGCGCCATGAACCTCGGCCTTGGGTATGAATCCCTCGTAAATCGGCGTTTCGACAACCGCCGGAGAAACGGCATTGACCCTGATTTGTTTGGATGCCAGCTCCATCGCAAGGTGCTGGGTCAGCGAATGCAAACCTGCTTTTGCCATCGAATACGCGGACGACGGCGTAGCCGCAATCGCCTGCTTGCCCCACATCGAGCCGATGTTCACAATGGCGCCGGGACGCTCGCTGGCCACGAGATTGGCCACGACTTTTTGTGTGATGAAGAAGAACGCTTTATTCAACGTCAAATATTGTTCGTAATCACTTTCCGTGTGCTCAAGAAACGCCTTCGGGAAGAACACCCCAGCCGCGTTGACCAGAAGATTGATGTCCTTGTGGTGTTCATCGATGGTATGCAGGAGTCGCTTCACATCTTCGGCTCGCGAGAGATCGGCAGTCAGGGCGGTCACGGTGCCCAACGACGACAGCGCCTTGCGGGCCTCTTCGGCCTTGTCTTCACGGTGACCGACGATGACGACGCTTCCGCCTTGCTCAAGAACCATGCGGGCAGTTTGCAGTCCCATCCCGCTAGTGCCGCCGATGACCAACAACTTCTTGCCATTAAATTCAGTACTCATAATAATCTCCTTAACTACCAACTAAATGGTAGGGTTGTGTTGCAAAAAAAGTGCCGACCTCAGGTCAACACGGTGGAAAGAAAAGTGTTTCCAACTTCGGCCGGTCCGCGTGACGACCGCATGCCACGGCCCACCATCATCGAGCCTTCCAACGCGCACAAGAATGCCTCTGCGAGAGCCTCTGGGGTGGAATTCGAGGTGATCAGCGCGGCACGCTGACCATCGGCAACGACAAGAGTCAACCAGTCGAGATTGACTTTAAAGAATCGCTCGACCTCGCTCACAACGGCGTCCGGCAGCGAGTCCGACTCGGCACCCAACATGCCGCAGACACAAAGGCGCCGGTCCTTGGCGAAGGTGCGTTCGAAAAGTGCCGCATACGCAGTTAGCCTGTCAGGCGCTTTCGCATGCTGCCCTTCGATGCTCAGCAACTCCTCACGAAACCGGTGCGTGTAGCGCTGTGCGACCACGGCCACGAGTTCACCCTTCTTGGGAAAGTGGTGGTGGATACTTGGTTTTTTGATGCCTACCAACTGGGCCACGTCGTCGTATGAGAAGCCGTTGTAGCCGTGCTGCTGTACCAACCCTTCAGCGGCATCGACCACCCGCTCGGCGGTCGGCGAGATTTCGGAGAAATGCTTCATGCAAGCGCCTCATTTGATTCGGCGACTGGCAGGTGGCCTGTCTTGACCAGGATGGTGCAGCCTGTATTGCTGAAGGGACGGTGAGCACTCAAATGCGGACTGCGCATCCATGTGCCGGTAGGGTAGCTTCCGAACTCATCCTCAAAGACGCCTTCCAACACATAGATTTCTTCACCGCCGTAGTGACGATGCGAATTGAATCGTGTCCCCGGGGCCCAGCGCACCAAAGCCGTATGTTGTGTGTCGAACTCAGAAAGTGGCATCACCGACAGACCCGGCACGAGGCCTGGAAACCAGGGGCCGTTACGGGTGTCGACCACGGTGCGTTGGCTGTCGGCTAGATCAAGATGGCGCAGCTTGACGAACAACGTGCAACCCGTCGCGGAGCTCGGTGCATGCGAAGAACCTGGTGGATTCTTGATGTAAGTCCCAGGCCCGAAGGTCCCGGATTCGTCGCTGAATTCGCCGTCCAGGACCAGAATCTCCTCGCCCAAGTCGTGCTTATGATTTTCAAAAGCGGAGCCCGGCGCGTATCGCACGATCGAGGTGGCACGCGCCACTTCGTCGCCATCACGCTCCAGTAACTGGCGTTGAATCCCGGTCGCTGGCGAATCGACCCACTGTAAGCTTGAAGGCTCGACGACAACACGCTGCGAAAGATCTGAATTGAGTTTCATGGCTTTATTTCATCTACCGACTACTTGGTAGGTAAGTTATAAGATCCCGATTTGTTTGTCAAATAGCTTTCGCCATTTTCTTTCATCCATTGAAAAAACAATGAATTGGTTACAAGAACTCGCGAAGCTTAGCGTACGATTTTTTCCGAATTCTCTATCGTCCCCTATACGGCCCTGGCTATCGGAATGGTCATAGAGGCAGCTCAGGTCGCTGGGTGTATTGCAGAATTCACCTTGGGGCAAAACCTTCACCCTACTAGGGCAACTCGCTTAGAGATTCTGCTTTGCCCGACTGGGATTGCTTTGCTGCTGCCCGCGCAGCATGGCCGGCATTCGTGACAATGGCGCTGTACGGAGCTGGGAATGGCATCCTGACTATCACGGAGCGACTGTCGAAGGCCAAAGCACCGCGGTTCACCTGGATCATCACTTCGTGCCCAGCGGCTGCCTCAGCGAGAGTTCCCCAAGCACTTCGAACTGATCGAGATCATCGAGGCCCGTGCACAGCTCACGCTGGCGGCAGCCTTTCAACAGCACGAGGCCTAGGATCACAGGTCAGGGCTTTTTGGCAATAACCAAAAGCCCGGCCACGATCAACCCGGCACCGGCCAGCATCCGCAGCGTGATCACTTAGCGCAGCAGTAGCCAGGCCATCAGCATCGCTACCACGACGCTGCCCTTGTCGATCAGCGCCACCGTGGCTACGTCCCCCAGCTTCAACGCCTTGTAGTAGAAGATCCAAGACAGCGCCGTGGTGATGCCGGAAAGGCCAAGCCACAGCAGGTTGCGCTGGTTGACCTCGGCAATTTGCTGCACGGGCACCGCCCAGACCGCAAAGATCAGCACGAAGGTGCAGACGAACAGGGTGCGAATCGTCAGCCCCAGCTCGCCGGGCAGCGTGAATCGGGCGTCCAGAATAGGATTCTATAATCGACTATAAAGGCCTATAAAGTTCATTCTAGAGCGGCTCAGCTGCCTGTAAACGCCAGCAGCGAGTCCGATTGCGGTTCATACGGCGCCGTTGTCCCTGATGTGTACCGGTGTTAATGAGAAGCTGAAATTTGGCCCAGAGGTCCAGCATGAAGCTCAAGGGCAGGTTTAGCTGCAAGGCCACCAAAGGATATGGCGGGGTCGATGTAGCGCATGGCGGACTTGATGTCTTTCCAGCCTACATAGGTCATCAAGGCCTTGAGATCCCAGCCATTTGCCGTGGCCCAGGTGGCGAAGCCTCGGCGTAGCGAATGGCTGGTGTACAACTCGGCCGAGACACCGGCGCGTTGCAGGATGTGACGCAACAAGCTGATCAGGCTGCCGGGGTGCAGGGCCTCGCTGCCCAGATGCCCCCAGCGATCCAGGCGACAGAACACTGCGCCACGGGCAATGCCGGCGGCACTGATCCAGTCGAGATAGGCCTGCACAGGACAGAGGCATTTCAAGGCTGGTACGTAATGAGTCGTGCCGAGGTTTTCCCGGTCACCCTTGCTCTGCGGCAGGAATAGGCTCATGCCCGCACCGGCTTCGGCTTGGATATGCTCGACCTGCAGTCGACAGAGTTCGTCGCTGCGAAAACCCCGCCAGAAGCCGATTTGCAGCAGCGCCGCATCGCGCCGGCTGCGCAGCAGGCTTGCCAAATTGCCGGACTGCTGAGCCCGTTCGGCTTCCTGATTCAGCCATTGAATTGCTTGCTCCAGGTGCTGCAACTGCAGCGGTGCAGCCTGCTTCGTTTGCGCCGGATGCAATGTGCGGATGCCTTTGAGCACCTGACGCACCGTGGGCGTCTTGGTCGGATCAGGAAAGCCCTGGGTGATATGCCACTGAGCCAGAGCGGCCAAGCGCTGTTTGAGCGTGTTGCTGCTTAGGGTGTCGGCGTAGTCCACCAGGTAGCGCACGATGCTATCGCTGGTGGCAGGCAGAAAGCCACCCCACGTCACTTCGAAGTGCTCGATGGCCGACTGGTAGCTGCGGCGGGTGTTTTCCCGCGTACCGGCTTGCAGATAGCGCCCGACGTCTTTCATCGCTCGAAATGCCCTTTGTGTACTGGAAAACGGCAGCTAAGCGACCGTTTGTGCCGATCTTATTGAATAACTCTCCATTATTTTATCTGATTTATTTGCTTTTAACTGGCTTTACATCAATCAAATTTAGTATGTAAATACATGGTATGTAATCCAATACGAAATCGTAGGAGCAGACCATGGCCCGCGGCGGCATCAATAAGGCACTGGTTCAGAAGGCGCAACAGGCGATCCTGGCGCGGGGCGAGAACCCCAGCATCGACGCGGTACGGGTCGAGCTGGGCAATACCGGCTCGAAAACCACCATTCACCGCTACCTGAAAGAACTCGAAGACGCCGATCGCGGCCGGAATGCGGGCTCAATCCCGCTCAGCGAGCAGCTCGCCAACCTGGTAAGCCAGCTGGCCGATCAACTGCAAGAAGAAGCCCAGGCCGCCGTGGCTCAAGAGCGCGAGCAGCTAGCCCGTGAACGGCTCGAATTCCAGAACCAGGCTCGGCAAGCCGAAGGCCGAATCCAGCAGTTGGAAAGTCAGAGCAGCGGGCTCACGGAACAACTCCAAGCTGCCCAGCAAGCACTGCAGCAGGAGCAGCAGCAACGCCAGCAGGCAGAGATCGAGAATGCCCGCCTATTGCAGGCCAACCGCGACTTGGAGGAGCGCCTGCAGGACCGCGATGGGCAGATTCGCTCGCTGGAGGAGAAGCATCAGCACGCACGCGACGCCTTGGAGCACTACCGCCAGGCCAGCAAGGAGCAGCGTGAGCAGGAACAACGTCGACACGAGTCGCAGGTACAGCAGCTGCAACTGGAACTGCGACAACTGCAGCAGACCTTGATAATCAAGCAGGACGAGTTGACCCAATTGAACCGCGACAATGCGCGCCTGCTCGCCGAGGCGCGGCAGTTGCAAAAAGAACAACATGCCCAGCAACAGCTACTGGCGCAGAAGGTCCAGGCCTTGGAGGCCGCCCAGAGCGCGTTGACCGGCGCTGAGCGCGCGAATGAAGCCCTGGAACAGCGTTGCAGCACATTGCAGGAGGAGGTGTCCCGGCTGGGCGCAGCCTCCGCGACCCAGGCGCAGCAAACGCAGGGCCTGCAGGAGCGCTTGGCAGAAGCCACTACATTGCTGAAGCTACTCGGGGCGCCGCTTGCGAACAGCGATAGCGCACCGAGCACTTGAACCGGCAAACTGAGTCCATGTGCTGAGTGGAGGTGAAGATGACACTACTTGAGACTGCCAATGAGGGGGGCGCGGAACCTGTCCGTTTGACTACACCGCTAGGCCAGGCCATTGGTAATCTGTTCGCCCGGGCCTTGCCGCTACTGGATGGCAACCCACCAGGCTCGCTCAAGGTCTTCGTCTTCGGCGGCTGCGCGGTGCACCTGCTCACCCATGCGCGTGGTAGTGCGGACATCGATGCGGAGATCGAGGCGGCTCGCGTGCTGCGCAAGGACGAGATCATGGCCGTCTACACACCGCCAGAGGGTTATGAGGACAGCGACGGCCGCGACTTGCAGGTTTACCTGGATCAGAACTACACCAATGCCCTCGGGCCACTGCACGAGGACTACCGCGAGCGCGCCATCCCCATGGAGGGTTTCGAGGGTGAGCAGCCGCTGCATATCTTCGTTGCCGCCGGCGTGGATCTAGCAATATCCAAACTCGGCCGCTTTACGGAAAACGATCAATTTGATATCGAACAGCTCATCGAATGTGGCCGTGTCGATGTCGGCCAGTTTGTTACACTGGCAACAGAGGCAATCGATTATGCCGTGGGCAACCGAAGCGCAATGCTAGGCTGCCTGAAGCTGGTCACAGCGAAGTACCTGGAGGATGGGCGAGATGCCACGTCTGGATCGTAAACAAAGCTTTGGCGCGCTCCTGGAGACTGTCACCCAGCAGCGCCTTAGCCAAGTTGCGTCCGATGCTCTTGTGGAGCTCGCCAAGCAGTTGTGGTACGAAGAGCGCGACCTCGTGCCGGTACTGCAGCGTGAAGTGGCGGGCAAGCTGCGCAAGCCTGAACAGAAGCTGCGAGCCCTCTATCTGGTCGACCTGCTGCGTCGCTTTCCCTGTGTATCAACGGAAAAAGCCGCGCGCCTAAAAGGCTTTGTCAGCAGCTGGTCGAACCTGAAACCGGCTGAACGCTCGCCGCGGGCGACCCAGTTGGTCTCTCGCTACAAGCTCGACAAGCTGGCCTATGAATGGGGGCTGGAGGAAGACGTCAGCAAGCAGATGCAGGATGTCCTGGCTTTCCAAACCCGCCATTACGCCGCCACTCAGGGCGTGAAGACGGGCTATTCAGAGCCCGTGCCTGTCAGCTAGCTGGCAGCCTCCGCAGGCCCTCTAATTCGTCCTTTTTTCCAATTTTTCGATCTCGAGTCGGCCACGGATTGCGGGAATTATCTGCAATTATCTCGACATAGATAATTGATCAATTATTAACCGCGCAGGCGGGTTGCGAATCGTGTTCGACGCTCTTCTGCGAGTGCAACCAAACGGCTGATCCGTCCTTTCTCTCTGGATGGCTGTAGCGATTGCGCGCGAATCCTATTCCGACTGCCGATTGCCGCGCCGCAGTTCGTTGATCAGTGTCAGGATTGTTGCTAGGTTTCTGACATATTTCAAAAACCAGCCATCCATGAAATCCCTTTCCGCGGCAATCATCGAACACAGCAGGCTTCTTCCTGAAGGAGGCATTCTTGCACCAAACGAATTCCTTCACTTGGCTGACCGTGCTTCGGTGGACCAAGCATTCTCTCGATTAGCCAAGGGCGGGGAGTTGATGCGGATTTCACGCGGCCTCTATGTGGCGCCGGTCACCGGGCGCTTCGGCAAACGCGCGCCGGCGACGGAGAAGGTCATCAGTGCGATAGCTTCGAAAAGCCATCAGGTAATCGCGTTAAGCGGTGCCCGCGCAGCGAACCTTCTAGGGCTAACGCAACAGGTGTCGATTAGGGAAGTATTTGTTACCGGCGGACGGCCGAGAACTCTGCAGCTAGGCAAGGCTCAGGTGAGAATCGAGCATGCGCCGCAGTGGCAAATCGCTCTCGGAGCGACCACTGCTGGCGACGCTGTACGTGCGCTTGCCTGGCTGGGGAAACCCCACGCCCAAGAGGCAGTCGCCAAGCTGCGCACGTGCCTGTCGAGCAACGATTGGCAGATTTTGATATCGCATAGATCAAACCTTCCTCAATGGATGGCTGAAGCGATTGGGCGCGAAGCAGTCTTTGCTGAGAAGGGCTTCTAATATTCGTTTAAATACAATAATTTAGAGAACGAATGTCCTAATTTTTGCCTTATCTCGGCATGACCCCCAGTCAGGTTGGTATAGCGAGCAAACCCTAGGTACATCATCACCTGTAGGGCATGGCGACTTTTAACGCGCGACGTCAGAGCGTCCGCCAAAAGCCAGTCGAGTTGGGCTTCAGTGAATACGACCGAACTTCTACTCCAGTTTAGGTTCCTGGAGGTGCTAGAGAATTCATCCGCAGGATTGGCATGCGGGCTACCTGTGGACAATAGGTAGAAGTCAAAGAAATGCCTAAGATGTAACACCAAACGTAAAAACACATCGCGAGTGACGGGGTTCAATGATCGATTTCCGCCGGAAGTTCGTCGGAACAGCCGCCAATCAGGGTTGATCGCCCAGTCTTTGAATGGTGCCGAGTAGTCCTCCAAAAATTTATTGCGAACGGACGCCGCCGTGCATCCGACAGGAGGATCGCAATAGAAACTCAGGAAGCAATCCACATGTTGTACGTCCCAGTCCAATAGAGGCACGCCGGTATGAAAGCTCCAAAGCAGCATAGGTTCCAGGTGCCTAGTCAATTCGTTGTACTTGAAGCCAGTGGGGTTCGTAATCGCGGTGCGCTTGAGGAACTCCATGCAGTACCAAGTACCACTAAATGGCTGAGCATCGGGACAAACCTTTTCCAAACAATCGCAGACGGCGATGGACTCGGGAACGTTGGTTCCGCGCTCAGGACGCCATTGGCTGTAGGGAGGGAAGATCGGAAAGAAGATGAATGGACGCATCGCCACAGCCTCTATAGAAGTATTATCAAGAGGTGCGATGCATATGGGTGATTTAGGTTTAGCCGCGGACTGAGGCTGAGTCAAATATCACCGAGCTTTGCAACGCTCTGGTCGGCGAACGGTGAACTGGCTCCTGACCCTTTGGTTTAAGGAGTAGTACTAAGCGGCTGAGGGCGAAAGGGTTCGGTGAAGGCTGGCAACGATGCCGGTGATTGTTGAAAATGTCCAGGTAGTGGCGTTATCTGTGACACGTCATTTAACATAATATACATTACACGTAACATCGTGTATCAATATCAGCCCGGTTGCACAGTGCTTTGATGTGGGCATTCACAGCGCTCGGAAGTAATTCTTTGAAATTTTCGGAAGTAAATCTGTGAAATGGTGATTTCGTCCCCACTTCAGCAAATTACTTCCGCACCGTCTATGTCGCACGATTCACATTCTATCTGATGAGTTTATGGTTGTTACGGTCACCCGATGGCCTGCACTGATGATCCTCGATGAGTTTACGTTTGGTCTCCATTGGTCCTCGTGGTCTCCGCTTAACGAGTTCACTTACCGGACCGGTGTGAGTTCTGGCGGGCTTCGGCGCGCCTGATTTTACTTCGTGAGCAGCGAATCCACGGATGTCGTTCTTGATTGAGGTAATCGTGCCCCAGACCCGAGTTCACCGATTCGCTTAGTAATGGAAATGTTTTGGGGTTAGCCCGTTCATTTATGCTATTGCTGATACCTCAGATTCGCCTCCAAGCACGGCGCTGTGTGAAATCTGCAGCGTTCAGCGTGGAGTTGGTGCGCAGATTTCAAGGGCTGCCACACGTGGAAAATGCAAACGTCCATTGATTTGCTTGCAGACGCTGACGGTTTGGCGATGCACACGCTGCGTTTGAAGGCCGTTGAACTCTCCGGCCACCAGATCCCCATGAAACTCGCAAAAACCTGGTTGGATGAAAAGCTCAGTGAAATGCTCGTCCGTTACCGTTGTTAACCACAATTTTGACTTGTTAACCACCGTAGTTAACAAGTCAAAAAACAGGTTTACAGCGTAATACTGAACCGACGTATTAGCCTTGGTTTGCCTGGCACGCCCGGGATTTCAAAGCGCCGTAATGCTGTTCGAGCTCTGGGGTTTGCCGGTGGCAATGTTTACCCTTACTATCACTCGCACTGCTCTGTCAGTCGCAACTTTCAAATTTTGGCACCCTGCTAGATTAGGTTGGACCAGATCAGAGAACCCCGACGCCGCGTGTCTGGTGAAAGATATGAGCTCTTGAAGATGGTCTACCGCCAATGATCTTTACGTGGAGTCATTAATTAGCTAGCTCAACTAAACGGCTATTTAGTTGAGTTAAACTTAGACCGCTGTCTATCATATTTTTAGAGGAAATGGCCCCCTATCCCTCCGTAACTTCAATCCACACGATAAGAACAAAGGCGATGTTGGGTTGCCAATGCCTTTATTCAGCATAGCCAATGCTCTATGAATAGTATTCGTCAATACGAAGTGACGTTGTCTGAGTTCCACTCTATTGGATTTTCTTTGTTCGACTGGAGTTTTCCGGTGGCAACGAAATAGGCGAAATCCTCCTCGTCGGCTTGGGCCGCTTTGCGCACCAACGTTTCGTGATCGATTCAACGAGTGCGCTTTTTTATCGCGACACTGCTTTTTGCCATGTCTCTACGCATTTTCCACCTGATCGGCGCTCACAACTGGCGTCGAGCAAAGACATATTTACGGCGCATTGCAGCAGGCAGAACAAGTATGCCGAAGTGCTATTCCATGAATCTCATCAGTTTCTGGTTCCGCCCTGCCCTCAATACTGGAAAAATTCCGCTGATTGGATCCTAAATTAGACGAAACGCATAGCAAGCGTCCAAAGTTGGTCTAAACATAACTGCAGACATATCCCGAGTTGTCTCATGGTTTACCTGTGTGCGGGCGGGTTCCGCACGGTGTCCTGGGGGATACGGACACTCTTGAAGGAAAACTCGAAGAGGGATTCATCGAGGGTTTGCAGAGGGAGTTGGCCGCCATGACTCAACACCAGGATCCGTTTGATTTGCACCACAGATTCACGTCAGATCCAGCTCAATTGACACATGGCAAATGTGTCATCCATACACCGCTTGCATGGAGCGCGGAGGCTGGAACTCCTGCCGATCCGCACTTACGGCTGCAATTCGCGGTCGCGGTAGCGCTATTTGGCGCGATCGCATCGCCGGCCTGGTCCGTCGATTGTCCCTTGCCAGCCCCCGTCAACAACACGAACTGTACTGTGCCCTCCGGTACCACCGTAACCGTCAACACAACAGGTGCTACGGGCCTGAATGACACTGGTACGCTGGGCCAAATCATTGGCGATGGCATTACCGTTAACCTGGGGGCTGCCACCACAACGGGGGCCATGGCATTGCAAGGTGCGGCAATCACCTTCAATGGCAGTACGGTCAGCACCACTTCTATCGGCGCCGCAGCAAACGGCCAGGTCGGATTGCGGGCCTCGGGTGCCGGCAGCAATATCGTCGCAACGGGTGCCACGCTCGACCTGACACCTGCGTCCGGCACTTCCCTGAACCTGCGCGGTGCGGCGGCTGACAGCGGCGGCGTGCTGACGCTGAACGGCACCACGGTGCTGGTCACCGGTGGTGCCAATGGCACGGGTAACTATGGTCTGGCGGCGACCGGAGCGGGAAGCCGGATCAACTTCTCCGGTGGCTCGGTCAGTACCAGTTCCCGGGGTGCCTTCGGCGTACTGGCTGAAAGCGGCGGGACGGTCAGTCTGTCAAACGGTGCCCAGATCAGCAGCGCCGGGGTACAGAACGCAACCACGCTCGCTGGCAGTCATGCGCTTTACTCCACCGGTGGCGGCAGCCAGATCAGCACCACAGGGATCGCGGCCAGTACTTCGGGTACTAACGCATCCGTTGCGCTGGCCGATACCGGTGGCACCCTCCTTCTGACCAGCAGTTCGTTCACCAACTCAGGCGCCAGCAACCTGGATAGCACCCCGAATGCCGGGGTGCGGGCGATCACCGGCGGCAAGATTGTCATGAGCGGCAGCGGCAGCACGATCACTACAACCGGCCTGCGTGGCTTCGGTCTTTCGATCGAGGGTTCCGGGTCGCAAGCCCAGGTGGCGGATACTGTGATCCAGACCAGCGGATCTCGTGCGTTCGGTGTTTCCATCAAGGCTGGCGGCTCGGCGCAGATCAACAACAGCAGCGTTCTGCTCAACGGCGCCACCGGGCCTTTTACACCTGCCGTGCAGGTCGAAGGCGTTGGGTCATCGCTAACGTTGACTAACAGCTCGGTCACCACGACGACACCCACGGTTGCCGTGGGCGTGGCGGCCCGGGACGGTGCGAACGTCCTTGTCAGTGATACCCGGATCACAACCACAGGTCTGAACTCGGCGGCGCTGACCGCGTTCAGTGCGGTGCCGACACCCGCCTCGGTGACCGCGAACAACATTACCATCATCACCAGCGGCGACGACAACGCCATGGGCGCGATTGCCGACCTGAACGGCACCATCACGCTCAATGGCGGCACCATCACCACCACTGGCAACCAGGTCAGGCAGTCGTCCTTCGCCCATGCCCTTGGCGCGCGCAACCCCGGCGGCACACTGATTGCCAACGGTACCGTGGTCAATACATCTGGGCTCTCCGCGATGGGCGCCTGGTCGGACGATGGCGGCAACACGACCCTCAATGATGTCCGGATAACCACGTCCGGTGTGCTGGGTGTCGGCTTGTACGCGGTGGCCGAACAGGTTGGAACACAGTTCAACGCCAATACCACGGCCAATCGCAATACGGTTCAAACCACTGGCCTGAATGCCTTTGGTGTCGAGGCACAATCACGCAATGACCAGCCGGTCGGCGTGGCCACGGTTACGGTAAACGATACGGCGGTCACTACCCAGGGCACGGGTGCCGTGGGTTTGCGGGCGATATTGGAAAACTATGGTTCTGCACCCACCGGCCGAGGCGAAGCTAATGTGGTAGCCAACCGCAGCACCGTGCAAACCCAGGGTGTCGGTGCCCATGGCGCCTTGTCCCGTGACGCGCCGACCTCGGTGACAATCAACCAAAGCTCGGTTCAGGCCTCCGGTACGGAGGCTCACGGTGCGGTTGCATTGATTGGCGGACGCATCATCGGCACCGATGCAACGGTGAATGCCAGCGGTGCGAATTCGATGGCGCTCTATGCCTTGGGCATCCCCGGCGCGGTCTCCACGGCGGACTTCACCCGCAGCACGCTGACCAATACCAGCGGCCCGATCATTGGTGTTGCCGGCGACGCGAATATCACGCTGATCAATTCGACCGTGACAGGCGCCAGTCAATGGCTGCGGGTGGGAACGCTCAATGACTTTCCCCTGTTGGCCGCTTCGCCACCGCCACTGGGCGGACCTGCTGATTTTCCGGATGAGCTCACTGGCGCGTTGCCGCCGTTACAGCCCCCTCCGATCACGGCCCCTGCCCCGCCAGTCAGCCCCGGGCTGGCCAATGTCACACTGTCGGGCTCGACCGTCGTCGGTTCGGCCTTCACCGCGCCAGGCAGCGTTTCCAACCTGACCCTGACCAACAACAGCCTCTGGCGCATGACCGGCGATTCCAACCTGACCACATTGGTCAACGATCCCAGCCTGATCGACTTCTCCGCGCCGGTGGGTGGTGTGTTCAAGACGCTGACCGTCAATACCTACAGCGGTGATGGCGCGATCGGACTGAACACCTTCCTGGAAGGCGATGGCTCGCCTTCGGACAAACTGGTGATCGACGGTGGCACCGCCACGGCCCTGGCCACCGGCAACACCGCCCTGCTCATTCACAATGCCCGGGATACCAGCGGAGTTCTGGGACGAGGCGCCCTGACCACCGGCAACGGCATTCTGGTAGTCGATGCACTCAATGGCGGCACCACGTCCGCCGATGCCTTCCGCCTAGGAAATCGTGCGGTTGCCGGCCCCTACGAGTACACCTTGCATCGATCAAGCGTGGATGGCAGTAACAGCGAGGCTTGGTACCTGCGCTCCACCGCAGATTCCCCATCACCGACGCCGACACCGGATCCGTCACCGGAACCGAACTTCCGTCCGGAAACCTCGCTCTATGGCGCCATTCCGGCCCTGGCCCTGGTCTACAGCCGCGGTCTGATCGACACCCTGCACGAGCGTGTCGCCGAGGAGCGGCGCATGCCCACCGACCCGCTGCCCAAAGAACATGAAGAAACCTACGGGCCATCAATCGGCTGGGGGCGAATGATCTTTCGAAATGGCGAACGCGAGGCCGGCAGTAGCGGTCCATTCGGTAACTCGCCAGCGTACAGCTACGACATGCAGGCGTTCCAGGTCGGCCTCGATCTGTATCGCGGTGAAGACACCGATGGCAGCCATGATCAGGCCGGACTGTCCCTGGCGGTCGGTAATATCGATGGTGGCGTCAAGCATTACACCGGCAACGGCGCCGGCGATAACGTGCTTCGCGCTTACAGCCTCGGTGGTTACTGGACGCATTTCAGCCCCGATGGCGGCTATGTGGACGGCGTGCTGCAACTGCATCGCTTCGACATCGAGGCCAAGCCCAACGACCTCGGCAATCTGGACACCCAGGGCTGGGGTTACACCGCGTCGCTAGAGACCGGCTATCCATTCCTGATCGATGAAGGCGACGACGAACACAAATTCGAAAACCTCTACCTCGAGCCCCAGGCACAGCTGATCTATTCACGCATCAATCTGGATAACAGCGATGACATTGCGGCCGACGTGCGCTTCAAGGACATCGACTCACTGATTGGCCGTTTGGGGGTACGCCTGGCCAAGGACTGGTTCCGTGAAAACGACAAGGGCGAAACCCTGCGCACCAATGGCTGGCTGCGCCCCAGCGTCTGGCACGAGTTCAAGGGGCAACCCAAGACCGAGTTCTCCTCGGCCAACGGTTTCGTGCCATTCGAGGCCGATATCGGCGGTAGCTGGTGGGAAGCCAACCTGGGCGTCGATTATCAGGCTGACAAGAAAGTGACGTTCTACATCTCCGCCGGCTATCAGAAGTCCTTCGACGGCGACAGCCACAGCTACGAGGGCATGCTCGGCGTGAAGTACGATTTCTGAGGGGGGTATGGCTAACTTGTAGGAGAGTGTTCCCCGGGCGGCATCCGACAAAATGCCCGATGACGCCGAGAGTCGCCGTGGGGTACACCTCAGGCCCAAGGAAGGCATTGAGCTTTCAGCTACCTACTTTTCCAATTGTGCTTGTGGGAATTGCCACTCGCCTTCAAGAATCTGAGTACGGGGACGATAGAGTCGCACCATGTAGTTCCCCCCTTATGTGGTCGGCAGGCAATTCGGTGCTTTGCCATCACAGCCAGCAAAGCGAACCGTCACCATCTTTCCTTTCCTAGTGCACACCGTGGATTTCAATTCGATAAAGGAATGACCAAGGACAACCAAGTGTTCCAGCCTTCTGCCCGATTCTTCGCATCGAACTCGTAGTAACCCTTGAGATTGGTATACCAGAGGTCCTTACCGACTTTGAAAAAGTGTCCGGCCTGCGGCCCGATGCCATTGACCCTGGATTTGAAATCGCCAAAGGTTGCACCGCTGCCGCTATCGCCGGTGACCTGACGGAAGACGTAGCCGACAAGACCCAGGTGAGTTTGATCGTTGATGAAATGCGAGGCGCTCAGGTCAAGGTGGGCATCGATACCGTTTTGATAGTCGATATCGGTGTTTTCCCAGTTGTAGGTCAGGCCTGCCACGGCGGAAAACTCGTTTATCTTGTCAAACCAAGTGTAGCCACCTCCCGCATCCAGGGCAGCGTGTCCCAGGCCTATGTTGACCAGACGATTGGGATCATAGGCGCCGACCGGAATGTCGCCCATGGTGTAGGCGATGAAATTGTGAACGCCATGGTTCCATTTCATGGTGCCCATCACATAGACGTCGCTGCCGCCTTTTAAGGTGTCGTCGGTACTGCCGGAAAAGGTCCGGCCTTGTGGCCCTGTCAGCGTGATATCGACACTGCCCTCGGAGCGCGCCACTGCCGCGCCCATTGCCAAAGCAACTTGAGCGTCAAGCAAAGGCTCGGCGAAGGTGTAGCTCGGGAAGGCGAACAGGATGTCCGCTGTCGCATCGAGACCAACGGTGGTCAGCCCGCCGCGGGGAACGGGTTTGCTGGCGTCATCCTTGGCGTTGGCATGGTAGTAGATGAGCGGCAGGCTCAAGCCGGGAGCGGTGGGTACCGCCGCGAGCGCACCGAACTGCCCCGGCAGCCAGAAACTGATACCGCCGTTATCCGCCTGGGCCAGCATGGCGGGCAACAATGTCATCAACCCCAGCGCAAGTCTGTTTCCTGTTTTCATAAAAACCCTCGACTCACTTCAAACTAATGGCTGACCGTGCATTGTTTACAGTGGCTTTCTCGTAAAACGCCATTGAGTGGAAAGGTTTTTTCCGTTGGTTGTGCATATGGTTCTCCTATTCACCCTAACACCGACGGCGCCAACTTCCCCCTCTCCAGATGGGGGGCGCGGTACACCTTGGCCTCCTTTTTAGAATGCGTTTTCCAACACCCAGAACAAAAAACGGAGAACGCAATGAAGATGAATTTTTCCCGGGTCATGGCGCAGGTTGCACAACGCTATTCCCGTCAGGAAGCGTTGGTGAACGTCGAGCGAAATCGGCGTTATCGCTTTGATGAACTGCATCGGCTGACCAACCGCATCGCCAATACCCTGCGTACGCGCCTGCATTTGCAGCGCGGCGACACGGTGCTGTGCATTCTGGAGAACGACAACCTGTCGCTGCTGCATGCCTGGACGGCGTTCAAAGGCGAAGTGGCGATTGCGCATACCAATTTTCGCGATTCGCTCGAAGAACACCGTTGGCAGGTCGAATTTATCGCCCCCAAGGTCATATTCATCGAGACAGCGCTGTTATCGCAGTACAGCGAAATGCTGTGCGCCAGCGGTGCAGTGGTGGTCTGCATGGACGAACCCCCTACCGATTGCGGTTTTGCGCTGTACTTCTGGGCATTGCTGGAGGGCATGTCGGAGGACGAGCCTGACGTCGAATCCGATGTCCATCAGGACACGCTGATCTACCGCTTTACCGGCGGCACGACCGGCAAGAGCAAATGTGCCCGGTACACCATCGATAATTGGCTGGCGGCGCGGGATTCGATGTATGCCGACAGCGAGCAGAGCCAAGCCCTCAACGAACGCACCCGCTACCTGCATATCGCACCCATCAGCCATGGTTCGGGGCTGTCGCTGTTGCCGACGTTGTTCCGTGGCGGCTGCACCGTTACTCAGAATGCCGCCGACCTCAAAGCCTGGTGTCGTAACGTCGAAGCGGAACGCATTACTACAGCGCTAATGGTGCCGACGTTGGTGGGTTGGTTGCTGGAGCTGGAAGAGGCATCGCAATACGATTTGTCCAGTCTGCAGACCCTCTATTACGGCGCGGCCCCCATGAGCCCGGTCAAGCTAAGGCAATCCCAAGAGCGTTTCGGCAACATCTTTTTCCAGCTATACGGCGCCACCGAATGCGCCCAGGCAGTCTGCACCCTGACCAAGGCCGATCATCTGGACGCGGTCGAAACAGGTCGCCTGGCCTCCGCGGGGAGGCCTGCCACCGGTATCGAGCTGAAGATCGTCGATGAGTCGGGTAATCGGGTTGCGAACGGCGTGACCGGCGAGATCTGGCTGCGCGGGCGTGGCACCATCAGTGGCTATCACAATAATCCCCAGGGTACGGCCGCCGAATTCAACGACGGTTTCTGGAAGTCAGGGGACCTGGGCTATGTGGACGAAGCTGGCTATGTGTTCATCGTCGACCGCAAGAAAGACGTGATCATCACCGGTGGGTTCAATGTCTATGCCGTGGAAGTCGAAGCCACGCTCAATACCCATCCCGCCGTATCCATGTCCGCTGTGGTCGGCATTCCCCATGACAAATGGGGCGAGGCGGTCCATGCCGAAGTCGTGCTCAAAACGGGTATGGCGGTCGACGAGCAAGAACTGATTGCACTAGTCAAGGAACGACTGGGGCGCTTCAAGGCCCCCAAGTCGGTGAAGATGGTTGAAACCCTGCCGGTCAGTGCCGTTGGCAAGGTGCTGCGTCGACAGGTTCGTGAGCGCTACTGGGCGGATCAGTCACGCCGGGTTTCCTGACGGTAGGAGCGAGCTTGCTCGCGAAAAACGTCCAGACAACGCGGGCACTCAGAAAGCCCGCGTTATCGTTGACCACCATCGCGAGCAGGCTCGCTCCTACAGGGGGAACGCGTGCGTATCAATGAGCAAAAAAAACGGAACCGCCGAAGGCGGTTCCGTTTCGCAAGTATGGCTAGCCGGAAACAGCCGTCAGCGAACCCCTGCCCCCGCCAAGCTATCAGACGACCAGCCATTATCCGCACTGAGCTTGTCCATGACCTGCACGCCCGCCTTGCCTGGCCAGACGTTGATGTAATAGGTACCCGCAATCAGGTCGTAGTGGCCAGCGGTGCTGTTGGTGGCAACGGCGTCATACATCTGATGGATATAGCTGAAGCCAGGGCGCCACAGTTGACCGCGGCCGTCGTACTGGTCCACCGCTACGGCGGTCCAGCTGTCCTCATCGATGTAGAAGGTACGCTTGGAGTAGATGTGGCGCATGCCGGGCTTCAGAGTCGCTTCCACGACCCAGACACGGTGACGCTCCCAACGCACCAGGTCCGGATTGATGAACTTCGAGCCAAACACCTGCTCAGGACTTTCGGCGTAGGCGAAGCGGTAGGCGTTATACGGAACATACATCTCCTTCTTGCCGACCAGCTTCCAGTCGAAGCGGTCCATCCGTCCATTGAACAGGTTGATGTCGTCGATGGTAGACATACCCGAGGTACTGGCATTCGGCGTGTCGTAGGCCAGGTCTGGCGCCAGGCGCACACGGCGTTGTCCTGGCAGATACTGATAGGCCTTGCGTCCCCGCTCAGTGGCCGTGTAGTCGAAGGTCATCACCGCTTCACCGGCACGACGTGCAGGGCCGCTGTAGTTGGCACGGGCACGGGTCATCACGATGTCGTCGCCGCTTTTCGACGTATCGTAGTAAGGCATCTCATAGGTCCAGCGACCCAGGGTCGATGTGACCAGTTTCCCCGCCGCATCCACGTTGTAAGCCCCGTACTTGGGCGCGATCCAAGCCAGGCCCTGGTAACGTGCGAGATGGTTGAACATCACTTCGATGCCGGTCTTGGGAATCGGAAACGGCACACCGGCGTGGGCGCCTTGCAGCGTTTCGTTATTGTTGGTCAGTGTGGCGCTGGTGGCATTCTTCAGCGTGTTGTCCAGCACGAACTGCGGATAGCCTACAGTGCGATGCGTCGGATAAACGTCGACGCGGAAACCCGGAAGCTTCTTGACCAGAGCCTTGGTGCCTTCGGTGAGCTTGTCGCTGTAGGTGTCCACGTTAGTGGCATTGATCGAGAATTGCGGTTTTTCATTGGCGAAGGGGTCGGGACGAATGCCCGAGGCCTTGTCGAAGCCAACGGGCGCTGTATTCAGCCCGCCGGTATAGGCCGGAATGGTGCCATCGGCATTACCGGCCTTCTCGGCACCCACGCTGGTCAAGGTGGTGCCCAGTTGCTTGGCTTCTTGTTCTGATACTGCTGCATGGAGCACGCCTGCATGCGCGGCCAGCAAGCCGAGCGCAATCAGGGTTCTTGTGAGTTTAATCATGTCTCCAACCTCTAGGATGATGGTTTGAGCGTCTTATCAAGCACGCCCTGCCCTTCAAGGAACTGCGGAATATTTTCCCGTCCTGGCAGTGTTTTTTAACCAACACCCCCCTGTCTTCGCCCCCCCCTTATTGGCGCACAAAGGGAGGGGCCGGCCTTTTACCCGGCTGAAAACGCAAACGCCACGCGGCATCGGTATGCGCGTGGCGTTTGTCACAGCAGTGTTGCGGGCGTTATGGCTCAGGCGAATACTCGTAGGATGGTCTCGGCGACGCAGGCAGGTTTGGTGACGCCCTCGATCTCCACGGTCATCTCGTAAGTCACCTGGGCACCGTTGCCTTCCAGCGGTTCGAAAGACAGCACCTTGAAATGCCCGCGCAACCGGCTGTCCACCGGCACTGGCTGTACAAAGCGTACCTTGTTCATGCCGTAGTTCACGCCCATCTTCACATTGCGCAGCTCAAAGGCGTTGGTCATGAAGGTCGGCAGCAGGCTCAGGGTCAGAAAGCCATGGGCAATCGTCTTGCCGAATGGCCCCTGGGCGGCGCGTTCGGGGTCGGTGTGAATCCACTGGTGATCGCCGGTGGCTTCGGCAAAGGTGTTGATACGTTGCTGGTCGATGGCCACCCAGTCGCTGGTGCCCACGACTTCGCCAACGAGGCCTTGCAGTTCGGCCAGTGTTTCGTAGCTTTTCATTGTTGTTGTGCTCTCGATAGTCTGTTCAATAACGGTTCAGACGCGCAATTGCGCCTGTAGCGCGGCCGCACAAGCGGCCTCGTGGCTGTCGCTGCCGCCCAGGAGCAAGTCCGCGACGATGGCCCGTTTGTAGTAGTGCCCGACCAGGTACTCCTCGGTCACGCCAATGCCGCCGTGCAACTGGATGCCCTGGCCGCAAACGGACTTCGCCGCGCGGCAAATGAGCATCTTGCTGCCCGAAACGGTTTTGTCGCGGGCGACCTCATCATCATTGACCATGGCGGCGAGGGCCGCGTGCAGGCTCGAACGGGCCAGCTCCAGCTCCGCCGCCATATCCGCCATGCGGTGCTGCAAAGCCTGGAAAGTGCCGATGGGCACACCGAACTGTTGGCGCACCTTGAGGTAATCGGCCGTGACTTCGATGGTTTTTTCCATCGCACCGATCAGCTCTGCGCACAGGGCTACGATGCCGTGGGCCAGGCCTTGTCGTAACCCGGACAGGCCTTGCCCCGCCTCGCCAAGCAAGGCGTCCGCGCCGACTTCTACGCCATCGAAATGCAGCTCCTGCGCCCACGTACCGTCGTGCAATGGCAGCGTCTGGCAGGTCAGGCCTGGGCGATCTGCATCCACCAACAGCAGGCTGATACCCGGTGTCTGCGGTATCTGCGCCGAAACGATGAACGCCTTCGCACCCTCGGCGCCCAGCACCAGAGTCTTGCGTCCGGACAGGCGAAAACCGTGTTCCTGACGCTCGGCCCGCAGGGTGACGGGCAACGGCATGCCCCGTGATTGCGCCTCGCTGTAGGCCAGCGCGATACGGTACGTGCCGTCGGCCAGTTGCGGCAGCAGGCGTGCTTTTTGCGTGTCGCTGCCCGCCGCCAACAGCGTCTGGGCCGCCAGCACACCACAGGCCATGAAGGGTTCCAGTACCAGTCCGCGCCCCAGTTCCTGGGCAATGATCACCGTGTCCACCAGCGAGCCACCAAGCCCACCGTATTCTTCCGGTAACGCGGCCATCAGCCAGCCGTTGGCGGCGAACAGGCCCCAGTTGTCCGCACTACCGTTTTTGCCTGTCTTGAGCAGGGCGGTACGCGCCTCGAAACTGTAGGCCTTGTCCACATAGCGTCGCAGGCTGTCCTGCAACAGTTGTTGTTCCGAAGTGAATTCGAAATCCATAGCGGTTTCCTGAGATCAGAGTTGGAACAGCATCTTGGCGATAATGCCGCGCTGCACTTCGCTGGTGCCGCCGTAAATCGTCGAGGCGCGCCGCAGGAACATGTCATTGCTGATCCCCCTTGCCAGTGCCTGCTGCGGGAACGACTGTTCCGGGCCTGCCTCATGGGGATGCGGATAGGCAATCGCGCCGTAGTCGCCCAGTGCCTCGATCTGCGCCTCGGTGATGCGCTGCTGCAATTCGGTGGCGCGGATCTTGAGCATCGAACCCAGTGTGTGCGACGCCGGATTGTGCTGTTGTTCCAGGCGCGCAACCCGCTGCACCAGCATTTCGATGGCTTGCAGTTCGGCGTCAAGGCGCGCCAGCTTCAGCGCGAATTCCGGGCGTTCGAAAAGCGCCTGCTCGCCCACCCGCAACGTCGTGCCGATCAGCTGCAGCTCGCGCAGGTAGCGTTTGAGTTCAGGTAGATCGGCAACGGTGGCGTGTTCGTTGTTGAGCAAGAACTTGGTGATGCTCCAGCCCTGTCCTTCCACGCCAATCAAGTTGCCGACCGGCACCCGCACGTTGTCGAAGAAGGTTTCATTCAAGTGATGGGCATCGTCGATGCTGCGGATCGGGCGTACGGTAATACCGGGTGTACGCATGTCCACCAGCAAAAAGCTGATCCCCGCTTGCTTCTTCACATCCGGGTTGGTGCGTACCAGCAAGAAGATCCAGTCCGCGTGATGCGCATAGCTGGTCCAGATTTTCTGTCCATTGACCACGTAGTGGTCACCATCGCGCTCGGCACGAGTGCGCAGCGATGCCAGGTCGGAACCGGAGCCCGGCTCGGAAAAACCCTGGCACCACAGGCGCTCGCCATTAAGCACCGGCGGCAGGTGCTCGGCCTTTTGTTCCGGTGTGGCAAACGCGTTGAGCACGGGACCGAGCATCTTGTGCACGAATCCATCTTGCGTTGGCGTGCCGGCAGCGCTGCATTCGTCATCGAACACAAGGATCTGCGGCACCGACCAACCGGTACCGCCGTGCTCCTTGGGCCAGTAAGGCGCACCCCAGCCGCGCGCCGTGAGGAGTTTTTGCCAGCGCATGATCTGTTCTCGCGGCGAGCGGGCGCAGCGCTGTTGCCCCTTCAAATCCGCCGGGACCTGGTCGCGCAGGAAGCTGCGCACTTGCTCGCGGAACGCTTCGAGGCTGGCGTCAGGTTGAAAATCCATTGCGCTTCCCCTGTCAGTCTTTGCGGTACAGGGTGACGACGCAGGCGCCACCAATACCGACGTTATGTTGCAACGCGATGCGCGCACCCTCGACCTGGCGCTGCTCGGCGCGGCCACGCAGTTGCTGGACCAGCTCGGTGCATTGCGCCAGGCCTGTCGCCCCGATCGGGTGGCCCTTGGATAGCAGGCCGCCGGACGGGTTGACCACGTATTGACCGCCATAGGTGTTGTCGCCATCGTCGACGAACTTCTGCGCCCCGCCTTCCGGGCACAGACCCAGGGACTCATAGGTCAGCAACTCGTTCTGGGCGAAGCAGTCGTGCAGCTCGACGACGTGCACGTCTTCGGCGCCGATGCCGGCCATTTCATAGGCTTTGCGCGCTGCGGCACGAGACATCGAGTAACCGGCCACATCACGCATGTCGCCTGATTTGAACGTTTCCGCACCATCGGTGGTCAGTGCCTGGCCGGCGATTGACACGCTGCGATCCAGACCATGCTTCAACGCATAGGCTTCGCTGCACAACACCACCGCGGCCGCACCGCAGGTCGGTGGGCAAGCCATCAGGCGAGTCATGACGCCAGGCCACACCACCTGGTCGGCCATCACTTCTTCAGTGGTGACTACTTTGCGGAACACGGCTTTGGGGTTGTTGGCCGCGTGACGGCTGGCCTTGGCGCGAATCTTGGCAAAGGTTTCCAGCGGAGTGCCGAAGCGCTGCATGTGCTCCACGCCGGCACTGCCGAAAATTCGCAGGGCCGCCGGAATTTGCGCAGCACCGGGAATCGCTTCGTCACATTGATCGAGGAACAGTTCCAGCGGGCTCGGGCGATCCGGGAAAGCACTGCCGATGGCGCCGGGGATCATCTGTTCGAACCCGAAGGCCAGGACGATATCCACCATGCCGCTGGCGATGGCCTGGTTGGCCAGGTACAAGGCCGATGAACCACTGGCGCAGTTGTTATTGACGTTCAACACCGGAATGCCAGTCATGCCAACGTTGTAGAGCACACGCTGGCCACAGGTGGAGTCACCGAACACAAAGCTGGCATACGCCTGCTGCACCGATTCGTAACCGACGCCGGCATCTGCCAGGGCCAGGCGCACGGCCTGCTCACCCATGACCGCATAGGTTTCGCTCTGGCCGGGTTTTACGAAGGGGATCATGCCGACACCCGCAACGACGACTTTCTGCATCATGTCTTACTCCTCAACAGTGGAAATCCTGCCGGCTCCTGGGCATTTTCCGGCTTATCGGGCCGGACGGCGGGTTTTGAGTCTCAAGGATAGGCAGCCCCGAAGTCCTGCCGCCCCTCCCCATTTGGGGGTTTATGGCTGTGGCAGTTTCGCGCCAAGGTAGGGCAAGCCTTCCTTGCCGAGAAAGCGTCGTACGGCTTCGGCATGGTATCGACTGGCCCCGCACAGCGACTGCGCGCAAGCCTCGAACTGGGTCATCGCCTGACGGTCCGTCTCGAACGAGCGATTGAGCAGGGTCTTGGCCAATCCTAGCGCATCGGACGGCGCGTCATCGAACTGGGCGGCGAACTGCAAGGCGCTGTCCAGCAGCTGATCCTGCGAGACGATGACCTGCGCCAAACCAAGCTCCAGCGCTTGCTGTGCATCTACCGCCCGTGCGCAAAAAATCAGCTCCTTGGCCTTCGCCAGCCCGACCAGGCGCGGCAGTACGTACAGCATCGACAGGTCCGGCACCAGCCCCAGGCTCAAGAAGGTAGGTAATAGCCGCACCCGTGGCGTCACGAACATGAAATCCGCGGCCAGGGCCAGGGAAAACCCGGCGCCCACCGCTGCGCCGTCAACTGCCGCGATCACAGGTTTTTGCAGGTCGACCAGACCGGCGAACCATTCATGAAAGCCCAGCACCAGCTTGCGCCCGGCGAACGTGCCATCTTCGCCCTCCTCCAGGCTGCCCAGGTCGAAGCCCGAGCAGAATGAACCGCCGGCGCCGGTCAACACAATCGAGCGAACCGAGTGATCATCCCGCGCTGCCATCAATGCGGCCGGCAGGGCTTCGTTGATGGCGGCCTCGAACGCATTCTTTTTCTGCGGCCGGTTCAGGGTGATCAGCGCGGTCTTGCCGATCTTTTCATACAGCACTGCACTGTCAGTCACGTCCATTTCCTCCTGATGCGGCATCGGCCGGTGATGCCCGGCCGTGCTCAAGGTTGGGATTGCCCAGCGGGTCAATTACAGGTTGCGGGCGATGATCACCTTCTGGATGTGGCTGGTGCCCTCGTAAATCTTGGTGACCCGTACGTCACGGCAGTAACGCTCCACCGGGAAATCGTTCAGGTAGCCGTAGCCTCCATGGATCTGCAGCGCATCGGAACAGACCTTTTCAGCCATTTCGCTGGCGAACAATTTGGCGATGGACGCTTCCTTGGCGCAGGGCACACCGGCGCAATGCAAGCGCGCGGCGTGCAGCATGTAGTGCTGGGCCACCTCGAACTGAGTGGCCATGTCGGCCAGATCGAACGCCACGCCTTGCAACTTGATGATCGGCGCACCGTAGGCTTCACGCTCGTGTGCGTACTTCACCGCCGCTTCCAGCGCGGCACGGGCGGCACCTACCGCCACGGCGGCAATACCGATGCGACCTTCGGACAGGGTGGCCATCAGGCGTTTGTAGGCAGTGCCTTCCTCGGCCAGCAGGTTTTGCACCGGTACCCGGCAGTTGTCCAACTGGATCGCCGCCACATGGGCCGAACGCTGCCCCATCTTGCTTTCCACGCGTGCCACGATGTAGCCCGGCTCCCGTGGGTCGATGATAAACATGCTCGCGCCTTTGCGACCTTCGGGCGTATCCGTGGTGGCGGCGATCGCGAAGGCAATCCCGGCTTCGTTGCCGTTGGAGATGAACTGCTTGCTGCCATTGAGCACGTAGTGGTCGCCCTCGCGACGCGCCGAAGTGCGGAAGGCGGCGGTGTCGGAACCGGCCTGGGGCTCGGTGAGCAGGCCGGCGGCGATGAGCTCGCCGGAAATCATCCCGGCCAGGTACTTCTGCTTCTGCTCTTGGGTGCCGAAGCGATGCAGCATGTCGGTCATGCCGTTGTGGACATGCAGGATGGTCGCAAAGCCAGCGTCGGCGGCGGCGAATTCCTCGATGCACAGGCAGTATTCCGGGAATGACATGCCCGAACCGCCTGCCTCTTCCGGAACTTGCATGCCAAGGAAGCCGAGTTCGGCCACCGCCTTGAGTTCCGCGTGCGGCCAAGCGCCCGTGCGGTCGCGTTCGGCTGCCGTGGTCGCCACGACTTCCTGGGCCACCTTGCGTGCGGCGTCGCGAATCATGATTTCCTGCTCGCTCAGGAATGCTGCAGATGTATCGCTCATGGTCTTCCTCTTGATCCGGGTCAAAAAATCGATGCTGACCTGAGCATGCGGGTTGACCACGCACGTACGCGCCTCCCGTCTCGGGAGGGGGCGCACGCCGCGATCAACGTCCCGTCACTTGAGCATGCCCTGCTGGCGCGCCAGGGTGATTGCCGCATAGCGGCTGGACACACCCAATTTGGCGAGGATGTTTTTCACGTTCCACTTCACGGTGCCAAAAGTGATGTTGAGCGTCAGGGCGATTCGTTTGTTGGACATGGCTTGGGCAACCAGCCCGAGAATCTCCAGTTCACGAGGTGTCAGGCTGGCCCGCGGGCCCTCGTTCGAGTGCCTTGGCGCGCTCACCACTGGCGCGGGCTGCGCCTGAGCCGTTTCATGGCACAGCAATGCGTTCAAATAGTCGCCGACTGAACCGTCGCCGGCGATTTCGTCCTGCCATTGCGCCAGCAACGACAACAGCGCCGGGCCTTCATCGAGCAAGGTCCGAACCAGCCCCATCCGGGCGCAGGCATCCACGGCCTGTTGCAGGTAGGCCCGCGCCGACTCCGGCTGATCGAGCATGGCGTGGGCCTGCGCGCCGAGCAGCCGCGCCCGGACCAATAACCGCCCACGCGCAGATTGTTCGGCGAAGGTGATCACGGTCTGTAGTTGCTCCAGCGTACTGAGCGGATCACGCATTGCCAGAGCCAGCCGCGCTTTGGACATGGCGGTCTGGCAGGCGATTTCATCGCGCACCTCTGCGTGCGGACGTTGCGATGCTTCCAGGGCCGTCAGGCGAGTCACCAGCTCGCTGGCGCGACGATTTTCTCCTTGCAGCACCAGCACGCGAACTTGCTCGGCCAGCATGAAGGCCAACAACCGGTCCAGGCCCAGTACATGAAAATGCGCGCTTTGGGTTTCGAGAAAGTTCAAGGCCGCCTGCGGCGACTCGCGCTGCAAGGTGATACGCGCACGGCAGATGGAGGCGCGACCCATCACATCAGGCATGGATGAACGCAAGATACCGCTGCGATTGGCCAACACTTGCAGCGCCTCATCGAGCTGATCCAGTTCGTACCAGGCATCGCATAGCGTGGCGGCGCACAGATTGGCCGCCACCGAGCCACGACCATAAGCCTGCTCGGCGCGAGCGTTGACGCTGGTCCCGATACGTTGTGCCTGTTGCGCATTGCCCTCACTGAGGCTCGTCAGTGCCCGGGTGTTTTCAAAGACCAGCGCCATGTCGTTGTCGCAGTGACTCAGATCAACGGGATGCTGTTCATGAAGCTTTCTGGCGTCGTCCGGGCGCCCCACTGACAGGTAGGCCGTGGCGAGGGCTGACAGACTGATGTAGCGCAGGGAGTGGTTTTCCAGCGGCGTCTGAAGGGTCGGTTCCAGCAACCCGATGACCCGGCGGGGCTCATCCAGTTGCAACGCGATGGCGGCATCGGCCAGCACCAGTTTCGAGGAGATCGCCGGCAGGCGCGACGCCTCGCTGCGGCGTATCTGTTCCAGCCAGCGCTGGGCCTTTTCCGGTCGGGCCGTGAAGGCATACGTCAGGCAGCCCATGATGAACAGTTGCGGATGGGCGAACAAAATGTCCTGGGGCAGGCGTTCGAGCAGGTGCAGCATCGGACTGGTGTAAGCCATGCTCCAGGTCGTCGATGCGGCTTGTTCCATGGCCTTGACGGCATCGTCGCGGTCACCGCCCAGGTTGGCGTGGCGCACGGCCTCCACCAGATAATCATGCTCGGCAAACCACTGGCTGGCGAGGCGATGAAGCGCCTGGACCTTAGCCTCGCCGTGGCTCAACAGACGCTGGATGAGAAACTCGCCGAACAGCGGGTGAAAGCGATACCAGGGCGTACTGTCATCGGACTCGATGCGATGAATCAGCAGATTCTCGTCTTCGGCGCGCTTGATCATGTCCCGGACGTGAGCGCTTCCCGTCACGAACTCGCTCAGATCGGCATTGAAGCGGCGCAGGATCGAGACTTTTTCCATGAACTCCAGCAACTCGGATGGTAAACAGGCCAGCACGTCTTCGGTCAGGTACGCCTGCAAATCCGCCGAGTTGCGCAGGATCGAGCGCAACTGCGAACGCCGCGTCGGACGCACCCGCAACATGGTTGCAATGGGCTGCAGGCTGGCGGGCCAGCCATTGGTCAAATCATGAATCAACCGTTCCTCGTCGGCCGTCAGCGCCAGGGTGCTGAGGTTCTGCTTGAAGAAGTCCCGGGTCTCGTCCAGATCGAACGGCAACTCGACGGTATCGATCTCGGCGACATGCCCCTGCATGCGCAACCGCCCCAGGCTCAATGGCGGTGTCGTCCGCGAAGCGATGGTGACGTGCAGGTTGGCCGGGCAATGGTCGAACAATTTCTGCATCAGGCGATGTGAGGCCGGAGAATCGACATGATGAAAATCGTCGAGCAGCAGGTGCAACTCTCTTTCAATGTTTTGCGCCGCATGGGTGACCAGGGCGATCAAGGCGTTGATCGACTGCTCGCTGCCGTCACTGTTGAGCCAATCCTGTTCGATGCCGATGCCCAGGCGTTGCAAGGCTGCCAGTAAATAGGAAAGGAAGCTGGCGAACTGCCGGTCATCAAGGCTGAACGAAACCCAGGCTACATCCAGCCCTGCTTTCATCAACTCCAGGCGCCACTGGGCCAGAAGAATCGTTTTACCGAACCCCGCCCCTCCGGTAATCAGGCTGGCACTGCACGGTTGCGACTCGCGTAGGCGCGCCAACAGATGCGCGCGCGGGATATGCCGGGCACTCAGGCGCGGCGGCGAGAACTTGGTGGCGACCAACAGATCGCCGGCGTTGATGACATTTGTCTGCATGATTGGGTCTCCGCCCTTTGGCTTATTGCCTGTATGTGCGGCACATCCTGCAACAGACGAAGTGACGCTCGCCCCGTCCGCAAGGGGGGGGGATCGAGTCTGAGGGACTCGCGTAATTTCCAATCCAGACAGAAACGTCAATTGCATGTTGATCGAGGATTGGAGATGAGCGAGTCCGTTTCTTTTGAACTCAAGGGCCAGGTGGGCTGGGTCACCTTGACCCGCCCGAAAGCCATGAACGCCCTTAACCGTGAAATGCTGGAGGCCATGACCGCCCGCCTGAACGCCTGGGAACATGACGATCAGGTCCGCGTGGTGGTCCTGACCGCCACCGGTCCGGCCTTCTGTGCCGGCGCTGACCTCAAGGCCGGCGGCACACCACAGCCTGGCGAGAAAGACCTGCTGGACACCATCGTCACTTTCTTCGACGCGCTGCGTGCCTTTCCCAAGCCAGTAATTGCCGCCGTCAACGGTATGGCCTTGGCCGGTGGTCTGGAAACCGTACTGTGCTGCGATCTGGTGATTGCCGCGCAAAGTGCTCGCTTCGGTGATGCCCACTCCAATTTCGGCGTATTCCCCGGTGGCGGTGGCGCGGCGGTATTGCCCCGCAAGATTCCGGAGAACATCGCCAAATACATGCTGTTCACCGGTGACGCCCTGCCCGCCCAGGACATGAAGAACTACGGCCTGGTCAGCGAAGTGGTTGCTGATGAGGAACTGGTCGATCGCGTCCAGGCCCTGGGCGACAAACTGGCGCAAAAAAGCCCGCTAGTGCTGCGCAAGATGAAAAAAGTGGCCGACGAAGCTGGCGACAAGACCCGCGCCGACGCGTTGCGCCAGGAACTGCTGGAACTGCGTAACCACCAGCGCTCCTACGACATGGCCGAGGGCGTGCGCGCCTTCGCCGAGAAGCGCAAACCGGATTTCAAGGGCTACTGAGTCAGGTGCCCGGCCTTTTTCCTCAACTATTCGAGGCAACCATGGAAAACGTATACATCGTCGGCGTCGGCATGACCGCCTTCGGCCGTCACACTGACAAGACCATCAAGCAACTGACCGCCTGGGCGGTGGAAGATGCACTGAAGGATGCCGATTGCGACCGGAAGTGGATTCAGGTCGGATTCTTCGGCAACTGCACCCAGGGCCACTTTGATGGCCAGCACATGATCCGTGGTCAAGTGGCACTCTTGCCGCTAGGCCTGGACAGCATCCCGATCTTCAACATCGAAGGGGCTTGCGCCTCTTCGAGCCATGCCTTCAACCTGGCCGTGACCCAGTTGCAGGCCGGTGCTGCCGATGTGGCTTTGGCTGTGGGCGCCGAGAAGATGTTCTATAGCGACAAGGCAAAAATGTTCTCGGCGTTCGAGTCCGCCTGGGACATCGAAACCTTCGAGGAAAACAAGCATTATCTGGCGAGCATGGGCAAGGGCATCGTGCCGCCTGCCGGCTCGCAATCGGAAAAACCTTACAGCCCGTTCATGGACGTCTACGCGGCCCTGGGTCGTGGCGGCCTGATGGAGCGTTATGGCATTACCCAGCGCCAGTTGGCTGCCGTGTCCTCGAAGAACCATGGCCACTCGGTGCACAACGAGCGCTCCCAGTACCGCAATGCCATGAGCATCGAGGAAATCCTCGCCGCCCCGCCGATCACCTACCCGATCACCCTGCCGATGTGCTCGCCGATTTCCGATGGCGCCGCCGCCGTCATCCTCTGCACTGAATCGGCATTCAAGAAATACGGTTTCAACAAGAACCGTGCCGTCAAGGTTCTGGCCAGCGTCGTGCGCTCAGCCTCGGCCCGGGCAGCCGAAGACTTCGACAAAGGTTGCACCCACCTGGCTGGCAAGGCGGCATTCGAGCAGGCAGGCATCAGCCCGCAAGATGTCGATGTGGCTGAAGTGCATGACGCCACCGCTATCGGCGAACTGCTGGCAATCGAAGCCCTGGGCCTATGCGAACCGGGCATGAGCGGTGTGATGGCCGAGACTGGCGACAGCGCCCTGGGCGGCCGTTTGCCGGTCAACCCTTCCGGCGGCCTGGAGTCCAAGGGGCATCCGATCGGCGCCACTGGCATCGGCCAGATCTTCGAGCTGGTCGAGCAACTGCGTGGCAACTGTGGCCCGCGTCAGGTCGAAGGTGCCCGAATCGCCTTGCAAGGCAACGGCGGCGGTCTGTGGCGTGTGGAAGAGTCCACCGAGCACGTCGGCATTTTCGGCCGCGCCTGATCGTTTATGGAGGGCGGCGACTCATTGGAAACCACGCATTTCCTGCGCCGCACTCCACCTACTATGATTTCACCAGAGGAAAATATGATGACCATTCGTTTTGATGATCGCGTTGCTATCGTCACCGGCGCCGGCAACGGCCTTGGCCGCGTTCATGCATTGAACCTGGCGGCGCGCGGCGCCAAGGTTGTGATCAACGACTTCGGCGGTAGCCGCGACGGTTCTGGCAGCTCGTCTGACGCCGCCCTGGCGGTGGTCGAGGAAATCCGCCAGGCCGGTGGCGTCGCCATTGCCAACGGCGCCAACGTGGCCGACTACGAACAGGTCCAGGCCATGGTCAAACAAGCGGTCGAAGCCTTCGGTCGCGTCGACATCCTGATCAACAACGCCGGCATCCTGCGCGACAAGTCGTTCGCCAAGATGGAAATGGCTGATATTAAGGCAGTGATCGATGTGCACTTGATGGGCTCGATCAACTGCACCAAGGCAGTGTGGGAACTGATGCGCGAGCAGAACTATGGCCGCATCCTGATGACCACCTCGGCCGCCGGCCTGTTCGGCAACTTCGGCCAGGCCAACTATGGCGCGGCGAAGATGGCGGTGGTGGGCCTGATGAACATGCTCGCCATCGAAGGCCGCAAGAACAATATCCTGGTCAACACCCTGGCGCCAATGGCGGCCACCCGCATGACCGAGGACGTGATGCCGGCCGAACTGCTGGCGGCCAGCCGTCCTGAGCAAGTCACCCCGGGCGCATTGTTCCTGGTCAGCGAAAACGCACCGACCAAGCTGATTCTCGGAGCCGGTGCCGGCGTGTTCTCCGCCGTGCGCATGGAAGAGACCGCTCCGGTGTACATCGGCAACGAGGATCTGACACCGGAAGCCGTTGAGGCGCACATGGCGCAGATCACCGACTGGAGCACTGCCGTGGAGCGTTTCGACGCCAACGCGCAGGTCAAGGAGTTCATTGACACTGCCATGGCGGCCATCAAGGCTCGTCAGGCCTGAGTATTGCCGGGCCCTCGCTCGGGTTAAACTCGCGACGATGATCGCAACGGGCGTGCAGCCACACGCCCGGACGGAGAATGAACAATGACAATAATGAACTTCGCACACACGGTCGGTAACCTGGCCGTGCGGTTCGGCGATCGGGAAGCCCTGGTCAACATCGAGCGCAATCGCCGCTACAACTTCCGTGAACTCCACTCGCTGACCAACCGCGTCGTCAACATGCTGCGCGGGCGTCTTGGGCTTCGCCGCGGGGATGTCTACCTGTGCATCCTGGAAAACGACAACATCTCGCTGTTCCATGCCTGGACGGCGCTCAAGGGCGACGCCGCCGCTGCCTACGCGAACTATCGCGACGCTTTCGAAGAGCATCGCTGGCAAATCGAATTCCTGCGCCCCAAAGTGGTGTTCATCGAGAACGCGTTAATCGATCGTTACTTCGACTCGCTTCACGATCAGGGCATCACCGTCGTCTGCATGGACCCTCCAGAACACCCGCGTGCCGGCCTGTTGTATTTCTGGGACCTGCTCGACGGCGTGCCGGATCACAATCCGGGCGTCGACAACGACACTCAAAAGGACACGCTGGTCTATCGCTTCACCGGCGGCACCACCGGTCAGAGCAAGTGCGTGGCCTACACCATCGAAAACTGGATGGCGTTGCGCGACTCGATGTACCTGGAAGCCGAGCAACCCTATCAGCCGGACACCCGCTTCCTGCACATGGCGCCCATCAGCCATGGCTCCGGACTGGGGCTGCTGCCGACGCTGTACCGCGGCGGCTGTACCCTGACCCAAAACGTCCCGGACCTGGCCCGCCTGTGCCGCAATATCGAAGCAGAAAAGGTCACCATGACCCTGCTCGTGCCGACCATGATCTATCGCCTGCTGGAATTGCCTGAATCACGGGATTATGACCTGTCTTCGCTGCAGACCATGGCCTACGGGGCAGCACCGATGAGCCCGGCCAAGCTGCGCCAGGCACAGGAACGCTTCGGCAATATTTTCATGCAGATCTACGGCGCCACTGAGTGCCTGCATGCCGTGGCGTTGCTCGGCAAGGCCGATCATCTGACCCAGAACGATAAACAACTGTCTTCGGCCGGGCGCATTGCCGTCGGCGCGGAGATCCTGATCGTCGATGACAATGGTCAGGAAGTGCCTTTGGGCACGACGGGTGAGTTGTGGGTGCGTTCCCGGGGCACCATTTCGGGTTACTTCAAAAACCCGCAAGGCACGGCGCAGGAATTCCACGATGGTTACTGGAAATCCGGCGACCTGGGTTACATCGATCAGGAGGGCTTTCTGTACCTGGTCGACCGCAAGAAAGACATGATCATCACCGGTGGTTTCAACGTGTACGCCATCGAGGTGGAGGCGGCGCTCAATGCCCACCCTGCGGTGTTGAACTCGGCCGTCGTGGGTATTCCACATGAAGAGTGGGGTGAGGCGGTGCATGCCGAAGTGATCCTCAAGGATGGCCAGATCGTCTCGGTCGATGCGTTGATCGAGCACGTCAAGGGGCGCCTGGGTCGCTTCAAGGCACCCAAGTCCGTCCAGTTTGTCGACGCCCTCCCGCTCAGTGTCGTGGGTAAGGTGCTGCGCCGTCAGGTGCGTGAAAAGTACTGGAAAGACAAGACGCGTTGCGTGTCCTGATTCGCTGTTTGTTCTGAACGTTTACCCCTTCGATTTCGCCCTGATGTCCCCTACCGCCCTTGGTCAGGCTGGGGACATCGGGGCTTTTTTTGCGGGTTATCTTGCAGGTGGGACTGATTTGGCGTGGCTATTTTCCGGTCGACTTGTTCCCTGTAGGAGCGAGCCTGCTCGCGAAAAACGTGCAGACAACGCGGTCATTCAGAAATCCCGTGTCATCGTTGACGTCCATCGCGAGCAAGCATCTCCCACAGTATGTTCTTGTCCCTCAGGATGCCGGCTGTGCCTGGGGCAATTTCCAGCTGCCGTCCAGAATTGACTTCTGCGGCAGATAGAACCGCACCATGTAGTTCCACCCCGGCATGATCGGCAGGCAATTGTCCGTGCTGGCCGTGCAACCGCCAAACTGCACGGACACTCGCCCGCTCTGGTCTTTCTTCGCGGTCAGATTGTTGAGGGTGTAGGCCTCAAGAGCATTTGGCCGAAACCGGCCATCGGCATCGTAAACACTGATCGACCAGAAGGCTTGAACCGGTACCTGGTCCACGACCAGGCGATAAGGGGTCAGACCATCGTTACGTTCAGGTGTGACGATTTGGTAAAACGCGTCTTTCTGCGGATTGCCGCCCCATGCGGTTGCGCTGCCGATCAAGTGCCGTACCGGGTCCACGTCAGAGGTCTTGCCGAACATATCCCTTGAATCGTCCAGCGACTGGCCCAAAACGGCCAACGCATCGCGAATCCTGGCCCGGCTCGATTCATCCCACTCCGGCACGTCGAAGCGCCCCGGCCCATTGGCCTGGGTCACGGCAATGGCGTCCTGCAGAGCATGGACTTGGCTCAGGTCCGCAGGATCAGCCGGATTCACCAGGATCCGTACACCGAGCATGACGTAGCGGGTGCCCACCTGCGCCCGGCTCACGGTGTACTGGCCGGCGGCATAATCAACATCCACCACATGATGGTCTTCGTTGATCAGGGCCAACGAGATATAGCGCTTGCCCGCATCCGGCAGGGTGATGCTGACAGGCCCGGCATCCAGATCGAAGACTGCGGTGGAATAAAGCGTATCGCGGTTGGGCCGCACGACGGTCTGGGCGCCTGCGGGGACCAGTTGCCGCCAATGGAAGAACTGGCCCAGCCCTGCTGCCCGTTTGATGGTCATGGCGAAATACCGATCAGACTCGGCTCGGGCAAAATTGTCGACCGTTACCGGCACCTGCGCGCCCGGCAATACCTGACTATGTGCGGCGGGAAGACCGGTCGCCAGCAACGCGCAAGACGCCAGCAGCACTTTCCATTCGTTCATTGGTTTGTCCTTGGTAATAGTAGATAGGCGTTTCATAGCCGCACCAGCGCGGGTGGGAAATACTCGCCGCTGGCCACCGGCCCCTTGGCGCCGTAGTAGCGCAGCATCAACCGGAACGGCTCGCCTGCCACAGTCGGCAGCCAGTTGTTCTGGGCCGCCCCAGGTGGCAGTTGCGGTCCGAAATACAGCGTGAGGGAGCCGTCGGCGTTGTAGTGCAGGTCCGATTGATTGTTCAGCAAGAACCGGTCAAGCGAATTGGGCAGCACCCGGAACGTTTTGCTGTTGGTGGCCGTGACGGACCAGAAGTACCGTGCAAAACCGGAGGGCAATTGTTCACGAGGGAATGTCAGTGAGTAGCTGTGCCCGCCATCGAGGACCTTTCCGTCAGCATCCCGCGCGCCACGGTAATAGTTGACCTCCGCACTGGTATTAGCCCAGATGCCGCCAAGGTCGATCAGCGTCCGGGTCAGATAATCGCTGCCGTAGGCGCCCGAAGTCGCAGGCCGAACCCAGCCATCGCGCAATGTGCCCGGTCCGATGGTGGACGCTGCGCTGGCAAGATTGGCAAAGGCATGCGTCTTGATTTGCTGGTCAATACGCGCACGCTCGCCGGGTTGTTTGATCTGCTCGGCAATGCCACGCACCTGAGCTTGCAGCGTCTGCATGCCCGGATTGAGGTCAGGCTCCTCAAGCGCCACCGAAGCGGTATCGAACGCTTCCACCGTGGGTAGCTTATACAACTCGAATATTGGCGCCTTCGGCACGGGCGGCAATTGAGGCGTGCCTGTAGGTCGCATGCTGAACTGATGTTGCAGTCGCTCGGCGACGTTCCAATCCGAGCCCAGTTCCACCCGCGACAACACGCGTGCCGTGCGTACCGGGAGGTCGATTCGCCGGGTATTGGCCGGCAAATCCACTTTCGCGCCCTTGAGGCACACCGCGAACTCTCCATCCGGATGGTCAGCGAACGCGCGTTCATTGATATTGGCCAGGGTTTCCCCCCAGCCATTGAGCAGTTGCACCGTGTAATAACGATCGGTGATCTTCGGCACGCTCACCTGGGTACAACTGTGCTCATCGACGGCCACCCAGGCCTCCGAATAGGCGACGTCGAGATTGGGATTGGGCCAGTCAACCGCACCGGGTTTTCGGTGCACCAAGTGGTTCCAGGTCATGCCCTCCTGAAAATCCAGCTGCTGCTGGCGCATGACGAGCAAACGCCCGAGCAGGTAGATATAGGCATCGCTGACCTGTTGGTCAGCGAAGACAGGTGGTGATGTAACGGGCGATTCGGCGGCGACGGCACTGGCGCACTGGATCGCCCCTGCGAGCAAGGAAGCGACAAAGATGCCACTGCCACGCGCCAAACGTGAAGTTACTGTCATTGTTATTCTCCATCGTGGTCCATGAATGAACCGTTATGCCTCTGCCAGCGCCATACCGCCCCTCCCGTTAAGGGAGGTATGGCAGACAAACAAGATGGGAACGTAACCTCAGGCCACCTCGACATCCATGAGCGACGCCATGTCGATCACGAATCGATACTTCACATCATTGTTCTGCATGCGCGTGAACGCCTGGTTGATGTCCTTTATGTCGATCATTTCGCAGTCCGGCAGCACCCGGTGCGTGGCACAGAAGTCGAGCAGTTCCTGGGTCTGTTCCAGCCCGCCGATCAACGAGCCTGCAATGGAGCGGTTGTTCACCGCCAGCAAGGCCCCGTGTATCGGCTCCAGCGGCTCCAGGGCGCCGACCAGCACCAGCGTACCCTGGCGGGCCAGCAGCATCAGGTAAGGATTGACGTTATGGGTGCGCGGGATAGTGTCCAGAATCAGATCGAAACTGCTCGCGGCGCCTTTCATGGCCTGGGGTTCGCTGGATAGCAGCACATGGTGCGCGCCCAGGGCGCGAGCATCGTCAGCCTTGCCTGGCGAAGTGGTAATCACCGTGACTTCGGCGCCCAATGCCACCCCCAGTTTGACCGCCATATGCCCCAGTCCGCCCAACCCGACCACCGCTAGACGCGTGCCGGCCTTGACCCCGTGTTCACGCATTGGTGTCCAGACGGTGATGCCTGCGCACAGCAATGGACCAGTGAAGCGCGGGTCCAGCGAAGGCGGTACCCGCAATACGAATGACTCACGCACCACAATATGTTGGGCGTAGCCACCGCGGGTCACTTCACCGCTGATACGGTCCAGGCCGTTATAGGTTGGTGTCATGCCCAGGGTGCAATGCGGCTCCTGATGCTGCTCGCAGGCCGCGCACTGCTGGCAACTGTCGATCAGGCAACCCACGGCAACGATATCGCCAGGGCGATGTCGGCTGACGGCCAACCCGACGGCGGTGACCCGGCCGACGATTTCATGGCCCGGTACACAAGGGAAACGCGTGCTTTTCCAGTCGTTGTGCACGTAATGCGTGTCTGAGTGACAGACGCCGCAATAGTCGATGTCGATGGCGACATCATCGTCGCGCAAGGCTCGGCGTTCGAAACGCAGGGGTTCGAGTGGGGCGTTGGCTTCGTGGACGCCATAGCCGATGCAGGTGGTCATGTTCATGTCTCCAGAGGTTGAATGAACAACACTCCCCCTGTAGGAGCGAGCCTGCTCGCGAAAAACGTCCAGACAACGCAGGCATTCAGGCAGCCCGCGTCATCTTTAACGACCATCGCGAGCAGGCTCGCTCCTACAGGGGGAGTGCTGTTCATGGGTTTTTAGTCAGATCGACGGACGCAACCACGGCGCGGCGCTGGTTTGTGGCGCGGCGATCTGATTGGAGATCCACTTGCCCATGCGCCGCATCGGCTCGATGGAATCCTGTGGCGCGGCAAACTTCATGGCGGCGGCGTATCCCAGGGAAACGATGCGCTGAGCCCCATACAGCGGCAGCACATCCTTGAGCTGATCCTTGATGCTTTCCGGATAGACACCGACGGTCTGGGTATAGGCGTCAACCGCAGCCATCATTTCGCTCAGATCATCGACCGGCACCAGGTTGGCCGTGCGGTCATCCAGGCTGGCGGAAAAAGACACTGGTTCGGGTAACTGTGAACAGATGATCGCGCCCTCACCTTCCTTGCCGCCGATAACCCTGTACCACTCGTCATCCAGGCGCAGCGCGTCGACATGCGCCTTCAAGCCCTGGTCGTAACGCTTGGGGGTCGTGCTCAGGGTATTGGGCAAGCCGATCATCGCGTCATAGACGTACTGGCCAAACGTGTTGAGTTTTTCCAGGCCCTGTTCGTCGGTGCCACTTTGCACATAGACCACCCGCGCGCAAACACAGCCCTTCTGATTGATCGCGCCGATGTCGGCCGCCAGGCGCACCGCCGCTTCGCGCATGTTCGCTTCGCTGTCGAAGGTCTCCTGGCCGATGATGCTGGCGCTGCGTTTGGGGTCGAGGGAGATCAGCTCCAGGCCGGGCTGGATGTAGCGCGTCACGTGCTTCATGGAAGCGAATCCGCCCCAGGCGACGATTTTCTCCAGGTTTTGCGGCTGGTACAGGCGCTGCTCGAACGCTTCGTCGCCGCCCTTCCAGTAGGCCACCGAGAGGTGTTTGGTCAGCGGATGATCAGGGGCCATGTCGACCATGGTGCGGGCAATGGCCAGCGCGGTGAACGGGTCGTTGGACGGCGCCTTGATGATCGCGTCGCTGCGCAAGACCATGTTGCGGATGATGGTCCACAACGACAGGGACACCGCATTACCGGCGACGATGTGAAGGGTACGTGCACCGAAGCAACGCACCTCAAGTTCGGTGCCGTCGAGCAGTGTCTGCGGTACCCAGCCTTCAAGGTATTGGATACCGACCGTGGTTTCCGCCATCTCGGTGATGAATTCACGGGTCAGCATATGCGGCAGGCCCATGTAGGAGCCCTTGACGATGGTCGGGGTGGTGGGCGCGGTGAGGTACGACAGTTCGCAGGCTTCCTGCAGGTACTGGTTTTTGTCCAGCGCCAGGCGTTTACCGAGTTCGACGGCGTAATCGAGGATGTCATCGAAACTCAAGGTATACAGGTCGGCGAGTCTGGCCGGATTGCCCAGCGGCAATTGGTCGATGTATTTGCTTGCGTCGGGGGTGAGGAAGCTCAGGTCGCCGCCACGCCCACCCACTTCAATCAGGTTGTCGGTAATGATCTGACCACGAATGATCATCGGTGCAATGGGATGGGTCATGGCTCAGCCTTCCAGGGTGTTGAGGAAGTCCATCGCTTCGCGATGGGACTGTTCGGATGCGGCGCAGGTGATCTTGTCGTCCCCGCCGTTCTTTTCGCTGTAGCGTTGGATCGCACCGACCACGTAACGGCTGTGGCGGCCACAGGTGCAGGGCTCATCCCACTCGATGGTGACTTCGTCGCCGGTGATGAAGCCGCCCCAATGGATATCTGCGCCGAGATCAAAGAACGCCGCGCGCCCGGTCTGACGGCCGTGTCGCGGCAGCGGCTTACTGGTTTCGGGATCAAGCAGGAAAGGAATCGCGGTGTGCGAGAAGTGGTAGTTGCCCTGCTCGCATTTGAGGTGCGAGCCGCTGACGACCTCCGACATTGCATAGGACTCGTTAAGCGTCTTCACCCCCAGAAAGCGCATGACGTCTTCGCGCCAGTTCTCGGGTGGCACGACCCCTTTGGCGCCGCCGGTGGTGATGATGTAGGAATCGGCATGGAACACCCCTTCAAGGCCACGCTCCAGACCGGCCACGGCCATGTTGTGCAGCAGATTCCAGGTGCCGCCGATATACACGCGCTTGCCCTTCAGGCGGGTAGCGATGTCATCGAAAAATGCCGCCAGGTGCTGTGGCATCTCGGCCTGTTGCTGATCGAAGGTTTTTTTCTTGGCCAGCAGCTCTGGCGCCACCACCAGGCGATCCAGCGTGCCATTGGCATGGGCGGCCCGCAGTCTGGCACCCAGGCGCAACACGTCGCTGGACAGGGTCGACGGATAAGCCGGGTGGAAGTGTGAGAGATCGGGCAGCAGCACCCGCACCAGCGAACCCATGCCGCGCAGATGGCTGAGGTAGCCTTTGCGGTAGTACGGATACGCGGTGTGCAGGTCCGGGTCCGGGGTATCCGCGCCGTTCATGTTCCAGGCGTAGAGTTTGCGTACCTGGGAAGCTTTTTCGAACTCACGGGCGCTACAGGGCAAAAAAGACAGGGTGCCGGAGGTGCCCGAGGTGTGGCTCAGGCACAACTCGGGTATGGCGCTGTCCATGGTTTCGAACCAATCGTCGAGGCCTTTGCAGGAACCGACATCGACCGCGGCGATTTTTTCCGCCAGCTCAGGAAGCACCAGTTTGCCCAGCCATTTGTTGATCGCGGCAAAATTGTTCTTTTCCAGCAGTGATGGCGGGTAGGACTTGAACAGAGTGTGCTCGAACAGCAAGGGAACGACGTCGTCCAGTTGTTCGATGCTCTCGATGCCCTCGGCATCTGCCAGTTTTTTCAGGACCGCGACACGGTCGCGCATCTGTGCGAAACGGCGCTTGAGCCCGGCCAGCTGTAGCTTATTGATCTGTTCGGCCGGCATCTGCTTCCAGTTTTGCAGGTTATGCCCGACCAGGGCCGCCGGATCGCTCAGCAGCAGTTCGACCTGTTCTTCTATTGTTGTTGTCATGGGACAGTCTCCGGGAGTTCACTGGTTCGTGCCTGACCGTCTTTGCGCAACGGTCTTGATGGCGGACTCAGTTTAGGGGCGCGCAAGGCAAAACCATTTCCGGATTCCGGTACCCGAAAAATCAACGTAAGTATCTGTTATATATTGGTAATGTTATTTTCTATGGATAAGCGATGCGGGTTATTCCGCATCTGGCGTGGTCAGCAGCGCATGGAGCATGCGCGTCAGTAGGCGAACGGTGTCGTCATCGAGCAGGTACTCGGGATTCTCGATCATCAGCGCCCGGGGTAAAGCGGTGACGGCCTGGTAGGCAAGAAAACCGGCTTTTTCGCGGTCACGCACCAAAACCTGATCGGTAAAACGCTGCACCAAGGCCGGAATGACCATCGAAATCCAGAAGCGCTCCGGCTTGACGATGTCCAGACGCACCAGCTCTCCGTAGTGCGCGCTCTTGAGGCTCAGCTCCGAGTCGACCTGCAACCAGCGATGCAAGGCGCAAAGGCCGGTGCGCAACACCAATTCGATGCCGTCGCAGAGGGTGGCGGTATCGGGCAACGCATGGATGCTGGCGATCACTTGCTCACGGACATCGGCGCGATAGTCCTCGAAAATCGCGCCGATCAGCGAATCGATGGTGGGGAAGTATTCGTAGATCGAACTGATCGCGACGCCCGAGTAGTCGGACAATCGGTAGATCGACAACGCCTCGCGCCCTTCCCCTTCGAGGATCTCCCGCCCGGCGGTTTTCAGGGCGTCGACCAGGGCAACCGAACGCGCCTGCTTCGGTTGTTTGCGTGGCCTGGCGGGCAGTTCCACCTGAATGTTGTCTTGGCAAGGAGAGGACGCCACCTTCTTCTCGTTGCCCGGTTTCAGGAGGCCTCGGCGGGCCATGGTTCAGGGCGCCACGACGTTGAACGTCGGCTGGATGCTGATACCCATGAGCGCATTGGCGATCGAAAATTTTTGCGCGTCTGTCAGGCCATTCGGAGACGGCAGTACGATGGACTCGCGCACAAGGCGCTCGAGGTCCAATGCCGCGCTCAGCTCCTTTCCACCGGGCAGTTGCAGCGCATTCTGGCAAGCCTTGAGTGCGGTTTCGCTCGCCAGCCAGCGGGCCATGCTCGCCTGAAGCTGGCAAGGGGTGCCGTCATCGATCAGCGAATAGGCCCGCAAGCACATGAGCCTCGCCGCTTCGAGTCGAGTCGCCATCTCTGCAATCCTGAGGGCCGCCAGCGGTTGGGATGCGCAGGAGCAGCCAGGACTGTCGGGGAGTTGCGCGGCGGCAATGCACGCCTCCTGCACGGCCCGCGTCAAACCAATCGATAACAAGGCTGCGCAAACGTCGACCTGTTCCAGCAGCCTGGTCTGACGTTCCAGGCGGTTCTGTTCTTCCCAGATAACCTGGCTGACAGGCAAGCGCACGTTGCTGAATGACACTCGGGCGCTGAACATGCCGTTCAGGGTGGGCCTGTCGAGGATTCGCGAGGTATAGCCATGTTGCTCACGCTCTACCAGTACATGACACAGCGCCCCTCTCTCAGTGCGCACCTGGGCGATGAGAAAGTCGCAGTACAAACCATTACACACTTGCTCATGCGCACCATTGATCACCCAACCGTCGGCCGTTTGCCAGGCATTGACACCCCCTTCTGCCTGGGCATCGGTCTGTGGCAGGTAAAAACCGGCGAAGCTTCTACCTGCCAGCAAGTCCGGCAAATACTGGTCGCGCAACTTTTGCTGCGCCACAGGCAAGTCTGCCAGTACGCTCGCAACGAGCATGTTGCCGATGACACAGTGGGCGACTTCGCATGAGACTACACACAGTTCCTCAAGCAACATGGCCTCGGTGATGACGGAGAAACCCATGCCACCAAAAGCCGGCGCGATACTGGCGCCGGGCAAGCCGAACTCGGCAACGCCCTGGGTGATTTCGCGCATCCTTTCCGCAGGGATGGAACGACCCCGAAACTTTCGAATCACGGGCGTCACCTCCAACGCGAGGAAGGTACGGAAACTTTCCACCGCCTGTCGCTGTGCATCAGTCGCTTTCTGCATCTTCATGGTCTGATTCCCTGCCAATGGTCGCGAATCCATCGGTACATACGAGTCCGGCATTCAGTAACAGGTTATTTGCTACAGCTGCCGGGCGCCCCCCTCCCAGTGGAGGGGGCAGGCACAGTTTTCAGCCCAGGCTGCGTGCGATGATCAACTTCTGAATGTGACTGGTGCCTTCGTAGATCTTGGTCACCCGCACATCGCGGCAATAACGCTCAACCGGGAAATCGTTGAGATAGCCATAGCCGCCATGGATCTGCAGCGCGTCGGAACACACCTTTTCCGCCATTTCGCTGGCAAACAGTTTGGCCATCGATGCTTCCTTGGCGCAGGCCACCCCTGCCTCGCAAAGCCGCGCGGCATGCACCATGTAGTGGTGGGCGACATCGACTTGCGCCGCCATGTCTGCCAGGTCGAATGCCACCCCTTGCAGCTGGATGATCGGCGCGCCATAGGCCTCGCGCTCCTTGGCGTAGCCCACTGCCGCCTCCAGCGCTGCGCGCGCGGTACCGGTGGCAACGGCGGCAATGGCCACCCGTCCTTCCGACAGCGACCCCATCACACTGCGATAGCCGGCCCCTTCCTCACCGAGCAGATTCGATACCGGTACCCGGCATTGTTCCAACTGGATCTGCGCAACGTGGGCCGAGCGCTGGCCCATCTTGTGCTCCACCCGTGCCACGACATAACCGGGGTTTTGCTGCGGGTCGACGATCAACAGGCTGCTGCCCTGCTTGCCGGCCGCTTTGTCGGTCACCGCGAGCACCAGGCCCAGGCCCGCTTCGTTGCCGTTGGAGATGAATTGCTTGCTGCCATTGATGACGTAGTGCTCGCCTTCGCGCCGAGCCTGGGTACGGAACGCTGCCGTGTCGGAGCCGGCGTGGGGTTCGCTGAGCAAAAAGGCACCGATTCGCTTGCCACTGGCCAGATCCGGCAGGTACTTGCGCTTCTGTTCTTCATTACCCAGCCGCGCCACGGCCAGGCCCACCGAGTTGTGGACGTGAATAAGGGTGGCGAATCCGGTGTCGGCGGCAGCGAACTCCTCGATGGCCAGGCAGTACTCGACAAAACTGGCACCGGCACCGCCATATTCTTCGGGGATAAGCATGCCGAGAAAGCCCAGTTCGGCAACGTCTTGCAGCTCACGGCGGGGCCAGGCGGCGCTACGGTCACGTTCGGCCGCCGTGGGGGCAACGACCTCTGCGGCCACCTTGCGCGCCGAGTCGCGGATCATGATTTCCTGTTCGCCGAGGAACGCTGCGGATGTATCGCTCATGGTGATTCCTTATGAATTCAGAGGGTCAGACAGGGTTCGGATCGGCCTGTACGGATTGCACAGTCCGGGCCTTGGAGGGGTTGCCGACTGACGTCTGCGTGGTCGCCGGCATGACCACCGGTGAGCCGGTGACATGCACATCCCTGAGCAGGAAGTGCGATAGCGCCGGGATCAAGGCCAGGGCGCCCAGCATGTTCCAGAGGAACATGAAGGTCAGCAGAATGCCCATGTCAGCCTGGAACTTGATGGGCGAGAACGCCCAGGTGATCACACCCGCCGCCAGGGTCACGCCCACCAGCGCCACGACTTTGCCGGTAAAGCGCAAGGCATGCCGGTAGGCTTGTGCCAATGTGTCGCCAGCGCGTTGACGGGCCAGCTGAATGCTCAACAGATAAAGGGCGTAGTCGACGCCGATGCCCACCCCCAGCGCGATCACCGGCAAAGTCGCGACCTTGACGCCCATGCCCAGCAGCACCATCAACGCTTCGCAGAGAATCGAGGTGATGACCAGCGGCACCACGGCCACCACCACCGCGCGCCAGCTGCGGAAGGTGATGAAGCACAGCACGATGACCGCCGCGTACACGTACATCAGCATGGTCAGGTTGGCCTTCTTGACCACGATGTTGGTTGCCGCTTCGATCCCGGCGCTGCCGGCGGCCAGCAAGAACTGGCGGTCTGGCGTGCTGTGCGCGGTGGCGAAGGCTTGCGCGGCCTGTACCACTTGATCCAGGGTCTGCGCCTTGTGATCGGAGAGGTAGGCCACCACCGGCATCACCGAGCAGTCGTTGTTGAATAGCTCAGGGTTGCTGGTGCTCGCGGTCCGTGCTGCGTAGTTGAGTACATCCTGGTTGGGAGAAATCGACATCCACTTAGGGCTGCCCTCGTAGGAGCCCGCCGTAATCTTGCGCACCGCATCGGCCAGAGACACCGTGCTCTGCACCCCCGGTACTTGTTGCAGGACCCAGCCCAGGCGATCGGCGTCGACCAGGGTCTGGTACTCCAGACAACCTTCAGCCTTGGTTTTGACGATGACCGCGAACTGATCCGAAGACAGCGAGTACTTGCTATTGATGTAGGCGTTATCCAGGTTGTAGCGCGAGTTGGGCCGCAGTTCCGAGGCCCCGGCATCCAGATCGCCGATCTTCAGATGGGTGCTGACAACGAAGCCTGCCACCGTCAGGAGCGCCGAGCCCAGCAGCAGTGCCGTCGCCCAGCGACGCTCGGTAAAGCGCTCCAGCAAACGCCAGATCCCGGTCGTTTCACGCTGCTCTTTGCGCAGGCTGCGCGCCGCAGCATTGGGGCTGACGCCGGTGTAAGACAGCATCACCGGCAGCAGGATCAAGTTGGTGAACACCAACAGGGCAACACCGATGGACGCCGTGATCGCCAAGTCCTGGATCACCGGAATATCGATCAGCATCAACACGCCAAAGCCCACGGCGTCGGCCACAAGCGCCGTGACCCCGGCCAGAAACAGACGCCGGAAGGTGTAGCGGGCAGCGACCAGCCGATGGGTGCCACGGGCCACGTCTTGCATGATCCCGTTCATTTTTTGCGCGCCATGGGACACGCCGATGGCGAACACCAGGAAGGGTACGAGAATCGAATAAGGGTCCAGCTCAAAACCCAGGCGCGCGATCAACCCTAGTTGCCACAACACGGCGATGCAGGAACAGCCCAGCACCAGCGCTGTGCTGCGCACACAACGGGTCCAGGCAAAAATGATCAGCGCCGCGATCACCGCCGCCACGGCGAAGTACAGGATCATCTGCTGCAAGCCATCGAGCAGATCGCCTACGACCTTGGAGAATCCGACAATGCGAATGTCCAGGTCGGCGCTGCCCTGGGTGCCGGAGAACTGCGCGCGGATACTTTCCAGGCGCTTGGACAATTCCCAGTAATCCAGCGGCTGACCGGTGTTGTTGTCCTTGTCCAGCAGCGGCACGAAAATCATGCTGGAACGGAAATCGGTGCCCACCAGATTACCCAGCAACTGCGCCCGGCCGATGTTCTGGCGCAAGGCATCGATGCTGGCCTGGGAGCCGGTGTAATTGTCGGGCATCACCGGACCACCGGCGAAGCCCTCTTCGGTCACCTCGTTCCAGCGCACCACTGGCATCCACAACGACTTGACGTTGGCCCGGTCGACGCCCGGCGTCAGGAACAGCTCATCGTTGATGTGCTTGAGCGCCTGTAGATACGCGGGGTCAAAAATATCGCCAGAGCGGTTTTCCACCACCACGCGCACGGCATTGCCCAGGCCCTTGAGTTCGTCGCGGTTCTCCAGAAAGTTACGGATGTACGGCTGATTCAGCGGAATGGTTTTCTCGAATGCGGCATTGAGCGTCAGGCGCGACGAATCCCAGCCGAGAATGATCGAGACGATGCCGCACAGCAGGATGACCAGCAGGCGATGGTTGAAGATCAACCGTTCCAGACGACTGCCCGACTGATGATTGAAATCAGCAATGTTGCTGATGGACTGCAGGTTGTCGCTGGCGTTGTGGCTACCCATCACAGCTCTCCGACTTTCTTGTTCTGTTGCAGGCTTTGCACGCGCACGCCACCCAGTCCGGCCAGGGCGATCGCCCCATCGCCAGCAGATGCCAGTGCAAAATTGGGTGCTACACGGTCCAGCGGGACACGACTGAATGTCGCCCCACGATCAGTGGAACGAAGCAACTGACCGGTCTGGCTGGCGAGCAGGATCGAACCGTCTTCGGCGATCAAGCCACTGGTGATGCCTTCCTTGATGCCGGTGTCGACCGTGCTCCAGCTTGCCCCGCCATCAAGGCTGCGCAAGGCATTGCCGCGCAGGCCGTAGACCAGCACCAGATGGTCATCGCCGAGCAGGCCGAACAGCGTGCCCTCGTAAGGCAGTTCGATTTTGACGAAGCGCTGGCTGACAGGATCCAGCTTCAGCACCAGACCTTGTTCGGCGACCATGAACAACGTGCCGGCTGCCGGACGCATACCGTACAGGTGCATGCTGCGCGGGTTGTCGACACAGTCCTGCCAGGCGGTCCAGGTTTGGCCGCCATCCTCGGTGCGCAGGATCAGGTTGAAGGCGCCGGTCACGAATCCCCTGCGTTCATCGGTAAACCACACGTCCAGCAGCGGTTTATCGGCGCCCTGGGTCGCGAACAGTTCAGCATCCTGCTTCAGGCGCTGCGCCTCCGGGTCATCCGGGTTGGCGGGGTTGCCATACTGCTTGAGCAGGATCCGGGCGATCTGCTGCCCATCGAGCTGTTTGGTCCAGGTTTTGCCCGCGTCGGTGCTGTGCAATACAACGCCTTCGTGGCCAACGGCCCAGCCCTGGCTGGCATCGGGAAACGCCAGCGCCGTCAGGTCGGAGCTGACGGGCACCTGGGCCTGGGTCCAGCTCGCGCCGTTGTCTGAATAAAGAATATGACCGCGCTGGCCGGCCGCGATCAGCCGTCCCCCGGCCTTGGCCAGTGCGTTGATGGGTGCCTGGATCGCCTTGGCGCTTTGCAACGCAGGTGTGTCGAGTGGCGAGACGAAACCCGTCTGGGCGAACGTCGGCAACGCCAGAAGCGTGGCAAGTATCAACAAGGGTGGCCGCAAGAGTTGTTTGAACACGTTGTCACCTCACATCGGGTGCGCGCGAGCGCGCATTGCTCCAGCGGCGGTCCGCATCGGGACCGCCGTGGGCGGACTTGCAATTGACTCAAGCGCGGCTCAGAGCGTGGTCTTGAAGGTGAAGAACACCGCGCCGCGATCTTCCAGCAGCGCCTGGCTGCCGCTTGGCGTCAGGGCCGCACCGGTCACAGGGTTGGTCGAGTAGTCACCGAAGTAGTCCACGTACTTCAGATCGAAGCGGTAGCGACTGTAGAGGTCCAGCCCCAGGCCCACCGCGTAGCTGCCGGCGTCCTTGTTACCGCCGGAAGCGACCGCCGAATTACCCGAAAGGCCCTGGGAGTAACTGATTGGCATCGACAGGTCGCCGCCGGGGAACACCTGATACCAGGTCGGGGTGAAATTGACGGCAATGCCATAGGCGTCACGGGACACTTCGTCGATGTTGCTCGGCACTGCCTTGTAGGCGGACGAGCCCTTGAACAGGTTGAGCGGGTCGTCATTGACCGAAATCCAGCGGCTCCAGGTCAGCTCGGTCGACCAGCTGGCGCTGTCGAACAGCGGCGTCGGGCTGACCGTGCCGATTGCATTGAGCACACCGTGCAGGGTGTCGCCACGGGCGCCGAGAATGTCGCCGTCATCCGGCAGTTGTGCGGTCGAGGTGATCCGCGCCGCCGAACTGACCAGCGGCATGTTGTGGCGATAGTTGAGGTCGGCACCGACACTGATGCCGCCGATTTCCTTCGACAGGCTGATGCCATACATGTCGATCTTGTCGGCGTAGTTGAGGAAATACTGCGGCCGGGCATTAGCCAGCAAGATCACTTGCGGCAGGGTGTCGGAGAACTGACGCACGTAGAATCCCAGGGTGCCGTCCAGCCACTCCGGACTCCATCGAGTCATCACGCCCCAATCTCCGGAATTGCGCGGCTCGATGTCGTCGCCATGGATGGCACGCAGTGTGGGGCTGAGGATGAACGACTCGCCACCTTGTTGGTAGATATCAGCGAAACCCAGATAGCTGCCGGATTCGGGAACTCGCGAAGGCCGCCATTCGAAGAAATACTGCGCAGCGAAAGACCACTCGGGGTTGACTTGCAACTGCGTGGAAATCTGATTGCGCGGCAGGTACAGCTCCTTGGCCTCGATCCCCGGCAGGGCCAACGCCTTGCCCTGATCCAGTGGCGCCTGACCGTAGGAAATGCCATGGATGGCGCCAGCGCCCAGCAACGATTCACCCCAGTTCACGGTATGGCGGCCCAGGCGGGCCTTGAGCGGCATGTCGCCGAGCTGGGTTTCGCCAAAGACAAAGGCGTCCATGATCTCGCCGGACGGGCCTTCATAATAGCGGTCTGTATAGCGGCTCAGTCCCAGGGCCGGTTTACCGTCGGAGCCAAGGTGGTTGGAGGTGGCGACGCTGTCGTTATCCAGATTGCCGGCATAGGCGTCGTCATACCAGAGGGCGGCACTGACGCGCGCGCCGTACATTTGCTTGTAAATGAGATCCGCCTCACTAAGCACGTCCAGGCGATTATTGACCAGGCTGTGCTTATCGAAGTTGCGATCGCCGTCGTCGTTGTTCGGGTTCGCCAGGATCGCCTTGTCCTGCCCTTCGGTACGCATACCCAGGTTGTAGCGCAGGGTATTGTCCCAACGCAGCTGGATGTCGTCGTTGCCGGTATCGATCTCGACCGCAGCGGCGCTGCCGCAGGCAATCGCGCACATGGCCACGACCGTTGCCTTCAATGCATGAGAACTGGTGGGATGACTTTGATTCGATTTGTTCTTGTTATTCATCTGGGTGCCTCCTCCCCTGGGTTGAACCTGGACATCCAGGTTCGCAAGCCACTCAATCAGTGATCGAGTGCTTCGCAGGGTGCCAGCGTCGGGCCGCTGTCCTCCCCCCCCTTTCTGAAAGGGGGGTGCACCCCTACCCCCCTTCGGTAGCGTCTGGTACATCGAGCCGATTGCGCACCTGCACCGGATGCGCCGGCGTTGAACACAGACGGGAGAACACCATGACCGACGACACACCGACCAGCGCGGGCGCGCCGATCAGCTACCCCTTCGCCACGCCGCCCTTGCCTGGCGTACCCGAGCAGATAGCGCCGGGCGTACAGTGGCTGCGGCTGCCGCTGCCGGTATCCCTGGGCGCCATCAACGTCTGGCTCCTGGCCGATGGGGCGGGCACCGCGCTGGTCGATACCGGTATTCAGGACGATCAAACGGTCGCCCTTTGGCACGCGTTACTCGAAGGCGTGCTTAGCGAGGCTCCTCTGACCCGGGTGATCGCCACCCATCTTCATCCGGACCATGTGGGAATGGCCGGCTGGCTGACACGACAGACCGCCACTCGCTTGTGGATGACGCGCCTGGAGTACCTGCAATGCCGAATGCTGACCAGCGACAGCACCCGCCCGGCACCTGAAGAAACCATGGCGTTCTACCGTCGCGCCGGTTGGGACGAGCAGACCCTGGAGCGTTTTCGCCAACGCTTCGGCGGTTTCGGCCGGATGATTTCACCCTTACCCGACAGCTACCGACGTATTCGCGACGGTGAGCGGCTGAACATCGGCGGGCATTTCTGGGAAGTGGTGGTGGGCTCCGGTCATTCACCGGAACACGCTTGCCTGTACGACGCAGACCGCAAGCTGCTGATATCCGGCGACCAGGTTCTGCCGCGTATCTCGTCCAACGTTTCGGTGCAACCGAGCGAGCCGGACGCCGACCCGTTGCAAGACTGGCTTGAATCCCTGGCAACGCTGCGTCGTTGCGTGCCAGATGATGTGTTGGTTTTGCCATCGCACAACAAACCTTTCCGTGGCCTGCATGTGCGGATCGAGCAACTGCTGGCGGATGCCCATGGCGCACTGGATCGACTGCGCGGGGGGTTGGGCGAGCCCAGACGCGTGATCGATCTGTTCAGACTGCTGTTCAGCACCGCCGTACGCAGCGACGACCCCACCCGCTTCACCCTGGCGACCGGCGAGACCCTGGCCTGCCTCAATCACTTGTTGTTGCGTGGTGAGGTCAGCGTCGAACTGGATGATCAAGGTGTGGCCTGGTACCGCAGCATCGCCCCGCGGTAATCCGCACGGCCCGAGGGTGACGAGCGAGCTTGCTCGCGTTGGGCTGCGTAGCGGCCCCAAAAGTCCGCCAGCCAGCGCGATTTGTGAGTGCTACGCACTCAAGCGGGAGCAAGCTCCCTCGCCACAGGTTTTTGCCGTTATTTGTGTCAGCAGATCAACGGGTACCGCACTGAATATCCAGGGTCAGTGCATTGAGATAGGCGTTCTCCACCACATGGCGCACCAGCGCGGCAAATTCCTCCGGCAGGCCCATGCGCCGAGGAAAAAGCAGGCCGTTGACGATGGTTTCGGAGACTTTCGCCGGCATGCCCGCGGACATGCCGGACTCGAACAGACCCGGTGCCAGGCTCACCACGCGGATCCCGTGTTCGGCCAAGTCACGGGCGATCGGCAAGGTCATGCCGATGACCCCGGCCTTGCTCGCACTGTAGGCCGCTTGCCCCATCTGCCCCTCACGCGCAGCACCCGACGCCGTGTTGATGATCACCCCGCGCTCGCCACTGTCATTGGGTGTGTTTGTGGACATGGCCAGGGCCGCGTGGCGGATCATGTTGAAGGTACCGGTGAGGTTGACCCCCAACACCCGGTTCCACAGCTCGGTTGGAAACAACTGGCCCTTGGAAAGCGTCTTGCACGGCCCCAGGATCCCCGCGCAGTTCACCGCCACATGCACCGCGCCAAAGCGTTGCACCACCGCGTCGATAGCTGCCTTGACACTGGCTTCGTCGGACACGTCGACGGCGATGCCGACCATGCCATCCAGCGCTGCATCAAGCCTCTGTTGATCCAGATCGAACCCCACCACCTTCGCCCCGGCTGCCGCCAGCGCCTTGCACGTGGCCAGGCCAAGCCCCGATGCCGCGCCCGTGACGACGGCTACTTTATTATCCAGTTTCATCGTGATTCCTTCGTAAGTGCCCAAAACGGGAACCGGGAAGATCTTAGAAAACAAGGCTGCACTCTCGTCCCCCCCTTTGCGGATGGACTGCCACTTGAATTTGAGCAGCGCCGCTGGTCCCTTGTGGGAGCGAGCCTGCTCGCGAAGGCGCCAGCACATTCAACATCTTCGGCGGCTGACACACTGCCATCGCTCACAGGCTCGCTCCCACAAGGGCTCAAATGGCACTATCGTAAAATCTTGACCTGTATCGACAGGTTGGCTAGTTTCGCCCGGCTTGTGAGTTGCCATGCCCGTGGCGCGAGGACAAGAAGTTGCCAGACACCCCAGCCAGACACCTGGTTTCGACCAGATTTTCGCCACCGCGTATCGGCTCTCGCCATGTGCTGCGTACTGCCCTGCTCGCCCGGCTCAAACTCATGCATCACTGCAAACTGGCGTTGGTCACCGGCGCCGCGGGCTACGGCAAGACGACCTTAATGGCCCAGTGGCGTCAGGATCGACTCATGGCGGGCGCGGAAGTTGCGTGGGTTTCGCTGACGGCCGAGGACAAGGGCTACGCCGCTTTCTGCACCGCGCTGTTTGAAGGGTTACGCCGCTTGGGAATCGAAGTGGACATCGACCTGATCCGCGAAGACAGCACGGTGCCTGCAATGGAAACCTGCGTCGCGATCATCGTCGAAGGGGCGGCGATGATCAGCAAGGAGCTCTATCTGATCGTCGATGACTACCACCATGTGGAAGTCCCCCATGCCCACAAGCTGATTCAAAAACTGCTCGACCAGATTCCGGGCAACCTGCACCTGGTACTGGCCTCGCGGGTCAATCCGCCGCTGAGCCTGTCGCGCCTGCGGGTCATGGACCAGGTGGTAGAAATCGAAAGTGCCGAGCTGCCGTTCGACCTGACCGAGACTCGCACCTTCGTCGAAGAGAACCTGGGCACCGACAAGATCAACGCCGATGAGCTGAGCCTGATCCATGACCTGACCAGCGGCTGGCCGTCGTGCCTGCAACTGATCGTGATCATGCTCAAGAACCGCCCCTCTACCCGATCGGTGCTCAATGACCTGGTCTGGCGATCCAGTGATCTGCAAAGCTATCTCAGCGAAGAAGTGGTGGCACACCTGCCAAAGGACTTGGTGGAAGTGGCCGAAGCGTTGTCGATCTTCCGTCGATTCAACGCTGCCATGGCGGTCGCCGTGACGGGGCATACCGAAGCCGGTGAACTGCTTCAGCGCATGGAAGACGAGAACCTTCTGATTCAACGGGTCGACTCCGAGGACCGGAGGACCTGGTATCGCTTCCAGCCGCTGTTCGGTGAATTCCTCAGCGCGCGCCTGGAACGTCGGGGCGGGGATATCCGCGCCCTGCACCGCCTCGGTGCCCATTGGTTCGCCGCGCACAACTGCCTCACCGAAGCGGTGCGCCACGCCAGCCTGGGTGACGACACCGATTTTGCGATACGAGTCATCGAAGCGGCAGCCCCCGCCACCTGGAGCCTTGAGTACCTCGCACCAACCTTGCGTTTGCTGGAACGCTTGCCCGAGGACGTGCTGTTTTCCCACCAACGCCTGCTGTTTCTGGCCTGCGTCACGGTTTCGCTGACTTCGCGTCCGGCGCGGGCAAAACCCTGGCTCGATCGTTTAAAGGCCAGTGACCTGAGCGCGCACCCCGAGCTGATCAGCGGCCTGCCGCTGATCCATGCGGCCATCGCCATACAGGAAGACGACAGCGAGCATACGATCGGCCTGCTGGAGCCTGTGCTCGATGCGCCCATGGAAAACCCCTTCCTGCGCTACATGCTGCTGGCGGCATTGGCCGTCGCCTATTACACCGCGGGACGCTATGCCGATGCCCGCCGCTTGTTCGACATTCATCCGATACCGCCGCAGGATCGCGGCAACGACATGGCGCTGGTCGCGGAATCGGCACGCTTGACCACCTATATGATCAGCGGTGAGATCGGCGTGGCCGAGCCGCTGGTATCCGAATTGCTGGAACGCTCCACCCGGGAGGGCGGACACCGTTCGATTTGCGCCAATCTCTGCGCTAGCCTTCTGGCCGATGCATTCTACGAGCTTGACCGGATCGATGACGCCCGCGAGCTGATTGCCAACCGCTTTGGCCTGCTGCACTCCTCCGTTCCCGAAGTCATCGTGCGCACCAACATCAGCCGCAGCCGTCTCGACCTGCTGCAAAAAGGTCCGGATGCCGCGCTGACCTTTCTGCGCCAGCAAATCGCTCATTTACGCTGCCTGGGACAGATTCGACCGGTGGCCCAGTTGCTGAGCGAACAGATCCGCGTGAGTCTGATCAAGGGCCAGCGCAATCAGGCCATGGAATTGTTGCAATCGCTCGAAGAGCTTGTCCGCGCCCACGGCAGCGAGCGCGGTGGCCGGGCGGAACTGCCGGCGATTGCCGCACTGTCGCGTGCACGGGTACTCATCAACGAGGATTCCCAGGCAGCCCTGCAGGCTTTGAAAACGGTGAGAGACTACGCCGAACGCTTCCACCGCTATCGCCTTACAGTGCTGGTCGACCTGCTGTCGGCTGGAGTTCTCGAAGACCTCGATTGTCCAGAAGAATCCCTCGAGTGTCTGCGTCGGGCCGTGGAGGCCGGACAGCGCCTTGGACTGATTCGCACCTTGCTGGACGAAGGTGCCTTGAGCGAGAAACTGCTTGGCCGTCTGGCCCGGACCCCTCTTGAAGATCCCGTGCGCAGCTATGTGGACGAACTGATCAGTAAACTCTCCGGCCCCTGCGCACCCGCTGCGGCGACCACACGTGCACGGCGCACGACAACAGCGGGGCAAGAGCCGCAACTGACGCCCCGGGAGCGCGAGATTCTCAGCCTTGTGGCTCAGGCCATGTCGAGCAAACGCATCGCCCATACTCTGGATATCACCCTGGACACCGTGAAATGGAACCTGCGCAACATCTACGCCAAGCTCGGGGTTTCCAGCCGATACGACGCCATGGTCTGGGCGCGTAACCATAAACTGATCGACTGAACCCTCCCCTCCAGAGGGGGGAGCGGCAGACGACCGACACTTAACCTCGCAGGACACCGCCGACCAACGGCCTGTCCACGGGGAAATCACATGACGCGTCGCTTGCTGTTCAACACCACCCGATCGATCATCATCGAGCGCGGCGCCGCAGCGCGCCTTGCCGAACAAGTGCAGTCGATGGGGTACCGCTCCGTACTGCTGGTCACGGATGCCGGCGTCCTGGCAACCGGACTGCTGGCTCCGGTGGAACGCGGTTTCGCCCGCTTGGGCATCGCGTTGCAAGTATTCAGTAACGTCCAGGCCGACCCGCCGGAATCGGTGATTCTTGACGCAGTGCACGCCGCGCGGCAGTGCTACGCCGATTGCGTGATCGGTTTCGGGGGTGGCAGTTCTCTGGATGCGGCCAAGTTGACAGCGCTGCTGGCGCGCAGCGAAGAAACCCTGGCCGATATCTACGGCATCGACCAGACCAATGGCCGGCGCCTGCCGCTGATTCTGGTCCCCACCACCGCAGGCACCGGCTCTGAAGTCACTGCGATATCGGTGGTCACCACCGGCGAGGGTCAGAAGAACGTGGTCATCTCGCCAGCCCTGTTGCCGGACATCGCCTTGCTGGATGCGGACCTGACGCTGGGTCTGCCTCGCTCGGTCACGGCCGCGACGGGTATTGATTCCATGGTTCACGCCATCGAATCCTTTACTTCCAGGCACCTGAAGAACCCCATCTCCGATTGTCTGGCTCGCGAGGCACTGAGGTTATTGGGGGACAATCTTGAGCATGTGTGTAATCACGGCTCGGACGCGCAAGCGCGCGAGCAGATGTTGCTCGGTGCCTGCCTGGCGGGCATGGCGTTTGCCAATGCTCCGGTGGCTGCGGTGCATGCGCTGGCTTACCCGCTGGGCGCTCGTTTCCATATTCCCCACGGCCTTTCCAATTCGCTGGTGCTGGCACCGGTGATGCGTTTCAACCTGCAGGCAGCGGCACCGCTTTACGCCGAACTGGCCGCCATTCTGCTACCGCAAATACAAGGATCGGTGACCGAAAGAGCCCATGCACTGATCGATCACCTGGAAGCTTTACCTGTCCGTCTTGGTTTGCCGACCCGCCTGCGGGACGTGGGTATCACTCTGGATGACCTCGATGCTCTGGCGATGGATGCGACCAAACAGACGCGTTTGCTGAACAACAACCCTCGTGAGGTGACTCTGGACGACATACAGGCGATCTACCGCCAGGTCTTCTGAGCTACGAAACCTGAATGCAAGCCGGTTCGCAGCGAATGCGGAGCCGGCTATCGGGCCTGCGCATCAATGCCCAGTATTTACCTGTGAATTCAATAGGTTGATTGAATCTACGAATCCGGAACATTGCACCATCAGCGGCTCTTTATACTCGCCAGAACGGCCCCCAGAAGTTCCAATACAACAATAACCGGGCCACTGAGGAGCGCTTCAATGAGCGATGCCATCCCGCAATTCCCGGCAGATTCCGCCACTTCTAACGAACTGAAACGCACCTACTCCAAGGTCATCTGGCGCCTGATGCCGTACCTGGTGCTGGCGTTCATTCTCAATGCCATCGACCGCCTCAACCTGTCGTTCGCCAAGCTGCGGATGGCCGAAGACATCCTGCTCACCGATACGGCCTACGGCATCGGCGCCGGGGTCTTTTATCTGGGTTACATCCTGTTTGAAGTACCGAGCAACCTGTACATGCAGCGTGTCGGCGCACGTGCCACGTTGACCCGGATCATGATCCTCTGGGGCCTGATCACCGTGATCACAGCCTTTGTCACCAGCCCCGAGCAACTGCTCGTTGCGCGTTTTTTGCTCGGTGTCGCCGAGGCAGGATTTTTCCCCGGTCTGATTCTGTACCTCACCTACTGGTTTCCGGCCTCCGTGCGCGGGCGTATCACCGCATCGTTTTTCATGTCCGGCATGGTCGCGGGCATGATCTGTGGCCCACTGTCAGGCACCATCATGGCCCAACTGCACGGCTGGCTCGGATTGCGCGACTGGCAGGTACTGTTTGTCCTGACCGGATTGCCCGCAGTGATGCTGGGCTTGATCGGACGCGTTTGGTTGACCGACCGGCCTGACCAGGCGCGCTGGCTCGACGACGATCAAAAACGTCAGATCCGCGAGGCTCTGGCGAATGAGTCGCCCCATGAGTCGGCAGGTTCGGGTTTTGTCAGCGCGTTACGCGATCCACGGCTGTATGTCGCCGGTCTGGTGTGTTTTTGCATCTACAGTGCCGCCAACACAGTGTCGTATTGGTTACCGTCCCTGGTACGCGGCTTTGGTCTGCAAGACTTGCAATTGATTGGCCTGGCCACCAGCCTGCCGTTCCTGGCCGGTCTATGTGCCATGTTCTGGCTCGGTCGCAGCTCCGATCGCCATATGGAGCGACGCTGGCACTTGAGCCTGACCCTGTTGACAGCCGCAGCTTGCTTTTGCCTTCTGGATCTGGTCGAGGGGCACACTGCATTGTCCATGGCATTGATCAGCGTTGGGGGTGCGGCGGCGCTGGCGGCGATGCCATTGTTCTGGACGATCCCGCCCGCATTGCTAAGCAGACCCGCCGCTGCCGGCGGAATCGCCCTTATCAGCAGTCTCGGCAACCTGGCGGGTTTCCTCAGCCAGACTGCCGTTGGCGCTTTGAAAGCCGCTACCGGCAGTTTGTACCTGGCATTCGATTTGTTAGCGGTGTTGCTGGTGTCAGGCGCTCTGTTGTTGCTGATCGCGATTCCAACCGCGCGTTTGCGGGGGCACGGTCGGAATCGGGAATAGCTCAAACCAAGCGTTCAAACTCCGGAACGGCGTCGAACAGATCCGCTACCAGGCCGTAATCGGCCACCTGGAAGATCGGCGCTTCCTCGTCCTTGTTGATCGCCACGATCACCTTGGAGTCTTTCATGCCAGCCAGGTGCTGGATCGCGCCGGAGATACCGACGGCGATGTACAGCTGTGGCGCAACGATCTTGCCAGTCTGGCCAACCTGCATGTCGTTGGCGACAAAGCCCGCGTCCACCGCGGCGCGGGAGGCACCGACACCCGCGCCGAGTTTGTCGGCCAGCGCATACAGGTGCTTGAAGTTGTCACCGTTCTGCATACCGCGGCCACCGGATACGACGATCTTCGCGGCGCTCAGGTCCGGACGGTCGGACTTGGCCAGCACTTCATTGACGAAGCTTGCGGTGCCGGCGTTGTATTCGGTATCGACGAACTCAACAGTTGCCGCCCCCCCTTCGGCAACCACCGGGTCGAAACCGGTGGTACGCACGGTGATGACCTTGACCACAGCGTTGGATTGAACAGTGGCGATGGCGTTACCGGCATAGATCGGGCGTTTGAAGGTATCGGGACTTTCCACCGAGATAATTTCGGAGATCTGATCCACATCCAGCTGCGCGGCAACCCGTGGCAGGATGTTTTTGCCATTGGAGGTGGCTGCGGCCAGTACGTGGGTATAAATCGAGTGCTGCTCGATCACCAGACTGGCGATCAACGCTGCGACGTTCTCCGGCAACTGATGGGCATAGGCGGCCTGGTCGGCAACCAGCACTTTGCTGACACCCGGGATTTTCGCCGCGGCTTCAGTAACCGCACCTGCGCCCTGACCCGCCACCAGCACATGAATGTCGCCGCCGATTTGCGCGGCGGCCGCCACTGTGTTCAGGGTGACGGGCGCCAGCAGCATGTTGTTGTGTTCGGCAATAACCAAAATAGTCATCAGATCACCTTCGCTTCATTTTTCAGTTTCTCGACCAGTTCGGCCACCGACTTGACCTTGATTCCCGGGCTGCGCGCGGCAGGCGCTTCGACGTTTACGGTCTTGTTGGTGGAGTCGGTGCAAATGCCCAAGGCGCCCGGTGTCAGCACTTCCAGAGGCTTCTTCTTGGCTTTCATGATGTTGGGCAGAGATGCGTAGCGCGGCTCGTTCAAACGCAGGTCGGTGGTGACGATGGCTGGTAGCTTGAGGGAAACGGTCTGCGCTCCGCCGTCGATTTCCCGCGTCACGGTCACCTTGTCCTCTCTGATTTCGACATAGGATGCGAACGTACCCTGACCGTAACCGCTCAATGCGGCGAGCATCTGGCCCGTCTGATTGTTGTCGCTGTCGATGGCTTGTTTGCCGAGGATCACCAGTTGCGGTTGTTCCTTGTCCACCACGGCCTTGAGCAGCTTGGCCACGGCCAGGGAACCCAGTGCGTCATCGGTTTCTACCAGGATGGCGCGGTCGGCGCCCAGTGCCAGTGCGGTACGCAATTGCTCCTGTGCGGGGGACGAACCCACGCTGACCACTATCACTTCAGTGGCAACACCTTGCTCCTTCAAACGAACCGCCTCTTCCACAGCGATTTCGCAGAACGGATTCATCGCCATTTTCACGTTAGCGAGGTCGACGCCGGAACCGTCCGCCTTGACGCGGACTTTCACGTTGTAGTCGACCACGCGCTTTACAGCAGCCATTACTTTCATGGGGATCTCCTGGTGAGCGGGTTATTTTCAACTGTCCAGCCGATGCAAGGCGGCGTGTTGATCAAAAGGTTGATAACGGTGCTGCTTGTCACGGGCGACCTTGATCATCGCGACGCTCGGGTCGCGGCTCAGGAACAGTCGCCCTCCCTCGGCCACCACGTGATCGAGCAAGCGCTCCTTTTCATCGATCAGGCTTTCCGGGTTGCGGTCGAAAGCCGTGGTCAGGTCGAGCGCGAGCCACTGCCGGCCAGGGACCAGATCACCGGCAAAAATGATCGGGCCGCCGGGCATATCGATTTCGGGCAACAGTTGCCCGGGGGTATGGCCATCGCTGAGGTGAAAGCGCCAGCCTTCTCCCAGCAGATTGCTGGAGCATTCGTCGATCAGGTGCATTCGCCCACTGCCTTGCAGCTGACTGATGATTTGCGGGACGAACAGCGCTCGGTCTCGCGGGTGCGGATGGTTCGCACGCATCCAGTGCTGTCGGCCGACCAGATAACGAGCGGTCGGAAACAACAGCCGGGGCGCCTCGCCTTCACTGACGGCGAGGCGCACTTCCGGCGCGAGCATCGCATGCAGATGGGTGAGTACCACGGCGTGTATCTGCGCTTCTTCCACCCCCAGCCGGGCAAGCCCTTCCAGCAGGCCCGGAGTCGGACGCTGGCAGCGGCAGGTGCGCGGCAGTGGCGCGAACAGCGCATCGGTGCCCGCCATGACCAGGATGTTCAAGCCGTCCTGTTGCACCAGCAGCGCCCGGCACGCCAATTCGACCTCATTGTCGTAGTCAGGGCTCAGCCATTCGATCCAGGCGTTGCGCGGGGTCGTGCCAAACAGGGCCCCGCCGTCGAGCCTGCGGGGTCTGCCTGTCACCGAAAACAATTTGCGATACACCACTTGTACCTCTCTGGACGCCATCCGCCCCGATGACCCGCAAGGGGATCGGGGTATGGCCAGCTTATCCAGAGAAAGTCGCGCATGACCCTCCCTTGAATGGGTGGGCGGCACGTCCGCGTTACCCCTGCCCCCCCTTTTGGGATAGCGCGCGAGGCGCCGGATTTGGATCTACTGGGCAGGATCATTCCGGTCGGCCGAAAAGGTGACCGACGCCATGCGAGAAAAAACCATGACTGATGCTTTGCTCAATGAACGCGAACTGAGTTTCCAGCTCTATGAACTGAACGATACCGAGGCACTATTGCAGCGCCCGCGTTATGCCGATCACGACCGCTCTGTATTCGATGCGACACTGCAAACCGCTCGCGACATCGCCGCCGACTATTTTGCCCCGCATAACCAGAAAGGCGATGCGCACGAGCCGAGTTTCGACGGTGAAAAGGTTACCCTGATCCCGGAAACCAAGTCGGCCTGGGACGCGTTCGCCCAAGCTGGTTTCCTGGCCGCGCATCACGATGCCAACGACGGCGGTTTGCAACTGCCTGAAGTCATCCTGCGGGCCTGCATGGCGTACTTCAACGCGGCCAACATCGCCACGGTGGCGTACTCGTTCCTGACCATCGGTGCCGCCAACCTGATCAAGAGCTTTGCCAGCGATGTGCTGCGCCAGCGCTTCCTGCCGCCCATGCTAGACGGGCGCTTCAGCGGTACCATGGCCTTGACCGAGCCTGGCCAGGGTTCTGCACTCGGTGACCTGCGGACCCTCGCCCGCCCGGCCGACGACGGGAACTATCGCCTGTTCGGCCAGAAAATGTTCATTTCCGGTGGCGACCACTCGCTAACAGAAAACATCGTGCACCTGGTGCTCGCACGAATCGAAGGCGCACCGGCCGGCACCCGAGGTATTTCGCTGTTTTTGGTGCCCAAGTTCCTGGTCAATGACGATGGCACATTGGGTGCCCGCAATGACGTAGCCCTGGCCGGCCTGCTGCACAAACTGGGTTATCGCAACACCACCTCCACCGTACTGAATTTCGGTGAACAGGCCGGTGCCGTCGGTTACTTGGTGGGTGAAGCCAACAAAGGTTTGTCCTACATGTTCCAGATGATGAACGAAGCACGCATCGGAGTGGCACTGGGGGCTTCGGCGTTGGCGTATCAGAGTTTCAACCGGGCGCTGGACTATGCCCGAGAGCGACCTCAGGGCCGTCGACCGGGGAACAAGGACCCTCTGTCGCCGCAGGTGCGCATCGTGGAACACGCCGACGTGCGCCGCTTGTTGTTGCAGCAGAAAACCTATGCCGAAGGAAGTCTGGCGCTGTGCCTGTATGCCAGCACCCTGTATGAGGACGCGCATACCTCGCCCGACGAAACGGCACGCCACGAAGCCCGCGAACTGCTCGACCTGCTGATCCCCATGGTCAAGTCGTACCCTTCCAAATATGGAGTCATTGCTTCGGACATCGGCATTCAGGTTCTCGGCGGTTCCGGTTATATCCGCGAATACCCACTGGAGCAGTACTACCGCGACAATCGCCTGAACCCCATCCACGAAGGTACTGAGGGTATTCACGGCCTTGATCTGCTGGGGCGCAAGCTGCAACAGAACGGCGCAATGGGCTACCGTCTGTTTGTCGGCAACGTGCGCCAAACCCTTGAGCAGGCTGCGCGCGACCATCGCTGTGCGGCACTCGCCGATGAACTCGCCTGCGCTCTGGACTGCCTCCAACAAACAACCAAAAGTCTGATTGAACAAGTCGCTGAAGATGCCGAGCGAGGCCTGTCAAACGCCACCGTCTACCTCGACCTCTTCGGTCGTGTGCTGGTTGGCTGGCTGTGGTTGCGCATGGCACTGATTGCCAGCCGCGCCCTGAGCGAGGGCGCGACCGGCAGCGAGGCGGATTTCTACAACGGAAAAATGCAAGCGGCGCGCTACTTCATCGACTGGGAGCTGGCCACCATCGAGGCGCAGTCACGTTTGCTGATCCGTGCCGATTGCACCAGCTTCGACATGCAGGACCCGTGGTTCTGAGCCTGTCCATCCCCCTTCAGCCACAACAAGGAGTCATCATGAATTCCCTGGTCACTTATCAGGTACAAGACAATCTAGCGTTGATCGGTCTGGCTCGCCCGCCGGTCAACGCCCTGGGGCAACCCCTGCGTGAAGCCATACTCCAGGCCTGCGAACAGGCCAATGCCGACGCCTCGGTGCGCGCCATTGTCCTCTATGGCGCCAATGGCTTGTTCAGCGCCGGCGCGGACATCAGCGAATTCGGCAGCGCAGCGTCCTTTGCTGCGCCGAATCTACCTGACCTTTGCCTGCGCCTGACCTGTCTTGACAAACCCCTGGTGGCCGCTATTGGCAAGCTGGCGCTGGGCGGTGGCCTTGAGCTCGCACTCGCCTGCGGCTATCGCATCGGCGAACCGCAGACTCGCGTAGGCCTTCCGGAAATCAATCTCGGGTTGTTACCCGGCGCCGGCGGCACCCAGCGTCTGCCTCGGCTGATTGGGGCCCAAGCGGCTCTGGACATGATGATGAGCGGCGCCCCTGTGTCGGCCGGTCGTGCTCTGGAGCTTGGGATTGTCGACCGGCTCGCCGATAGCCCCGAACAATTGCTTGAAGTCGCCTGTGTCTATGCCCGCGAACTGATCACCGTCCACGCCCCGGCCAGACCCGCCGAGCGTTTCGCCAAACCGGCCGAAGGCTTGGCGGCAGATTTCTTTGAACGTTACCGCAGTGAAAATGAGCCCCGCTGGAAGAGCCGTCTGGCTCCCCGTCTGGTTTTTTCCGCCGTAGAAGCCGCTTGCGTGTTGCCGCTAGACCAGGGACTGGCCCGGGAAGTTGCACTGTTCAAGCAGGCTGAAGCGTCTTCCCAGTCTGAGGCATTGCGCCATGTGTTCTTCGCCGAACGCGAAGCGGGCAAGATACCCGGAATCGACGCCTCGACGGCGTTGCTTGCGATTGGCAAAGTCGCGGTCGTCGGCGCCGGCACCATGGGCGGTGGCATCGCCATGAACTTCGCCAATGTCGGCATCCCGGTGACCTTGCTGGAGCGTCAGGGTGACGCACTGGATCGCGGCCTGGCGCATATCCGAAAGACCTACGGCATCAGCGTCAAACGCGGCAAGCTGAGCGAATCCACGCTGGAGCAGCGCATGGCACTGCTTACCGGCACTCTCGACTACGCCGACCTGGCCGACGCCGACCTGGTGATCGAAGCGGTGTTCGAAAAGCTCGAGATCAAGCAGGAAGTGTTCCGCAGCCTTGATCGCGTGTGCAAGCCCGGCGCCATTCTGGCGACCAACACCTCTTCTCTGGACGTCGATCTGATCGCTGCCGTGACCTCCCGTGCGCAGGATGTTATCGGTCTGCATTTTTTCAGCCCGGCCAACGTCATGCGACTGCTGGAAGTGGTCAACGCCCGGGAAACCTCGGCTCAAGTGCTGGCCTCCACCCTCAAGATGGGCCGCACCATCGGCAAGATCCCGGTGGTGTCCGGTGTGTGCTTCGGTTTTATCGGCAACCGCATGCTCGAACCTTATGCCCGCGAAGCCCACCGCTTGGTCCTCGAAGGCGCTACCCCGGAACAGGTGGATGGCGTGCTGACTGACCTGGATTTGAACATGGGTGTGTTCACCATGCTCGACTTGGCCGGCGTCGACGTGAACTTTCTGGTGCGCGATGCCAACCGTGCCGCCATTGCGCACGATCCGAGCTATTGCCGCCTAGGTGATGAGCTGTACAGCATGGGTCGCTTCGGCCAGAAAACCGCACGTGGTTTTTACGCTTACGAAGGGCGGGAAAGGCGCAACGATCCTGATGTCGTTGCCGCGGCCGAACGCCTGGCCGCAGAACTGTCCGTACCCCGTCGAGCCATCGACAAACAGGAAATACATGACCGTTGCCTGTTCATGCTGATCAACGAAGGCATTCAGTTGCTGGATGAGGGCATCGCCCTGCGCGCCAGTGATATCGATCTGGTCTGGATCAACGGGTACGGCTTCCCGGCGCACCTCGGCGGCCCTATGCACTATGCCGAGCAATATGGTCTGGACAAGGTCCTGGCCGGCATCCTGCACTACCGTCAGTCCCTGAGCGAATACGGCCAGATGTGGTTCACCCCGGCACCTCTGCTGGAGCGTCTTGTGGCGGCCGGCAAAACCACGATCGAACGCATCTGACCACAACCGGCAGGCATCCATTCGGTGCCTGCTTCTCTCGTCAACAGGACACCTGCAATGAACGAAACAGTCTCCCTTTCCCATTCCCCCTTCTCTCTCGCCGGTAAAACCGTGCTGATCACCGGTGCCTCCA